>NZ_JBFAXQ010000002.1:0-506365 GCF_040680855.1 Kribbella sp. NPDC051952
GGTGGGTGGAGGGCTTCGGTCGTGACCGAATCCGGTCGCGACGGGCTGAGCGGCCCGGGAAAGGTGGCCGGATGAAACGGATGGTTCTTCTCGCATGACCACCAGATCCATTGGTACGACGACCGTACGGCGATCATCCGGCAGTCGCTCCGGACCAACTTCGAGGGACCGTTCATCTACTTGCTGCTCGGCTCCGAACGGGCGCTGTTGCTCGACACCGGCACCGGCCACGCGACCCTGCGGCCGGTGGTCGAGAGTCTGCTCGACGGTCAGCGGTTGATCGTCGCGCACACGCACAGCCACGGGGACCATGTGGGCGGCGACGGCGAGTTCGACGAGGTGGTCGGCAAGTCGGCGGAGGACGTGGCGACGTACTTCGGGATCGCGGACTGGCCGAACGACGTGGTCCAGCTCGATCTCGGCGGCCGGGTGCTCGACATCATCCCGATCCCGGGACACCACGCCTCCCACATCGCCGTCTACGACCGGACGTCGAAGGTGCTGTTCAGCGGGGACTCGCTGTACCCGGGCCGGTTGTACGTCTTCGACTGGACCGCGTTCCGGGCGAGCATGACCCGGCTGGCGGAGTTCGTTGCCGCGGGCAATCCGGTCGAGTGGATCCTCGGCGCGCACATCGAGCTGACCCGCGAACCCGGCCGCGACTTCGAGATGGGTGCGGACAAGCACCCGGACGAACACGAGCTGGAACTCGATGCCGGCGTACTGAGTGAGCTGGCCGAGGTGCTCGAGGAGGCCGGCCCGGACCCGTCCCGGATCGAGAGCGACCACTTCATCGTGTACCCGGTGCCGGCTGGATAGGTTCACCTCATGCTGACCCTCGCGGCCCTGATCGGCGATCCCGCGCTCGAACTGCGCCTGCTGGTCCCCGGCCCGGACGGTGCGCTCGACCGGGAAGCCTTATGGGTGCACAGCACCGAGCTGCCCGACCCCTCGCCGTACGTGCGGGCGGGCGAGATCGTCCTGACCAACGGACTCTGGCAGGGGGAGACCACCGCGGGCGCCTTCGCGGCCGGCGTCCGGCAGGCGGGAGCCGCCGGCCTCGTCTTCGGCCTGCGCGAGGCGACGCCGGTGACACCGTCGGACCTGATCGAGGCCTGCCGGCACGAGCAGCTGCCGCTGGCCGAGATCTCGATTACCGTGCCGTTCACCGCCGTGACCGAGGCCGCTTCCACGCTCCGGGCCGACGAGCGCCGCGAGGCTCTGGTCGGCATGGTCCGGCGGGGCGACGCGCTGGCGTCGGCGATCTCGCACGGCGCGGGTGCCTCCGGCGTCCTGGCGGTCCTGCGGCGCGAGCACGACGTACCGCTGGCCGTCGTGGACCGAATGGCGCGACCGCTTGCGTCCTCCGGGGTGGACCTGTCAGCGGACCAACGCCGCCGGGTGGCCGAGGGATTGACCCGGCATCCGCCGCCGCTCGAGATCGACCTGGGTGGGACCGAAGGCCGCGCGACCGTGTTTCTGGTCGGTGCGGTCGGCGACACGGACGCGGCGCTCTTGTGTCTGCGGCCGGTCACCGCGCTGACGAAGGCGCAGCAGGACGCCCTCGACCAGGCGGCCCGCTTCCTCAGTCTCGAGGTGGCCAAGCAGCAGGCGATCCAGGCGATCGAGTTGCGGTTCGCGAGCGAGCTGCTGGACATGATCCTGTCGGGTGCCCAGCGTGCCGCCGAGGTGCCCGACCGGCTCCGGTCGTTCGGGGTGGATCCCTCGGGCCGGCTGGCGGTGCTCACGGTCGCGTTCGCCGAAGGCGCCGAATCGACGGTGCCCGGGTTGTCGGAGACGATCGGCGAGTTCTTCCTGACCCACGGCCTGGCGGTCGTCGTCGCGGGCGGCAGCCAGGACGTGGTCGCGGTCCTGCAGCAGCCCCGGCAGGATCTCGAGGAGCTGGCCGAGGCCCTGTGCGCCGCGGTTCGACAGCGGTTCCCCGACCGGCGGCCCGTCATCGGGCTCGGCGACATCGCGACGTCGGCGGGGGAGTTGCGGCAACCCCTCGTGCAGTCCCGGGAGGCATGCCAGGTGCTTCGGCGCCGGCGGGGCGGGCAGGCGGTCGCATCGTTCCGGGAACTGGGCACGCACCGATTGCTGCTCGGGCTGCAGGACCCGGCCACGTTGCGTGGATTCGCGAGTGGCGTGCTCGGCCCGCTGCGCGAGCATGACAGGCTGCGTGACGGCGAGCTCGAAACCACGCTGCGCGCGTTCCTGAGGTACGACGGCCAGTTCGCCGCGACCGCCACCGCGCTGTACGTGCACGTGAACACCTTGCGGAACCGGCTCGCGAAGATCACCGAGCTCACCGGCCGCGATGTCGCGCGGACGGACGACCGGGTGGACCTCTACCTGGCCCTCGAGGCGGACGACCTGGCCGGGGCCGGGTAATCGTCAGCGCAGGACGTCGATGGCCAGACCGGTCGGCCGGGCACCGTTGATGACGGTCAGATCCTGCGGGCAGGCGGACACCATGACGACACAGTCGAGCTCGGCCCGGAAGGTGATCGAGTCACCCGGAGCCGTGGCCGCGGGCAACCAGTCCAGAGTGCCGTCGGCGCGGACCGGCACCTGCATGAAGACGTTCACGGGCTGCGGTACGACGTCGACCCGGACACTGAGCGCGTCGCGCAGGTTCCGCGCGCAGGACGGATGATCCGGTACGCCGAGATCGGCGTACCGGGCGTCGTCACAGGCCGCGATGAGCAGGTCGTGCCGACCGGGCGAAGTGTCCTTGACCAAGGTGAGGATCGGGCGACGCAGGTCAGTCGTGAAGGCTTCGCCGATGGCCGGGAAGAGCCGGCTCGTCGCGGTCCTGGTGTGCGCGGCGCTCAGGTGCTCGGTGGTGACTCCCGACGGCGAGGCGACGTACGCGAAGAGGTCGCCGACCTGCCCGCCCGCGATGTCGACGACGCGGACGTGATCACCCCGCCGAACCTGGACGGCCCGTCCGGTCCGGGCGGGCACTGGAGTACGAGCGACTGTCTGCATGGCTCCACCCAAGCAGGCGGCAGCGCGGCGTTCAGTGGACGATCATCCAGCAAGGGCGGTGCATCTTGTGGGTTGATCCATCGCTGCCCGCCGCGATCGCTGCTGAAGTTCAGGTATGGAGCTGACCACGACTGATGTCCACCCCGCCCTGCGACCGGCCCGACTCGGTGCTGTCGAACTGGCGAACAGATTCGCCGTCGCGCCGATGACCCGGGTCTCCGCGACGCCGGACGGCGTACCGACGACCGAGATGGCCGACTACTACGCCGGGTTCGCCGAGGGCGGGTTCGGCCTGGTGATCACCGAGGGGACGTATCCCGACTCGTCGTACAGCCAGGGTTATCTGAACCAGCCGGGGCTCAGCACGCCGGCCCAGGTGGCGGGCTGGCGGGAGGTCGTTCGCCGGGTCCACGCGGCCGGTCGGCCGATCGTCGCCCAGTTGATGCACGCGGGCGCGATCTCGCAGGGCAATCCGCACCGCTCCGAGTTGGTCGGTCCGTCCGCTGTCCAGCCGCTCGGCCAGATGCTGCCCGAGTACGGCGGACAGGGACCGTGGCCGATGCCGAGGGCACTGACCGCTGGTGAGATCGACCAGGTGATCGAGAACTTCGCCGCGGCCGCGGTCCGGGCTCACGAGGCGGGCTTCGACGGTGTGGAGATCCACGGCGCCAACGGCTATCTCCTCGACCAGTTCCTGACGCTCTACACGAACCAGCGCACGGACCAGTACGGCGGACCGGTCGCGCACCGGATCCGGCTGACGGCCGAGGTTGCCGACGCGATCGTCCGCGCGACGCCGGCCGGCTTCATCGTCGGCGTGCGGCTGTCGCAGACCAAGGTGAACGACTTCGAGTACCGCTGGCCGGGCGGCACCTACGATGCCGGGATCATCTTCGAGCGGCTGGCCGCTCAGGGCATCGACTACCTGCACATCGCCAGCGAGGGCCGGGACTGGCTCGAGACCGCGCGACTGCAGGGCGGCCAGACGATCACCGGTCTCGCCCGCAAGGTCAGCGGTCTGCCGGTGATCGCGAACGGTGGCATGCACGACCCGGACCAGGCCGACCGGATTCTCACCGACGGCCACGCTGACCTGGTCTCGATCGGGCGCGGCGCATTGGCGAATCCCGACCTGCCCCGGCGGCTCGCGAACGACGATCGGCTCGAGCGGTTCGATCACGGGATGCTCCAGCCGGCGGCGACGCTGGCCAACGCGAAGCAGTGGCAGACTGACCGGTCATGACGAGCCCGACGTGGCACGGCGGGGCGCAGGCCGTCGTCACGCTGACCTTCGACGTCGATGCGGAGACGCCGATCCTGGCCGCCGGCCGGCGCTACGCGGACCATCTGATGACGATGTCGCACCAGGCGTACGGCCCGGACGTCGGCGTACCCCGGATCCTGGAGCTGCTGGCAGAGCTCGGCGTACCCGCGACGTTCTTCGTTCCGGGCTGGGTGGCTGAACAGCGGCCGGGGCTGGCGGCGACGATCGTGGAGCACGGCCACGAGGTCGCGCATCACTCGTACAGCCATCGGGCGCCGACCACGCTCAGCGCGGCCGAGGAGCGGGCCGACTTCGAACGTGCGCTGGACGTGTTCGTTGCGCAAGGCATCGAGATCCGCGGGCACCGGGCCGCGCTGTGGGACGCCACCCGGGTCACGCTCGAGCTGATCGCCGAGCACGGCCTGGCCTACGACTCGTCCTTGATGGGCGACGACCGGCCGTATTTGCTCGAGGTCGCGGACCGGTCGATCGCGGAGTTGCCGGTGCATTGGTCGCTGGACGACTGGGAGCAGTACGCGTACCTGCCGTCGCCGCAGATCGGGTCCGTCATCGAGTCGCCGCGCAAAGTGCTGGAGATGTGGACGGCGGAGCTCGACGCGATGCGGCACTACCGCTGCCTGTTCAACCTGTGCCTGCACCCGTTCCTGTCCGGCCGCCCGAGCCGGCTGCTCGCGCTGCGGTCGTTGATCGAGTACGCCCAGGCGTCCGGTGGGATCGGCTTCGCGCGGTGCCGCGACCTGGCCGAGGCCGCTCACTCGGACCTCTCGTTGCCCCGGCGCACGCCGCCGGCCGTTTCGGCGGACCCGGACGTTTACCCCGACTGATCCGGCGGTTCGGATCCCACCACGCGATTGCGCACCCCATCGATGGGCACCTTCAGGCACACTGAGGCCAGTAGCCACCTAGGGGAGGCGCAATGGGTGAGGAAGTCGACCGGGTCGAGTTCACCCGGGCAGACCGGACCGCGTTCCGCAATCAGGTCCATCGCAATCTGGACGCCTTCGCGCGGATGCTGCGCGAGGCCCGGTTCGCGCCCGAGCGGCCGATGACGGGGATCGAGATCGAACTGAACCTGGTCGACGAGAAGTACGACCCGGCGTTCAAGAACTCCGAGGTGCTGAGCGCGATCGAGGACGACGCGTTCCAGACCGAGCTCGGCCAGTTCAACATCGAGATCAACGTCCCGCCCGGGCAGATCGACGGCATCGGGCTGGACACGATGGAAGCCAACATCCGCGACAGCCTGAACGCGGCCGAGGAGAAGGCGGCCCGGACCGGGTCGTCGATGGTGGTGGTCGGCATCCTGCCGACGCTGCTGACCGAGCACATCCATCGCGAGGCACTCAGCACTAACCCGCGCTACGCCTTGCTCAACGATCAGATCTTCGCCGCCCGCGGCGAGGACGTGCAGATCTCCATCGACGGCATCGAGCGGTTGCAGGTGACCGCGGACAGCATCGTGCCCGAGGCCGCGTGTACGTCGACGCAGTTCCATCTGCAGGTGACACCGGAGGCCTTCCCCCGGTACTGGAACGCCGCGCAGGCGATCTCCGGCGTACAACTCGCGATCGGTGCGAACTCGCCGTTCCTGTTCGGTAAGGAGCTACTGCGCGAAACGCGCATCGCGTTGTTCGAGCAGGCCGCCGACACGCGGACGCACGAACTGAAAACCCAGGGCGTCCGGCCGCGGGTTTGGTTCGGTGAACGATGGATCACCTCGATCTTCGACCTCTTCGAGGAGAACTCGCGCTACTACCCGGCGTTGCTCCCTGTGACGTCCGAGGAGGATCCGATCGCCGTTCTCGATCGCGGGGACACGCCGGCCCTTTCGGAGTTGCGGTTGCACAACGGGACGATCTATCGCTGGAACCGGCCTGTGTACGACGTTGTCCGGGAGAAACCCCATCTGCGCGTGGAGAATCGCGTACTGCCCGCGGGACCGACAGTTGTCGACACGATCGCGAACGGTGCGTTCTACTTCGGACTCGTCCGCGCACTCGCCGATGACGAGCGGCCGATCTGGTCGCAGATGTCGTTCAGTGCGGCCGAGGAGAACTTCCACGAGGCGGCCAAGAACGGTATCGACGCCGAGGTGTTCTGGCCGGGTGTCGGTACGGCGCGCGCGACCGAGCTTGTGCTAAGACGCCTTCTGCCATTGGCTTCCAGCGGTCTCGACGCGTGGGGAGTCGATACTGCGGTGCGTGATCGGCTGCTGGGAATCATCGAGCAGCGTTGCCTGACGAACCGCAACGGAGCGTCGTGGCAGGCCGATGAGTTTCATCGACTGTATACAAAGGGATCGCACGACCGGCGCGACGCGCTGCGTGGAATGCTTCGCCGCTACAGCGATCACATGCACGAGAACACGCCTGTGCACGAGTGGCCGGTGGACTGAACCGGTTAGTTATTTTCGACAACGATGGACAGTGCGCACGGAACCGGGGTCTCTGGGGCGGAACCGTGCGTACATCCCGGGTACTGAGGGCGACCTTGCCCAAGGCAACTGGGTCGACGAGTTCGATAACGACCCGGACTACAGGGGTGGCGCGTTGGGTGACAGCCCTGCAAAGGTGTGCGCACCGGAAGGTTAGACAGAACTGTCGCGGGTAGTACTGGGGCCACCGCGCCAGGATCAGCTGACCGTCACCGCCGCGACACAACAGGTGTAAAGGCAGCGGATGCCGACCACGGTCGGGAGCAGTATCGTTCGAGACGGGTCGACACGACACCCGGAGGTGAGGCAGGGCGATGACGACCATCGTCGTGGGTTACGTGCCGAAGGCGGAGGGCCGTGCGGCCCTTCGGCGGGCGGCGGAAGAAGCAACGCTTCGAGACGCCAAGCTGGTGGTGGTGAACTCGCATCGGGGCGGACGCAGCTTCGACAGCGATGAGGCCGCGGCGAGCGACGCCGCACTGACGGAAGTACGGGAACAACTCGACTCGACCGGCGTGCCCTACGAGGTGCGGCAACTGGTGCGTGGACTCGATCCGGCGGAGGACCTGGTGGCCGTCGCCGAGCAGGTGCACGCGGAGTTCATCGTGATCGGCCTTCGGCGCCGGTCCCCGGTCGGCAAACTCATCCTCGGCAGCAACGCCCAGCGGGTGCTGCTCGATGCGCCGTGTCCCGTGCTGGCTGTGAAAGCCGAAGAAGGGGAGGACTGAGGTGACTTCGACACGCAGCAAGAAGCTGTGCCTCGCACAGCAGCCCGACGCCGACGACATGCTGAGCAGAGATCCTTTCGCCCTGCTGGTGGGGATGTTGCTGGACCAGCAGATTCCGATGGAGCGCGCGTTCGCGGGCCCGGTCTCGATCGCGCAACGAATGGACGGTCCGTTCGACCCGGCCACGGTCGCGCACTACGACCCGGACGCGTTCGTGGAGGTGGTGGCCGGCCCGCCGGCCGTGCACCGGTTCCCGACCGCGATGGCCGCCCGGATCCAGACGCTGGCCAAGCACCTCGACGAGGAGTACAGCGGTAACGCTTCGGGGCTCTGGTCCGATGTGAAGTCTGGGGACGACCTGCTGGCCAGGCTGTCGGCCCTGCCGGGGTTCGGCGCGCAGAAGGCGAAGATCTTCGTCGCGCTGCTCGGCAAGCAGCTCAAGGTCCGCCCGCGCGGCTGGCGTGAGGCGTCCGAGCCGTACGGCGAGGACGGCGCGTACAAGTCCGTCGCGGACGTGATCGACGTGGCATCGTTGGTGAAGGTGCGGCAGTTCAAACAGGAACAACAGCTGGTGCGGCAGCGCGTGGTGGCGCGGCCGCTGCGGCAGACTCGCAACGGATAGGGCAACCGACGAACGCTGACACGATCACGATCAGGCCTCTACCTGCGCGGGGACACCCACGCGGTGGGGGCCTGTGTGTGTCGTTCGGGGGGTCGCGCGACGCCTGGGCTTGGTTCGCGGATTACAATGTAGTGTTGCCGCCGCCTGACCAGCGAGCAGCGGCGAACAGTCGTTCCCAAAAGACTCGCAGTACTTATGGCACCACCATCAGTCCCACAACGTCGTACCGCCGTACAAACCCTGCGTCAGACGAGAGGTAATTCGTGTCGTCCAGCTCGTCCGAGAATCTTCCCGCCGAGTCAGCCCGGGCCGTGGCCGCCACCGCCCGCAGCACGGCTCCGAGGACCAGCGCCCGAGTGACCGAACCAGCTGCCAAGAAGGCGGCCGTGAAGAAGGCTGCGGCCAAGGCCGCCGGCACCAAGGAGGACGGTATCCCCGCCGCGAAGAAGGCCGCCGCCAAGAAGGCGCCGGCGAAGAAGGCCGTTTCCGAGGCTGGTCTGGCGATCGACCCGAAGACCGGCAAGCCGCGCGCGCTGGACGACGTGGACGAGGCGGACTTCAGCCCGGACGCGGTCAAGCCGCTGGAGAAGGAGCTCACCGAGGACGAGGGCTTCGTCGTCTCCGAGGCCGACGAGACCGACGAGCCCGAGCAGCAGGTGATGGTCGCCGGTGCCACCGCGGACCCGGTCAAGGACTACCTGAAGCAGATCGGCAAGGTCCCGCTGCTGAACGCGGAGCAGGAGGTCGAGCTCGCCAAGCGGATCGAGGCCGGCCTGTTCGCCGAGGAGCAGATCGGTGACGAGGCCGCCAAGCTCAAGGAGAAGGTCCGCGACGAGTACGAGTGGATCTCCGAGGACGGCCGCCGGGCGAAGAACCACCTGCTCGAGGCCAACCTGCGCCTGGTGGTGTCGTTGGCCAAGCGCTACACCGGCCGCGGGATGCTGTTCCTGGACCTGATCCAGGAGGGCAACCTCGGTCTGATCCGTGCGGTCGAGAAGTTCGACTACACCAAGGGCTACAAGTTCTCGACGTACGCCACCTGGTGGATCCGGCAGGCGATCACCCGCGCGATGGCAGACCAGGCCCGGACCATCCGGATCCCGGTCCACATGGTCGAGGTCATCAACAAGCTGGCCCGGGTGCAGCGGCAGATGCTGCAGGACCTCGGTCGCGAACCCACTCCGGAAGAGCTCGCCAAGGAGCTCGACATGACCCCGGAGAAGGTCATCGAGGTGCAGAAGTACGGCCGTGAGCCGATCTCGCTGCACACCCCGCTCGGTGAGGACGGTGACTCCGAGTTCGGCGACCTGATCGAGGACTCCGAGGCGATCGTTCCGGCCGAGGCGGTCTCGTTCACGTTGCTGCAGGAGCAGCTGCACGCGGTTCTCGACACGCTGTCCGAGCGCGAGGCCGGTGTGGTCTCGATGCGCTTCGGCCTGACCGACGGCCAGCCGAAGACGCTGGACGAGATCGGCAAGGTGTACGGCGTGACCCGGGAGCGGATCCGGCAGATCGAGTCGAAGACGATGTCGAAGCTGCGGCACCCGTCCCGCTCGCAGGTCCTGCGGGATTACCTGGACTGATGATGCTGGGGCAGGCATTCGCGGGCGCGGTCGCGCTGGTGATGCCTGTTCTGGATACGGCAACTCTGGCCGCCGCCGTTCTCACGGCGGCGGCCTTGCTGTTCACTCTGCTCCTCGTCGCCCGTACGTCGGCACCCGCGGCGGCGCCGCTGCTCGCGCGGGCGAGTTCCCTGCGCGATCGCGCCGAGCAGACCGTCTTTCTCCGGCTCTGTGATCCGGACGCCGCCGGCCGGCCACGTCCACGAGCACCTGGACGGTAGCGGACTTCCTCGCTACCCGTTCCTTCTCACTCGTGGAGTCTTGCTGTGCCTTCTTTCCTGGAGGCACCGGTCGCCGGTGCCTATCACGTGCTCACATCCCTCGTCACCGCCATCCAACCGCTGACCGGCAGCTTCGCCGCCGTGATCGCGATCGTCTTGTGCACTCTCGTCGTACGACTCTGTCTCGTCCCGCTCAGCGTGCGGGCTCATCGCGGGACGCGTGCCCGCGCCGAGTTGATGCCGCAGGTGAAGAAGCTCAGTGATCGCCATCGTGGTGATCCGGAGCGGCTGCAGCGCGAGATCGCCAGGCTGCAGGCGGAGTCGGGTACGACGCTCTTCGCCGGATTCCTGCCGACCCTCGCGCAACTGCCGTTCTTCTGGTTGATGTACACGCTGTTCTCCCGCGCGGTCGTGGCGGGGGAGTCGAACCAGCTGATCAGCGGGAGCCTTCTCGGCGCACCGCTCGGCCTGCACTGGCCGGTCTTCACCGGCACCCCGGCGTTCGTCGTACTCGCGGTCTTGCTGGCGGTGGTCGCGTGGTTCTCGGCCCGACTGCAGCTCCGTCAGCTCGACGAGACCGCGACTCCGTTGACCCGGGGTCTGGCGCGGCTGATGCCGTACGGCACGTTGCTCACGGTCGCATTCGTGCCGCTTGCCGCCGGGCTCTACCTGCTCACGACCACCACGTGGACGGTCGTCGAGCGGACCATCCTGCAGCGCTGAACAGATTCGTTGCCACCGTCCGGACCATTCTGCTACGGTCTTTAATAAAGCCGGTTGCATAACGGGTTGGGGCGATGGACACAGTGCGAGGTGCCGCCCAGGCGGAGCGATCGGCGAATCAGGTCGCCTGCCTGCGGTTGCTGGCCGGGACGGACGACCCGCAGACGGTCGGCGTCATCAGCGAGCAGACCGGGCTGTCGCGACCCACCGTGCACGCCGTCCTCGACGACCTCCTCGAGACCGGTCTGGTGGTGGCAACCGACCCGTCGACTGTCGGGCCGGGGCGGCCGGCACGGGCCTTCCGGTTCGCTCGGGAGGCAGGGCTGGTGGCCGGCGTGGACCTCGGACCGCGCGGTGCGCGGGCGATCATCTGTGACCTGTCCGGCCGCCGGCTCGGCTACACCGAGCTGAAGCCGGATCGGCGTGGTGGTGTCTCGGTGATCCAGCGGGCGATCCACACCGTGGCGGAGGAGAGCTCGGTCGACCTCGAGCGGCTCCGGGCGATCGGTGTGGCTCTGCCCGGTGTGATCGAGACGAACGGACAGCTTCGGGCCAGCCTGGCGTTGCCCGAGTTGGTCGGCCTGCCGGTCGCGGACCTCGTCTCCCAGGACCTGGGCCGTCCGGTTGCCGTCGACAACGACATCAAGCTGGCGGCGCTGGCCGAGCAACGTGGCGGCGCCGGCCGCGGGTACTCCGACGTCGTCTACCTCCAGATCGGTCACCGCCTGTCCGTCTCGATCGTGCTGAACGGCGTCATCCGGCAAGGACGCCACCGCCTCGCCGGCGAACTCGGTGCGCAACGCGGGATGCGCTGGACGCGGAACGCGCAGCGCGGGCAGCTGACCTGGACGTCGCAGCCGACCGGTGAGGCTGTCCTGCGGGCAGCCGCTGCCGGTGACGCGGATGCCCAGGCGGAGATCGAGGACTTCTGCGCACAGATCGCCGTACGCGTCGCGACGGTGCTGCTGGTCGTCGATCCCGAGATCGTGGTCGTGCGGGGTGGGCTCCCGCCGGAGAGCGACGTACTGCTGCGTCCGCTCGAGGCCGCGGTCGAGAAGGAGTTGGTCTTCCCCGAGCGTCCACCGTTCGTCTCGTCGGCCCTGGGCCGCGAGGCAGTGGTGCTCGGGGCGGTCGGCACTGCGTTCGACCATTTCAGTTCCGGCATCTACCAGGTCCACGGTTTCCCCAGTCCGTGGACCCGGATCACGCACGACATCCCTCATTCCCTGGAGAGGACCACCAAGTGAAGCTCGGAGTCAGCTCGTACTGTTTCCGCTCGCTCATGACGAGCGGCGAGATGGACCTGATCGCTGTCCTGGACTGGATCAAGGCATCGCCGGCCGGGCACATCGAGATCGCCGCAATGGACGGCGAGTACTACCTGGAGCACGACGAGGTCGTCCGCGACACGGCCAAGCATGCCGAGGACATCGGCGTACCGATCGTGAACTACCTGGTCAGCGGTGACCTGCGGGCGGCGGAGGAGAAGGAGATCGACCGCCTTCGCCGGCAGTTGGACGTCGCGCACCGGTTCGGCGCCAGCGTCTTCCGGCATGACGTCGCGCCGTGGTCATGGCGGGAACAGGACCCGGGGGAGTTCGAGTCGACGTTCGCGCAGGTGGTGGAAGGCTGCCGTGCGGTCGCCGACCACGCCGCGGAGCTGGGCATCGTGTCGACAATCGAGAACCACGGCTTCTTCATGAACGGCAGCGACCGGCTGGCCCGGCTCGTGCACGCCGTGGACCGCCCGAACTTCCGGGTCACGCTCGACCTCGGCAACGGTCTCTGCGTCGGCGAGGTGCCGGGGAAGACCGCGGCCGGACTGATCGACATCGCCGCCTCCGTGGGCGTGAAGGACTTCCACATCCGCCGGTCCGCCGGCGACGGCTGGCTGAAGACGCTGGCCGGCGACTACCTGCTCGGCACGATCTCCGGGCACGGTGACCTGGACCTGGCCGGTCTACTGGCGCTGGTCAACACCAAGCCCGACGTACCGGTGAGCCTGGAGTTCGAGGGCCTGGAGTCGCCCCTGAACGCGATCGAGCGCTCGCTCAACAACATCCTGCGACTGGCGGAGGCCGCCTGACATGACGACCCGAATTGCTGTCATCGGGGTGGGCTCCATCGCCACCCAGCACCTGCTGTCCTACCAGAAGAATCCGCAGGCCGAACTGGTCGCCGTGTGCGACATCGACCAAACCCGCGCCAAGGCGCAGGCCGACAAGTTCGGAGTCCCGAGGGCGACCGACGTCGTCGAGGAGATCCTGGCCGACGACACCGTCGACGCGGTGAGCATCTGCGTGCCGAACTTCCTGCACGCCAAGTTCGCCGAGGCGGCGCTGCGGGCCGGCAAGGACGTCCTGGTCGAGAAGCCGATGTCGGTGAACGTCGCCGAGGCCGAGGCACTGGTCCGGGCGACCAAGGAGACCGGGCAGGCACTGCAGATCGGCTACGTACGGCGGTTCGCTCCGAACGCCCTGGTCACCAAGCGGTTCCTGGACGAGGGCGAGTTCGGCGACATCTACGCCGCGCGGGCCACGATCATCCGGGCCGCCGGCAACCCGGGTGGCTGGTTCGGTGACGTGGCTGTCTCCGGAGGCGGTCCGCTGATCGACCTCGGTGTCCACATCATCGACCTGTGCTGGTACCTGATGGGAATGCCCGCGCCGGTCTCGGTGTCGGGTGCGACGTTCTCCAAGCTCGGTGCCCGCGACAACATCCAGCACCTGACCCGGTACCGGGCCGCGTCCGAGACGCGGGTGAACAACGTCGAGGACTATGCGACCGCGCAGATCCGGTTCGAGGGTGGGGCGGTTCTCGACGTGGACACGTCGTACTCGCTGCACGCCCGGAACTCGACGAGCGTGAAGATCCACGGCTCCAAGGGTGGGGCGGAGATCGAGCCCGAGCTGCTGATGATCACCGAGCGGCACGACACCCTGCTGCACATGCAGCCGCAGATCGACTCGCTCGGCTTCGACTTCGCGGTCGGGTTCGCCAACCAGATCGACCACTTCCTGCAGATCTGCCGCCGGGAGGTCCCGGCGGACGCCACCGCCGAGCACGGGCTCGAGATGGCGCGGATGCTGTCGGGGATCTACGAGTCCGCGCGGCTCGGCTCCGAGGTGACCATTTCCCGTTAGAACCGAAGGTGGCCCTGGGCATTAGTTGCCCAGGGCCACATCTTCGGTCAGGGTCACATCTTGGGCCGTCTTGTCAGAGGCCGCGGGGTCCTGGGGTCTTGGGTCCGCGGGACGGGGACTGGCGGGTGCCCTGGCCGAGGCCCCGGGCCCGATCGCGCACCAGCTGGGGTCGTCGGCCGGGCGGAATGGCGGCGTCCTCGGCGGCGATGCCGTCATCGAGGGCGGGGTCGTCGGCTGCGTCGGCACCGGTTTCCTCGCGCCGGGCGGCCGTGCGCTCGCTGCGTTTGACCGGGACCTCGGTTGCGCTCGGGCCGGAACGCCCCCGGGCCTCCTGGCGCTCTTCGCCGCGCGACTCGCTCGTCCGCCCGCTCCGGCGCTCTCCGGCCGCCCGGGGAGCATCACCAGCGGACGAAGGCTGGATGTCTGACACGTAGATCGCGTCTTGGGTATCGCTGATCGCCTGCGCGTCCTCGGGCATGGATGGAGTCTAGGCAGCGATCAGGCCAGCCGGGCTTCGAGACCGTCGAGGATCCGGTTCAGGCCGTAGCTGAAGGCGTCTTCCGAACCCGCTTCCAGGTCGGCGTTGTCGTACGCGGCGTACAGGGCTCGCATCCGGGGGAACGGCTCGGCCGCCTGCACCGCGGCCGGCCACACCGCTGCCCGCCAGTCGGCCCAGGTCTTGCCGCTGCGGTTGAGCTTGCTGATCGTCGCCGCCTCGACCGACGCGACACCGATGACGTAACCGAGCACGGTCTTGGAGGCGTTGTCGGCCTCGGTCAGCTCGAAGCCGGCGGCCTGGTAGACGCCGAGCAGCTGGTCGGAGACGCGCATCAGGTTCGGGCCGAGGTAGTTCATCCCGACCTCGGCCAGCGTGGGCGCGACCCACGGGTGGCGCACGATCATGTCCCGCATGCTGCGCGCGGACGACTCCGCCGCGGCCCGCCAGCCGGCCGCCTCGGCGACCTCCGGGACCTCGATCTCGGCGTACACCTCGTCGACGACGAGCTCGACGAGCTCCTCCTTGTTGGCGACGTGCCAGTAGACGGCGGTGGCAACCGCGCCGAGCTTGGCGCCGAGTTTGCGCATGGAGAGCGCCTCCAGGCCGTCGGCGTCCAGCAGCTTGAGGGCCTCGGCCACGATCTGCTCCTGGCTGAGCGCCGGCTGCTCACGTCGCCGGCCGCGCTTGGGCCGGGTCCAGACGGACGCGTACTCCTCGGTCGCCATCAACAACCTCCTCGTCGGCCTTCACTGTAGCCGTTTCATGAACACCGTGCAGGACTTGACCACCGTGCAATTAGCATTGCACACTGTTCAAGCAAACTGCACACCGTTCAATCAACGACTGAGGAGGTGCGTGATGACCGCTCGTCATCCGCGTCGCTGGCTGATTCTGATCGTGCTCTGCCTGAGCACCCTGGTCCTGGTGCTGGACAACGGTGTGCTCAACGTGGCCATCCCGGTGCTGACCGAGGACCTGGGTGCGACCGCCCAGGAGATCCAGTGGATCGTGGCCAGTTACATCCTGGTCTTCGCCGGCCTGCTGCTCACCGCCGGCAGCCTGTCCGACCGGTACGGACGCAAGAAGGTGATGATCGTCGGCCTGGCGATCTTCGGTCTGGCCTCACTCGTGGCGACGTACGCCGGAAGTCCGGAGACGCTGATCGCCGGCCGTGTCCTGATGGGCATCGGCGGCGCGATCGTGATGCCGAGCACGCTGTCGGTGCTGATCACGGTCTTCGACGACGACGAGCGCCGCAAGGCGATGTCGATCTGGAGTTCGGTGCTGATGGTCGGCCTGATCGGTGGGCCGGTGCTGGGTGGTGCGCTGATCGCGAAGTTCTGGTGGGGTTCGGTGTTCCTGATCAACGTGCCGGTCGTCGTGATCGCGATCGCCGCCGCGGTGATCCTGATGCCGGAGTCGAAGGCGCCCTGGCGCAAGCCCGATCCGCTCGGTGCGGTGCTCTCGATGGTGGGTCTGGTCTCGCTGGTCTGGGTGATCATCGAACTGCCCGAGCATGGGGTGTCCTGGCCGATGCTGGCTGTTGCCGTGGCGAGCCTGGCCGCCTTCGTCGGCTGGGAGTTGCGGACCGAGGTGCCGATGGTCCCGCTGCACCTGTTCCGGGACCGGAACTTCAGTGGCGGCAGCCTGTCGCTGGTACTGCTGCAGATCGCGAACGGTGGCTTGATCCTGGCGCTGACGCAGTACATGCAGTTCGTGCTCGGGTTCACGCCGACCGAAGCCGGCCTGGCGATGATCCCGATGGCGGTCGCGGTCATCCTCGTCAACGGCGTCGGTGCCACCCTCGGCCAGAAGATCGGCAACCGGCCGATGACCGTGCTCGGCCTGATCGGACTGGCGGCCGGGTTCTGGGTGATGTCGACCCTCTCGGCGGACGACGGCTTCGGCATGGTGGCGATCGCGCTCGGTGTGTTCGGCATCGGCGCGGGTCTGGCCCAGCCGGCCGCGACCGCGGCGCTGATGGGTGCGGTGCCGCACGAGCACGCGGGGGTCGGCTCGGCCCTGAACGACACCGTCCAGCAGGCCGGCGCCGCGCTCGGTATCGCGATCCTCGGCAGCATCCTGGCCAACAACTTCACCGACAACATGCCTCCGGGTACGCCGGAGGCGGCGCGTGGCTCGATCGGTGAGGCCCTGTCGGTCGCCGCGAGTACGGGCGACAGCGCTCTCGCTCAGGTGGCCAAGACCACCTTCGCGCACGCGATGTCCGGCACGTTCATCGCGAGCGCGATCGCCGTACTGGGATCCGCGGTGCTGGCCTTCGTCCTCCTCCGGGACAAGACGCCCGCGCCGGTCGAGGAGGAGGAAGTGGTCGCCGTCAGCTGATCAGCGCGGTGGTGAGGGAGTCGGCGTTCGCCTCGAGCCAGACCTGGCGATGCTTGATCGTGTCGCCGATTCCCTCGCTCCACATCCGCTGCCAGCCGCCGCCCAGGGTCTCCGCGCGGTACTTCATCGTGTGCCAGGCCCGCTCGTTCAGCCCGATCGCCAGCTCCATCAGCCGCTTCCGGTCCTCGAGTGCCAGATCGTAGGTGTCCGCGATCAGCCGGCACCGACGCGGCTGGTCCAGCCCGCGCATCAACGGATCGAGATCGTCGTCGGCTCCGAACGGCCCCCACCACAGCATCAGATTGACGAGCTCGCGGGCCCGGCTGACCGGGCGCAGGAGGTCGAAGTCGATCAGGGCGTACGCGCGGCCGTCGCGAAAGACCACGTTCTCCGGCGTGATGTCCTGGTGCCCGACCAGCTCCGGCGGATCGGCGAGATCCGGCAGACCGGCCGGCTCGATCGGCGCGGGCAGATTCGTCGGGATCCCGAAGCTCTCGACCGCGTTGTGGTACGCCCGGATCAGCCGGGCGATCGAGATCATCCGCTCCTCGTCCGCGATCCACTCGGGCCACGGACGGCCGGCGACCTCGCCTTCGATGTACGAGAGGGTCTGCCGGCCGGCGGAGTCGACGCCGAGGAACCGCGGTGCGCCGGTGAAGCCGACCGACTCCAGGTGCCGGAGCACGTCCCGGACGAGCTCGTCCCGCTCGCCGGGTGGCCGTCGTACCGTGTCGCCGACCCGGACCAGGCCCACGGTCACATCGCCGCCAAGCAGCGGAATCTCTTCACCGTCGTCGATCACACAGGCTCCATTCCATGTGGGTGACACATCTGTCCGCCATCGGACGCGCTACCCGATCCTAGGGCTTGTGTCGGTCACTGCCCAGTAAGTTGCCTGAGGCAAGCAGTTTCCCTGGCCCGAGGCGTGGCGGTGCGGGCTTGTGGCTGGCACGCTTCTTGCAGGGACTTGTGGGGGCGCTGGTCTCAGGGGGAGTGGTCACAGATGTCTTTGACGTTTGAACTTTCGATGGTGCCGAGGTTCGGGCTCGAGGTGTCGCCGGCACTGGTGGCGTTCGGCGAGATGCTGATGTTGCCGTACGCGTCGCTGCAGTCGGTGGTGGCGGATGAGCTGAGTGCGAACGACGCGCTCGAACGCGTGGAGCCGGGCGATTGCCCGATCTGCCGCGGTTCCTGGCGAAGTCGTTGCCCAGTGTGCTCGCATCAGGCTGGCCCGAGTGCTTACCTGCCCGAGTTCGCATCCACCGAGTCGGCGGAGACCGAGCCGGACACGATTGGACTGCTCAGAGCTGTCCGCCTGGAGGTCTCCGCGGCCGATGGCGTGATCGCGGAGTACCTGGTCGACAGCCTCGACCATCACGGTCTGCTGGACCGGCCGGTCGCGCAGTTCGCGGCTGAACTGGGCGTTCCCGCGAGCGCGGTGGCGAAGGTGCTGGCGATCGTACGACGCTGTGCGCCGCCCGGTGTGGGAGCGACGAGCGTGAACGAGTGCCTGCTTTTGCAGCTGGATGCACTTGAGTTGGAGGACGACCGGATCCGGATCGCGCGAGCGGTCATCCGAGACCATCTCGCCGACCTGGCTCGCGGCCGGTTCGCCTCGATCGCCTCGTCGCTTGGGGTACGGCGGTGTGATGTCCGGTGGGTGCTTGACCTGATCAGGGACAAGCTGCGGCCGTACCCGGCGTTCGACGGCAATGCGCCGACGGTGACGTCGTACGCCGTGCCCGATGTGGTGGTGCGGGTCGACGAGGATCAGTTCGTCGTAGAGCTGGTCGAGCCGGCGCTGACCAAACTGCGGGTGCGCCGCGGTGGCGCGTCGGTGCCGCGGGCCAAGTCGTTCCTTGCCCAGCTGCGGGACCGGTGGGACACACTGCGCCGGGTCGCGGAGTACGCCGTACACAGGCAGCGCGGCTTCGTGCTGGAGGGTGAGGCGGCGCTCGAGCCGCTGACCCGCGCGGAAGTTGCCGCGGCACTCGATCTGCATGAGTCGACAGTGAGCCGGGCCGTCGCCGACAAGTACGCGCTGCTGCCCGACCAGCGGTTGGTCCCGCTGTCACGGTTCTTCGGGACCGGCGGAGGCGTCGACTACGAGCTGCGGAGATTGCTCGAGTCGGCCGACGACCCGCTGTCGGACCAGCATCTCGCGGATCGTCTCAGCGCGGCCGGCTATCCGATCGCTCGCCGGACTGTGGCGAAGCGTCGGGCCCAACTCGGGTTCGCGTCGGTCTCGCTGCGCTGAGGCGGGTGGCACGGTTCTTGCAGATACCCAGGGTGTAGCCGCAACAGGTTCTCCCTGGAGGTGCAGAGGCCGTGAGAACGAATCCCCGGCAGGCCGAGCTCGCCGCAGAGCTGCTCGACGTCACCGGCGAACACGAGCTGGCCGAGTTCCTCGAAGGGCTCATGACCGAGACGGCGTGGCACGCGGGTGAGCTGCCGGTCGCGACCGGCCAGGAGCTCCTCCGCGAGTTGCGGAAGACCGTCGTACGGACGGTGCCGACCGTGGCCGCGCTGGTCGGGGATCGACCGCGCTCCGGCGAGACGCCGGCGGCGACCGCCGCCCGCGTCTACGGCCTGGAGCTCGAAGGGCTGAGTGCGGAGGACCGCGACTACGAGATCGCGCAGGAGTTCATTCGTTGCGCCCAGGCGGCCATCACCGCGGCCGGGCAGCGGCACTGATGCAGGGCTGGCGGACAACGTGGAAGGGGCAGGAGATGTTCGAGACGGGTGCACCGACGGCTGAGTACGGGCAGGCGGAGTACAGCCAGGGGGAGTACGGCGAATACGGCGAAGGCGAGGGTGAGTACGGCCAGGGTGAGTACGGCCAGGGTGAGTACGGCGAGGGTGAGTACGGCCAGGGTGAGTACGGCCAGGGTGAATACAACGAGGGCGAGTACGGCGAATACGGCGAAGGCGAGGGTGAGTACGGCGAGGGAGAAGGCGAGTACTCCGAGGGGGAGGGTGAGGAGCAGTTCCTGCCGTTGATCCCCGTCGTCGGCAAGGTTCTCGGTGGTCTGCTCGGCGGCCTGATGAAGGAGGGCGAGTACGGCGAGGGCGAGTACGGGGAGTACGGCGAAGGCGAGGTCGGCGAGGCCGAGGAGCAGTTCCTGCACAAGATCCTCGGCAAGGTGCTCGGTGGCGAGGCCGAGGTCGGCGAGTTGCCGCTGACCGAGGCGCAGGAGAACGAGTTCGCCGGCCGGCTGCTCGAGGTGTCGAACGAGCAGGAGCTCGATCATTTCCTCGGCGGCCTGGTCAACACGATCGGCCGGGCCGTCCAAGGCATCGGCCGGGCCGCGAGCTCGCCGCAGGGCCAAGCCCTGATCGGTGCCCTCAAGCCACTCGCCAAGGTCGCGTTGCCGGCACTCGGCGGTGCGATCGGCACTGCCATCGCCCCCGGCATCGGCACCACGATCGGAGGCACCCTCGGGGCAGCAGCCAGCAAGTTGTTCGAGTCCGAGAGTTCCGGCATGAACCCGGAGCAGGAGGAGTTCGACACCGCCCGGAAGTTCGTCCGGCTGGCCGCGACGGCTGCCCAGGATGTCGCCAGTGCTCCACCCGGTGCACCCGCGGAACTGGTCGGAGAGCTCAGCATCTTCCGCGCCGCTCGCAGGGTCGCACCCTCGCTGTACCGGCACGGCCTGCGGTCGATCTCGCCGCTGGCACGCCACGTCTTCGGTCGTTCGTACAGCAGGAGCCGGTACCCCGGCCGACGGTACGGATCGCCGTACCGCGGTGGCTACCGTCCCGGCTGGCGCGGATACTCGCATCCTGGCTACGGCAGCCGTCGCTACTGGCCGCCGCGCTACCGGTCGTCCTACGGCTACCCGTCCGCGCCGTACGCCGGTCCCGGGCCGGAGCCGATGCCCGAACCGCCACCTTCAGCGCCGCCTGGCCCGCCACAGCCTGGCTTCCGCTGGGTAGCCGTTCCTCTTGGTCAGCCCGACCCCACCCCACCACCTCCACCGGAGCCCGCCCCCGGCGCCGAACCGCCCGCGGCGCCTGCTGGAGCTGACGGCGCGGCGCCACCGCAGAGCGAGTACGGTCGCTACCGCGGGTACGGCGGACGCCGGCGCGGACGCGGCTATGGCGGCTACGGCAGTAGCAGCTCGTACAGCAGCAGTTCCGGCGGCGACGGCGACGGCACCGGTGGTAGCGGCCGCTGGATCCGGCGGTCCGGCAAGATCATCCTGCTGGACGTCTGAGTCATGTACGGCGATCTGTCCGCGACCTGGCTGCTGGAGCAGGAGACCCGCGCGATGCTGACGAGGCTCGCGCTGGTCGAACCGTTCGTGCTCCAGGAGACCTGCGTCGCGGCTGCCGCGGTGTCGCCGGCAGCGTTGTCGGGCATCGAGCAGCATCTGATCGCCGGACGGCAGGAGGTTCGCGAGCGGGCGGAGGAGCTGCTCGGCTGGTTGCGCGGTCCCGGTGCGACGGCCCCGGCGCCCGAGCAGCAGCGCCGGTTCTGGATGCTGCGGCTCGCGTTCCAGAACGCGTTGGCACAGTTCGACCTGTTCTCCGAGGTCATCACGCAACGCAGCGAGCAGGACAACGGCGTACTGCTCTCGGGCCTGGACGTGGCAGCGGCGGAAGCGTTGTTGCTGCCGGACAAGTACTTCGACGCGCCGCCGGTGGTCTGTTCGTTGCACCGCGGCCTGGGCGGGGCGATCCGCCGGGCGCGCACCAGGCTGCCTGGTGGCGGTGACAATCCGGTCGCGCTGATCCGGATTCCGCGAGAACGGATGATCGGCTACGGCATCGCCTCGTCGCTGGTGCACGAGGTCGGGCATCAGGCCGCCGCATTGCTCGGGCTGGTCGAGTGCCTGCGGGCGCGGCTGCGTGCCCGCAAGTCGCGGCTGCGGTCGACCTGGCAGCTGTGGGATCGCTGGCTGGGGGAGATCGTGGCGGACTTCTGGTCGATCGCGAGGATCGGCATCGGGTCGACGCTCGGGCTGATCGGCCTGGTCAGTCTGCCGCGCGGGTTCGTGTTCCGGCCGCCCGACGAGGACCCGCACCCGATCCCGTGGCTGCGCGTACTGCTCAGCTGCGCGATCGGAGACCGGCTCTACCCGGATCCGCAATGGAACCGGCTGGCGAAGCTGTGGCAGTCGATGTACCCGATCACCGACATCTTGCCGGAGCAGTCCGCGGTGCTCGACGAACTGCGGGCGAGCATGCCCGAGCTCATCTCGATCCTGGTTGGGGCACGACCGCAACGACTGCGCGGTCGGACCCTCGGCGAGGTGGTCCGCAATCCGCAGCTCCAGCGGGAGGCACTGCTCGAGCTGTTCGCCCACTGGCGAACCGAACCGGACCAGGTGGCGATGGCGCCACCGACGCTCGCGTTCGCCGTACTGGGACAAGCCAGGGCGAGCGGACTGCTGTCGCCGGAGCGCGAGAGCGGCATGCTGCGCCGGCTGATCACGAAGTGGGCCGTGGACAGCGCGCTCGCGACGGCCCGGGCCGGAGGCCGGGTCGAGACCGGAATGTACGTCGGCCAGCCGATCATCTGGTCCGACCAGCCCGACCACCCCCAGCGGTTACACGCCGCTGTCTGACCGGAGGAAGCACGATGGACAACAACCACGAGAACAACCACGGGAACAACCACGGCGTCGAGGTCCATGCGGCCCCGCGCAAGATCACCAAGGGCGGCATCGTCAGGGTGGAAGCCGTCACCGGCTCGCTCGGCGGAGACTTCACCGTCGAGTGGCGGGTCACCGGACCTGCGCCGTTGCCGGACCGGTCCCTGATCGGCACGACGGTCGTCAACGGCGGGGAGATCCACCTCCCGTTCGACGACGGCCGGCGACTCGAAGCGACCTTGGACACCAACTCGCTCGCGATCGGTGCCTGGCAGGTCGGCATCGTCCTGACGCGGGTCTATCACGAAGATCCACCCGTCGTCGCCGAGGACGGCGAGGAACCGCCGCTCGGGTCGAGCCCGATCGTCAACATCAACTCGCAGGCCCGGACCCCCGACGTCTACGAGGCGTGGTCGCTGCCGATCGAGGTGCGGGCCAAGCCGTTCGAGTCGGGTGACGACGTCGCCGTCACGATGAAGCGGACGGCCGTACCGGCGACGTCCGACCAGGCGCTGTGGGTCGCGATCCGGAGCAGCACGAACGCTCTCGGCTTCGAGAACTACAGCCGGTTCCTGGATCGGGTGATGTGTGGCGACGGCCCCAACGGCCTGAAGGACAAGGTCCGTGAGGTCGAGCGGCGTGCCGGACTGCCGTTCCCGAATGTGAACCGGTACCGGCTGCTGAAGGCGGCGACCGAGGTCTTCCTGATGCTGCACTGCGGTGTCGACCTGGAGCGGTTCAACCACCTGCACTTGGATCTCGATGCGGAGAGCCGGCGGCTGAACCGGACCGTGGACCGCAGCGATCTCGAGGCGCAGTGGCGGGACTACCTGAACCGGATCTTCACCAGCGACGGCGAGGCGCTGGAGATCCTGCCGTACCTGGAGCTGATCCGGATCAAGCTCGGCGACGTACCCGTCATCGGTGGCGGGCGCCGGCACGAGGACGCCGAGGTCTGCTACGGGATCCTCGCGGAGAAGCTGTCCAACCCGTGCTTCCTGGAGCTGATCTGGTCGTACTGGCTGGACGAGGGCAGCCTGATGCAGACGATGAACGCGATCACCTGGCGGTTCCAGAACCGCACCCACGGCCCGCGTGGCCGGGACCCGCTGGAAGGGCTGGAGATCGACCCACTGCGGCCGCTCAACAACCTGCTCTGGGGCTGGATCCAGGACGCGCAGCATCGGCTCACCACGGTCCGCCGGGCGTACGAGTACGACCACCACTACGGTCTCGTGCTCGCCAGCAAGCCGGGCCCGCCGGTCCGCGGTGCCGACTCACGGTCGCGGTTCATCGAGGCACTGCACAACCTGCTGCGGCTGTGCATGGAGTTCAACCACGACGATGACGACACGACCAGGATCGCGGACGGCTTCGGCGTACTGAACGCACTGAAGGAGACGCATCTGCTGCTCACCCAGGGCGCGCACAACGCGTACGGCGACCTGCCGTGGACCGCGCGGCACGAGATGCTGATGAACCAGTGGATCCTGGCCCGGCCGGAGATGCGGGACTTCCTGCCGACCCGGACCATGGTCGCCTACCCCGAGGCCTGGATGGACCGGGTCGAGGCGATGAGCCGGCTCCAGGGCTGGTCCGATGCCTCGGTGATGCACTTCCGCGACATGGCCGTCTTCGGTGAGCAATTGCTGCTCGGTATCCGGTTCGGCAACTGGACCAGCGTGATCGAGCCCGAGCAGGCCGCGAACTGGGCCCGCTACTGGCGCGCGGAGGTCCAGGGCTACATCCACGCCTACCGTGCGGTCACCGGTGTCGACCTGGCCCATCGGACCGACCGGTCGATGCCTGCGGTGCACCTGCGCAGGCAGTACGGCGCCCTTCGCGGCTGATCGGAGGACGTGCGGTGAACAGACTGTCCCGGGCCCGGCCGGCAGTGGCGACGATCATCGACGCCCACTGCCACGCCGGGCCCGGCGACGGTTTCACCGGGCCGTGGGACACCTCGGCCCCACTCGACGACTACCTGCGCCGCTGCGACGAGGCCGGCATCGGCCGGTCGAACCTGCTGGCGGCGTTCCACTCCGACTACCGGGTCGCGAACGAGGAGGTCGGCCGGATCGTCGCCTCCGATCCCGGCCGGTTCACCGCGTTCGCGTTCGTGAACGCCGAACGGGACAGGGGCCAGGTGCACTCGCTCGTACGCCGTGCCGTGGTCGGCCTCGGCTTCTGCGGCATCAAGGTGCATCGCCACGACGCCCGACTGAGCCGCGAGATCTGCGACGTCGCCCGGTTGTTCCGGCTACCCATCCTGTACGACGTGATGGGCGAGGTGGCCGCCGCGGAACTCTTCGCGACCGAATACCCGGACGTGAACTTCATCATTCCGCACCTGGGTAGCTTCGCGGACGACTGGAGTGCGCAACTGGCGTTCACGAGCCTGCTCGCGGATCACCCGAACCTGTTCACGGACACCTCCGGCGTACGGCGTTTCGACGTACTGGTGAAGGCGGTTCGACGGGCCGGGCCGGGCAAGGTGCTGTTCGGGACGGATGGTCCGTGGCTGCATCCGGGGCTCGAGCTGGAGAAGGTTCGGCTGCTCAAGTTGCCGCCGGAGGCCGAGTCACTCGTTCTGGCCGGCAACTTCCTGCGGCTGACCGAACCGGTGCGGCGCCGGCAGCTGCGGTCGTCCGGACTTCTGCCAAGCCCGGACCGCGCGCGCCGGCACACGTAGCTGCTGGGCGGCGCGTTCGACGTTGCCACCCGCGCAGGCGAGAGCGAACCGCATGGCCGCCGCAATGGTGGCCGAGGTGATGTCGTCGAGTCCCGCGCCACGAGCCAGTGCTCGACGCACACTGTCGCCCAGGTCGCCGTCGTTCGCGGCCGGTTCGGTGCGCGGCACAGGACGCTCATGATCGGGGATGTCCCCGACGGTGACGAAGCCATTGGTGAGATGGCGGTGGACGATCTGCATCACCAGGCTGCGCAGGTCGCGCACGTTGCCCGGATAGGACCTGGAGACGAGCAGCTCGCGGACCGCCTCCTCGAGTCGCGGCGGTTCGCGGCCGGGATAGACCTGGCCGAAGAAGTGCTGGAACAACAGGACGATGTCCTCGGTCCGTTCCCGCAGGCTCGGCAGTCGCAAGGTGCTGCCGGCGATCCGGTAGTAGAAGTCGTTGCGGAAGGATCCCTCGGCCCGGGCGGACCCGAGGTCGCGGTTCGTCGCGCAGACCAGGCGGAACGTGCTCTGGCGCCAGACGTTGCTGCCGACCCGTTTGTACGTGCCTTCCTGGATCACTCGCAGCAGTTCGGCCTGAAGGGTGGCCGGCAGCTCGCCCACCTCGTCGAGGAACAGCGTGCCGCCGTCGGCGAGCTCGAAAGCGCCGGCCCGGGCCGACGCGGCGCCGGTGAATGCACCCTTCTCATGCCCGAAGAACTCCGAGCCGGACAGGCTCGGCACGATCGTGGAGCAGTCCAGGATGACCAGGCTCTTCTTGCCCGGCCGCGGGTCGAGCTCATGGATCAGCTGGGCGACGCGTTCCTTGCCGGTGCCGCTCTCGCCGGTGATGAGGACCGCGGCCGAGGTGAACCGCGCGACCTCGACAGCCTCGCGTAGGACGGCCTGCCAGACCGCACTTTCGCCGACCAGGAAGTCCTGGACGTGCCGGCCCCGGACCAGCTCGTCGATCGTGTGCCAACGCTGGAGCCGGTCGGCGATGTGTTGCGCGGAATCCTCGGGATCGCGCCACGTGAAGACATCCGAGGCCCCGGCGCGCAACAGCCGCCAGCTGTCCTCGCCCCGCAACCCGTCGCCGGTGGACAACGCCAGTACGCGTCCGGGCTTGGCCGCGGCGTGCTCACTGATGCCGGCGGCAACAGCCGGGGAGGCGGCGCCGAAGACGACGAGGCCGTTGAGCACCGACCCGTTCGCGTGCGTGGGGTCGAGCAGTTTGATGTCGAGCGCCTCGAGGCCGTGCACTACCGTTCGGATCACCGATTCCGGTGCTCCGATGACGTCGATCCAGGCATCCACTGGCGTACGGCGGGTTGCGATCGTGGTGGTCAGCTGTCGCGGCGGCCGTGGTTACGCTCGCCGGCGAGGAGCGGCACGGTGTCCTTGTGCAGCTCGAAGTGGCTCTCAGGGAGGTGCGGCAGGCGTTCGAGGATGTCGGCCTCGGGGAAGACATCCTTCAGGACGTTGATCGCATCCTCCGCGTCCTGCCGCGAGTTGTAGTCGCGGGTACCGCGGGCCAGCGAACGGAGCTGACCGTTCTTGGCCTCCATGAAGCTCCAGACGAACTGATGGTTGCCGAGTCGCTTGATCTCGAACCAGTAGCCGTTCACGGTTGGTCCTTTCAACGTTGAGAAGAGCTGCGGAAGGTGCGGAGGGCCTGCGCGCCGGCGGCACGCCGCTTGGTCAGGACCGCCTGAACACCGGGGTCGCTGGTCGGCTTGTCGTTGACAGCGGCCGGGCGCTCGAATTTGAGTACGACGACATCCGACGCCTGGTCGAGAGTCACGCCGGGGGAGCGCAGCACCGTGTCGACGGCGCGATAGGTCCCGCGCAACTCGGCGACCAGGTAATCGACCTGCGCGTCGAGATTGTGCAGGATCGCCGAGCCCAGCTGCCGGCCGTTGAAGGTGTGCTTGAACAGCCCGACCCGGCGTTCCGGGCTGGTCCACTGCGCCAGCCCGACCCCGGGCAGCCGGGGACCGATCTTGCGGCTGAAGTTGCGGTCGCGGACCTGGTCCGGGGTGAAGTCGCGGAGCTGTCCGCTGAAGTCCGGCGCCCGCAACGGGGTCTCGGACTTACTGCCCTCGATCCGGTCGGGCTGGACCTGCGACTCCGACATCAGGTTGCCGACCAGACCGGCGGCGCCGTTGACCGGGTAGCCGTACTTGCGAACCAGCAACTCCATCACCCGGGCGACCCGCGCGTCGAGACCGACCGGGGTCGAGCCCGACGCCGGCGGACCGTAGGTGCGTGGGGCAGGAGGACCGTAGGTGCGTGGGGCCGGAGGACCATAGGTGGGTTTGGTGTCCGGAGCGCTTCGGGCGGAGCGGCAGCGGATCACCGCGAAGAAGCGGCTTTGGTTTCCCGACAGGTCCAGCTTGCCGTCCGGCCGCGTCCGCAGGAGCTTCTCGCCGACCGTCTGACTGACGTTGCCGCCGATCACCCGGATCTGCCCGGGCCGTACCTCGGTGACCACGTCGCAGTGCGTCTTCCAGGGTCGTCCGTTGCCGATGTTGTCGTAGGTCACGCCGCTCTCCCGGGAGGCGCAGACGAGGTCTCCGACCTGCGGTGCGATCTCGGTCGCGCGATAGGCCCAGAAGGGGTTCGACGTGTTGCCGTCCAGCCGGTTCTTGCGTGCGGCCGCGATGTAGGCCCGGTGCGCCGAGGAGTAGTTGAACCCTGTGGCTCCCGCCGTACGCATGACGTAGGAAATGAACACGGCCGACCACGGATGTGACCCCTGGTACGTCGAGCTCTGCATCTGCGCGTCGGTCACGGTGTCGTGGACACCGACGCGGTAGTACTCGCGCAGGATCGGACTCGCGGCGGGGGAGGTCTCCGTCAGGGCTCGTCCGCCGCCGGGACGCCAGCGCCGGAACTGTTCGCGCGCTACCCGGGCGATCGCGGCGCACAACGCCGAGTTGTTGGACCCGCTCGGGGTCTCGTGCTCGGAGCGGTCAGGCTGTCGTGGCCGGGTTGCGCCCGGCAGATCCGCGCCAGGATCGGCCAGCAGCCGCCAGCCGTAGGTCTGGGGAATGGCCATGTGGGTTACCCCTGTCTGCTCGACTCGGAACTTCGCGGATGTGCGCCCCAGCGCGGTGGCGACTCGGAGGCTGTTGCGGGCGGTCGCTTCGCCCGGCCGGAACAGGACCCGGAGCGCACCCGAGCCGGCGGCCTGGCGGCGGCGGGCCCAGGTGATCAGCGGGCCGGGATCGCTGTACAGGGCATCGAAGGTGTGCACCTCATCCGGGTCGAGATGCCGAAGGATCGCCATCAAGGCCGAGCCGCCGCCGGAGTGCGCGGTCAGGATCAGGCGCCCCCGGCGCGCGTGGACTCCGGTCGCCTTACCGAACCTGCGCAACGCTTCGTCGACGAGCTTCGTGATCGCGCCCGGCGGCTGGAGGGCCGGGAAGCTGTAGCCCCGGCCGGACCGTCCGCCGTAGAAGTGCCCGCGCGGCAGAATCATCAGCGTCGGCGTGGTGCGCCCGGCCGTCGACGGATGCGCCGGGTCGACGAGGTCGAGACCGCTGACCGGCGCCATGTCGCGGACGAGTTGCATCGAACGGCCCTTGGGCGAGTGTCCGTGCAGATGAACGACGACGTCGACCGTGGTTGTGCCCGCCGGCATCGCGCTCCACCGCAGCAGTACGTCGGGTGGGGTGCCGTGATGGCTTGCGAGCAGGGGCAGGTGTTCGACGACCAAATGGCCGCGTGTGGACGCGCCGCGCTGATGATCGAGCTCCGGCGCCAAGGATCCGGTCATGGGCCGACCTTCCTGCTGATCCGACCGTTGGCCCATATCCCTGCAAGAACCGGGCCAGGCCGAACCCCCCCCCGAGCGCGACCGGTCGCACGATGACGCGCAGCGCGCGTCTCCCAACCCCTAGGCTTAACCGTACCGTGATTTTGTTCATCTGTGGGCAGCTCGCGGTTCACCGCCGCAAGGCTGAAGGCAGCGAATGTTTGAGGCTATGAGCACCCCGAATCTGGTCAGCGAACTCGGCTTCCGTGTCCTCGACGAAGAGGACGACGACCCGGTGCTGCTGCGCGCGGACGGTACGCCGGTCGACACCTGGCGCGAGGGTTATCCGTACGGCGAACGGCTGGCCCGCGAGATCTACGACCGGGACAAGCGGCTGCTGCAGATCGAGCTGCTCAAACTGCAGTACTGGGTGAAGCGTTCCGGGCAGAAGCTTGTCATCGTCTTCGAGGGACGCGACGCCGCCGGCAAGGGCGGGACGATCAAGCGGTTCATGGAGCACCTCAACCCACGCGGCGCCCGCATCGTCGCGTTGGAGAAGCCGACGGACCGCGAGCAGACGCAGTGGTACTTCCAGCGCTACGTCGAATACCTCCCGGCCGCGGGGGAGATGACGCTGTTCGACCGCTCTTGGTACAACCGCGCCTGCGTCGAGCGCGTGATGGGCTTCTGCTCCCAGGACCAGTACGACGAGTTCATGCGGCAGGCGCCTGAATTCGAACGGATGCTGGTGCGGTCGGGAATCCTGCTGGTGAAGCTGTGGTTCTCGGTCTCGCAGGCCGAACAGCAGACCCGCTTCACGATCCGCCAGATCGACCCGGTCCGGCAATGGAAACTCTCACCCACCGACCTGGCGTCGTTGGACAAGTGGGGCGACTACACCGAGGCCAAGGAAGCGATGTTCCACTACACGGACACACCCCACGCACCGTGGACCGTCGTGAAGAGCAACGACAAGAAGCGCGCCCGCCTGGAGGCCATGCGCCACGTCCTGAGCCTCTACGACTACACCGACAAAGACCTGGAACTAGTAGGCACCCCAGACCCCAAAATCCTGGGCCCAGCCGCCCAAGTCCTAGAACACGGCGAATCCGCCAACCGAACCTTCCCGGTCCTCTGACTCGCTACTGCCACCAGTAGTAGTAATAGCCCTTGTACCAGCGGTAGCAGCCGCTGGTCGGGTCGGTGGGGAGGCCGCGGGCGTACTTCACCCGGCGTTGCTCGTCACACTTCCTGGCGTCTGCGTAGTTCGGCGAAGTGTGCCAGCTCTGCGACGCGACCACCGCCGGAGAACTCTGGGCCGCAGGAGACGCACTGGCGGTCGAAGCACCGGCGCCGAGTAGGGCAACCCCCGTCGAGGCGATGGCGAGAAGTGTCGTAGCAGTACGCCGCATGGAAAGTCCCAACTCCCGGAAACAGATGCCGCGAGCGTAGGAGCGAGCGCTTTCAGTTCGCTTTCAAACGTTAGTTCTCGCGGGGGAGGGGGAGGTGGACTGTGAAGGTGGCGCCTTGGGGGTGGGTGTTGGTTACCGTGACGCGGCCGGCGTGGGCGGTTACCAGGGCGGCGACTATGGACAGGCCTAGGCCGGAGCCGCCGGTGGAGCGGGTCCGGGCTGAGTCGGCTCGGTAGAAGCGTTCGAAGACCCGAGCCTTTTGCTCGTCGGACAAACCGGGTCCGGAGTCGCTGACCTCGAGGATGGCCTCGCCGTCTCGGGTGCCGACGGAGACCACGATGGGGGCGTCGATCGGCGTGTGGTGGAGCGCGTTGCTGATCAGGTTGCCCAGGACCTGACGCAGCCGGGCCTCGTCGCCCGAGACGACCGGCGCCTCGGAGTCCGGGAGGATCTGCAGGGACATGTTGCGCTCCGGCTCTACAGCCTGGGCATTGTGCAGGGCATCCGCGGCGATTGGGAGCAGGTCGACCGGCTCCATCCGCAAAGGTCGTTGTTGATCGAGCCGGGCCAGCAGCAACAGGTCATCGACGAGCAGGCCCATCCGTTTCGCCTCGTCCTCGATCCGTCGCATCGTGTCCGCGTCGCCGCCGTCACCCCGTTGCCGGGTCAACTCGGCGAAGCCGCGGATCGACGTCAGCGGCGTACGCAGCTCATGGGACGCATCCGCCACGAACCGCCGCATCCGGTCCTCCGACTGCCGCGCCGCGTCTTCGGACTGCCGAGCAATCTCCTCGGACTCCCGCGCAGTCTCCTCCGACCGCCGCGCCGCGAGCTCCGACGCGGTCCGTTGCGCGAACGCGTTCTCGATCTGCCCCAGCATCTGGTTCAGCGCGAGCGACAAACGGCCGACCTCGGTCCGTGGATCCCGCTGCGGCACGCGCCGGCTCAGGTCCCCGCCCGCGATCGCAACCGCGGTGTGCTCGACGTCCTCGAGTCCGCGCAGACTTCGTCGTACGACGTAAGTCCCGACGCCGGCGAGCAGAATCAACAAGATCACCGCCGCGGCAGCCTGAATGCCGATCAGTTGCCGGATCGTGCCGTTCACGTCGCCCAGGCTCTGCGCGACCAGCACCGAACCGCTGCCGTCGTCCAGCGGTAGCGCCACCACCCGCCAGGTCGCGTTCCCGGAGACAGCCTTGGTGTTGAACGGCTTGCCGTTGAGCGCACGGACCTGGTTGAGGTTGAGCGTCGGCAGCGCAGGCAACGGCTCGGTGTCCGCGAACGGCGCCCGGAACGGCTTGTCGTCAGCCGTGCCCTCGGAGTCGTTGTACTGCACGACGATGAAGCTGGGCAGCGGCCGGCGACCACCACCGGGACGCGGCGGGCGGTTGCCGGGGTTGTCCTGCTGGAAGATCGTCGAGGCCTGGGTCAGCTGTCCGTCGACCCGGTTCACCAGGTAGTCGCGCATGATCGTGGTCGCCACTACGCCGGAGGCGACCAGAGCCAGCGCCACCAGGGTCAGCAGGACGACCACGATGGTGACGCGGAGCGGGTACCGGTCGGCGAACCGCCGGTGGGTCAGCTGCATCAGTTCGGGCCTCGCGGGGTGCGCAGGACATAGCCGACCCCGCGGACGGTGTGGAGCAGCTTCTGGTCGCCGGTGTCGACCTTACGACGCAGGTACGACATGTACGACTCGACCACGCCCGCGTCGCCGGCGAAGTCGTAGTTCCAGACCGCCGACAGGATCTGACCCTTCGACATCACCCGCTCGGCGTTCTCCAGCAGGCACCGCAGCAGCTTGAACTCCGTGAGCGACAGCTGCACCGCCTGGCCGGACTTGAACACCTCGTAGCTGTCCTCGTTCAGCTCCAGGTCGGCATACCGCAGTACGGCGGCCTCCGTGGTGGTCTGCTCCCGGTGACCGGACCGCCGCAGCAGTGCACGCACCCGGGCGACCAGCTCGTCCAGGCTGAACGGCTTGGTCACGTAGTCGTCGCCACCGGTGTGCAGGCCGAGCACCTTGTCCTCGACCGCGTCCCGGGCGGTCAGGAACAGGACCGGCACGTGCCGGTCCTCGCCGCGCAGCCGCCGGACCACCTCGAATCCGTCCAGGCCGGGCATCATCACGTCGAGCACGACCAGGTCGGGCTCCACCTCACGGGCCTTGCGCAGCGCCTCGGCGCCGTGGGTCGCCGTGGTCACGTCGTACCCGGCGAAGCGCAGACTCGCGGAGAGCAGCTCGACAATGTTCGGTTCGTCGTCGACCACCAGCAGATGCGGACTCATGCCACTCAGTGTGCCGCCGGTACCCGTGTGATCCCTGGAAGCTTCCTGGCAATCAGCTGTGAGTCGGCTCCGGAATCACCGGGGGCCGTGCTTGAAACCCCACTTCTGGCCGGCCGCGTCGCGGGCGGTGCTGTCACTGACCGAGGTCGCCGTGGCGTTGTTGTTCGCCACCACCGCGCTGACCATCACGTTGCTGCCCGTCTTGATCGAGCCGATGCCGTCGCGGGCCGAGTTCACCAGGGTCTCCGCCGTGACCGCATAAGTCCGGCTGTACCCGTCCTCGCTCTTCACGGTGATCGAGTCCTTGCTGACCGCGATCACCGAACCCCGCTGGCTGGCGACGGTCTGGTATGTCCCGTCGTCCTTCTTGACCACGAACTCACCGTGCAGCGCCCCGCCGAGACCGAACTCACCACGAAGACCCGGGCCCTTACCAGGGCCGTCGGGCCGTGGCTGGTTCGGTGTCGACGGTGAAGCCGAAGGTGATGGGGTGGGGTCGGCACTGTTGGCCGCCCACGCGACGCCGCCGGCGGTGGTCGTCACGGCAACCGCGGCCGCCGTACCGATCAGTCGCCACTTCTTCTCTGAAAGCTTCATCCTTCACACACTGCCTCAGCTAGCTGTGACGAGGCTCCGGTGCGGCTAAGAAAATCCTGGCAATCACACCAAAAACAGGACGGCGATCAACCAGACGGCCGCGGCCAGCGACGTACCGATGAACTCGATCAGGATCGACAGACCGGTCGCCTTCAGCGCGTGCTTGGTCGACGTCCAGGCCTCGGCGTGGGTCCTCAGCCGCTGCGCCTCGGACAGGTACACGCCGAGCGGGAAGCCGACAAACATCCCGACCACCGGGATGACGAAGAACCCGACGATCCCGAGCAATACGCCGACGATCATGGACCGCCTGGGTACGCCGGAGTCGCGAAGTCTCCGCTCCGGTACGACGTACTTCACCACCTGGCTGGCCCCGATCAGCACCACCGCCGCGGCGAGCACGATCCAGGCGGTCGCGCTGCGGTCCAGCAGCGCCCAGACGAGGATCGCGGCCAGGCTGAGGATCGCCCCGGGCAGGATGGGCACGACGATGCCCACGATGCCGACGAAGATCACGATCCCGACCAGGACGGTCAAACCTGTATCCACACACCCCACTGTGCCCGAACCGGGGACTTTTAGAGCCGGACGCGCGCACCTTTAGGGTGGACGCATGCCCGCTTTGCACGAATTGGTCACTGCGCTCGCTGCTCCTTGGGTGGTTCTCTCGCCGCGTTCCGGTCAACTCACCGGGGCGGGTGCCGAGGGGGTGTACGCCCGGGACCGGCGGATCCTGTCACGCCTGAGCGTCACGATCGACGGCCAGGACCCGCTCCCGGTGCACGTCGACGAAGTTGACGCGGCCACCCACCAGTACGTCGCCCTGGTCGAAGGGCTCGGCGACACGCGGCACGATCCGACCGTGATGCTGTACCGGACCCGCACGGTGGACAGCGACGGCCTGACCGAGCGCATCACGCTGGTGAATCGTTCCCGGGCCACGATCGAGTGTCGCCTGGATGTTGCCCTGGGCACCGATCTCGCCGGCACCGCGGCCGTCCGCAGCGGCGCCGCGGCCGAGCTCCCCGAACTGACCCCGGTCGCTGACCTGGAATGGGAGAGCGACGAGACCCGAGTCCGGGTAGCAGCCGACCCGGGCGTCTCGGCGACCCCGCGGCTCGAACCGGGGGAGGAGTTCACCCTCACCCTCCGCGTCACCGCCGACTTCCCGAAGTCCAGCACCGGCTTCACGATCGAGCCGCCCGCGGACAGAACGCCGTACGCCGTTGGGCTGTCGTGTGACGACCGCCGGGTCGAGCGCTGGTGGAACCGATCGCTCGAGGACCTCCAGGCCCTGCAGCTCGCCGTGGGCGACGACCGCTACCTCGGCGCCGGTCCGCCCTGGTACCTCACGCTCTTCGGCCGCGACTCCCTCATCTCTTCGGGCATGCTGATCCCGGTCGATCCCGGACTCGCTGCCGGAACACTGCGAGCACTCGCCGCCTGGCAGGGCACCAAGGTCGACCCGGAGTCCGCCGAACAGCCCGGCAAGATCCCGCACGAACTGCGCGCCGAGGTCGCCGACCACGGTGGCGGCCTGGTTCTGCCTGCGGCCTACTACGGCACGCACGACGCGACCCAGCTCTGGATCATCACCCTCCACAAGGCCTGGCGCTGGGGCCTGCCGGCCGAGGAGTTCCTGCCGAACCTCCGCGGCGCGCTCAACTGGATGCGGGAGTACGCCGATCCCGACGACGACGGCTTCCTCGAGTACGTCGACGAGTCGGGTCATGGACTGGCCAACCAAGGCTGGAAGGACTCGGCCGACGCGGTGCAATGGCCGGACGGCACCCTTGCGACAGCACCGATCGCGCTCTGCGAGGTGCAGGGGTACGCGTACTCAGCAGCGATCAAGGGTGCCGAGCTGCTCGAAGCGCATGGCGAGTCCGGCGACGAATGGCGCGCGTGGGCGGCGGCCCTGCAGGAGCGGTTCCGGAGCGCCTTCTGGGTCGATGGCTATCCGGCCATCGCGTTGGACGGCGCCAAGAACCCGGTCGCGGGGCGTGCGTCGAACATGGGGCACCTGCTCGGCACAGGCCTGCTCGACGCGGACGAGGAGCAGACGGTCGCCGACGGACTGGCCGGTGCGGATCTCAACAGTGGCTTCGGGCTGAGAACGTTGTCCACGGCAATGACCCGGTTCAACCCGCTCGGCTATCACACCGGCAGCGTCTGGCCGCACGACACCGCGATGACGATCCAAGGCCTCTACGCATCCGGTCACGCCGCGGTGGCGTCGTCGTACGCCGAGGGTCTGATCCGTGCCGCGGAAGCGTTCGACTACCGGCTGCCCGAGTTGTACGGCGGCCGTGGGACGGGCGAGGAGAGTTCGCCGACGCCGTACCCGCTCTCGTGCCGACCGCAGGCGTGGGCCGCTGCGTCGGCGGTCGCGGTGGTTGTCGCGGCGCTGGGGATCGAGCCGGATGTGCCGGGGGAGACGCTGGTGGTGAATCCGGGCGAGTCTCCGTGGCGTGCGCTCGAGGTGAGCGGGCTTCGGCTCGGCGGGGAGACGCTGTCGCTCCGGTTGGACGCCGACGGTCTCACGGTGCTGGAGGCGCCTCAGAACGCGGCGATGAGGGCGAACGCGGACAACGCGAGGTAGATCCCGGCGACGACCAGGTTGCGGCCACGACTTGTCGTACGGACGGCTCGGAAGCGTCTGCCGATCGCGTCCGCACCGACGGCGTAGCAGAGGTCGAACACGAGGCCGATCAGCAGCGCGCCGGCGCCGAGCAGCAGCATCTCGGTGCGCAGCTGGTCCGGTCCCGCGTCGCGCGTGGTGAACTGCGGCAGGAACGCGAGGAAGAACAGCGCTGCCTTCGGGTTCATCAGATTCACGAGTACGCCGTCGCGAAAGACGCGGCCGAGTGGTGCGGTGTCGACCCCGCCGGTGTGCTCCGACGTCCGGGTCGTGATGAGCTTCACGCCGAGGTAGGCCAGGTACAGAGCACCGGCGAGCGTGATCGCGGTGAACAGCGCCGGCGAGGCCTTCACCAGCGTCGCGAGACCAAGTGCGGTGACGGCGATGTAGACGAGCGTGCCGGTCTCGATCGCCAGCGCCGAGACCACTCCGGCGCGGCGTCCCTGGGTCAGGCTGCGGAGCGAGATGTAGAGGTTGTTCGGGCCCGGCATTCCGACCAGCACCACCGTCGCGCCGGCGAACCCCACCAGTTGCCCGATCCCCATCGTCATACCTTCCGCTCGAACTGGACTGCTTGCCGGTACTAGCCTGGCGGCGCGAGAAGCAGTCCACCCGAGCCAATAGGGAGAGAAGTGGACCGTTCCGGAGACCCGGCCGCGCTGGCGGACCTGATCGGCCACCGGCTGTCCGGCCGCGTCGGCGGTCTGTACCGGCGACTGGCCGACGAGATCGCGGCACTGATCGGCTCGACCGAGCTCCCGGTCGGCGCCCGCCTCCCGGCCGAACGCCGGCTCGCCGAGTCCCTCGCGATCAGTCGCTCCACCGTGGTCGCGGCGTACGACGAACTCCGCGCCCGCGGCCTGGTCGAGAGCCGCCGCGGCAGCGGTACGACGGTCGCCCGGTCAGCCGGACGTGGTCGGTCCCGGGCCGACAAGCGGATGCCGACCGGGTACGGCGAGTCCCTGTTCCACCGGATCGCGGTCGGACCGGGCGAGGTCATCTCGCTCACGTACGCCGTCGATCCGGGGATGCCCGAGTTGACCGAGGAGCTCATTGACCTGGCGTCGACCGACCTGCCGGCCTTGCTCGGCGATGTCGGGTACCATCCGCGCGGGTTGCTGGTGCTGCGGGAACGGATCGCGGATCACTTCACTGAATCCGGGTTGCCGACCTCGCCCGACGAGATCGTGGTCACCACCGGTGCACATCAGGCGATCGCGTTGGTGACGCAGATGTACCTGCGGTCGGGTGCGGCGGTCGCGATCGAGCAGCCCAGTTGGCCGGGGTGTTTCGATCTGTTCGGGGCGGCCGGCGGGCGGGTGGTCGGCGTACCGCTGGATGATGCGGGGATCCGGCCGGACCTGCTTGCTGCCGCGTTCGCCGAGCATCAGCCGGCGATGCTGTTCGTGATGCCGACGTTCCACAATCCGACCGGCCTGTTGATGTCGGCGGCGCGACGACGGCAGGTCGCGGAGCTGGCCGCTCGGTACGGGGTGGTCGTGGTGGAGGACAACGCGTACTCGGCGTGGGATCCGGCCGGGCCGGCGATCCCGCCGCCGCTGGCGGCCTATGCGCCGGATGGTGCCGAGGTGCTGTCGATCGGGTCGGTGTCGAAGGCTGTGTGGGGTGGACTGCGGATCGGGTGGATCCGGGCGTCACGTCCGCTCGCGGAGCGGTTGGCGCGGCACAAGGCGCTGGCCGATCTGGGGAGTCCGGTGATCGATCAGGCGTTGACTGCTCGGTTGCTGCCGCGGCTGGGGGAACTGACCGCGGCGCGGGCGCGGACGGCGACTGTGCGGAAGAAGCTGATGGGTCAGTTGCTGACCGAGCGACTGCCTGATTGGGAGTGGTCAGTGCCCACTGGTGGGTCCGCGTTGTGGATCCGGTTGCCGGAGACCGATGCGCGGGTGTTCGCACAGGTCGCGTTGCGGCACGGGGTCGAGGTGGTCGCGGGGCATGCGATGGATCCGACTGGTGACCACGACGACTACCTACGGGTTCCTTTCGCCTACTCCGAGCAAGTGCTTGATGATGCGGTCAACCGGTTGGCACGCGCCTGGCAAGAACTACGCCGCCACGGCCCCGCCCCCGCCGTACCCCTCGTCTGAACGAACGGATGGCGGTCACCTTTTGGGTAACCGCCATCTCCTACCCCTCATCCGTTCGTTCCCTTCTGCCCGAACGAACGGATGGCGGTCACCCTGTTGGGTAACCGCCATCGAAGCCTGTTTGACTTTGGCGCCGCCGTTGGCGCGTTTAGGAAGCCAGCTCGTTACCGCTCTTCGTCCGTCGCGACGGCAGTCGCGGCGGTGGTGGAGGTGTCGAGCCGACCGGTCTCGTCATGGATCGTGATCGCGATGTTGCGCAGCTTCTCCGCGTGCTCCCGGCCGTGGTGGGCGCAGAACAGAAGCTCCCCACCGCTGGTCAAGGTGACACGGACGTAGGCCTGCGCGCCGCAGCGATCACAACGGTCCGCAGCCGACAGGGTCGAGCTCGGGGCGAGTGCTGTAGTCATTGAGGCCTCATCTCATCTAGTTCCGTACTCACCAGATAGCAACATCCTGACATGCGGATCGCTTCCCTGGATGGGCAGCGTGTCCGTATGTGAGACGAACCACCTGTTCCCGTATGACGCATTTTGACGAGGAATCGTTTCGGAAGCAGGCGAATTCTTGTTTCCGGCGGGTGTCGGGCGTGTCTACTCTCACTGTGCGCCACGACTTGGTTACTGCGCGCTGGTTTCCGGAGTGTCGTACGCCACTTCGGATCGAGTCCGGATCGATACCTGCGAGAACACCTATCTGCTGTTGTGATCTGCTGACCACCTTGTACCCACCAGCATGCCCGCACAGCCCTGCCTGCAAGGTTTTGGGGGTCGGTCCGCATAGGCTGTGAACATGCGTTCGGAACCGCGGCGGTCCCGGATGTGTGGCATGTGTTTGTGAACCAGTGAAGGAGCCCTGTGGCCGCCCCGACGCCTCGCAGTACCGAGCTCGACCCGACGTACAACGCGCGCAACCTGCTCGTCCTCGAAGGACTCGAGGCGGTCCGTAAGCGTCCTGGTATGTACATCGGGTCCACCGACAGCCGCGGCCTGATGCACTGCCTGTGGGAGATCATCGACAACGCCGTCGACGAGGCCCTGGCCGGGCACGGCGAGCGGATCGACGTGGTGCTCTACAAGGACGGCTCGGTCGAGGTGATCGACCGTGCCCGCGGCATCCCGGTCGACATCGAGCCGAAGACCAAGCTCAGCGGTGTCGAGGTCGTGTTCACCAAGCTGCACGCCGGCGGCAAGTTCGGCGGCGGGTCGTACAACGCCTCCGGCGGTCTGCACGGCGTCGGCGCTTCCGTTGTGAACGCGCTGTCCGCGCGCCTGGACGTCGAGGTCGATCGCGGTGGTGTGGTCTGGACCACGTCGTTCCGGCGTGGCGTTGCGGGCGAGTTCGACGGCGAGGGTGCGAGCGCGAGCTTCACCGCGGCGAAGGGCCTGCGCAAGGCCGGCCGCGCGAAGAAGGGCATCACCGGCACCCGGATCCGGTACTGGGCCGACCGGCAGGTCTTCACCCGCGACGCGGCCTTCAACTACGACGAGCTCGTCACCCGGGCCCGGCAGACGTCGTTCCTGGTGCCAGGGCTCGAGCTGGTGATCCGGGACGAGCGTGGCGACGAGGTCACCGAGGAGACGTTCAAGCACGACGGCGGGATCAGCGAGTTCTGCGAGTTCCTGGCCACCGACCAGAAGGTGACCGAGGTCGTCCGGCTGTCCGGAACCGGCCACTTCACCGAGACCGTGCCGATGCTCGACGACGCCGGTCACATGACGCCGACCGACGTCGAGCGCGACCTGGACGTCGACATCGCGGTCCGCTGGGGTGACGGGTACGAGACCGAGGTCCGCTCGTTCGTGAACATCGTGGCCACGCCCAAGGGCGGGACGCATGTGGCGGGCTTCGAGCGGGCGCTGTCGAAGAGTTTCACGAATGCACTTGACGGCACCCGGCTGCTGAAGAGCGGCGAGGAGATCATCAAGGACGACGTACTCGAAGGTCTGACGTCGGTGGTGACGGTTCGGCTGGCCGAGCCGCAGTTCGACGGGCAGACCAAGGAGGTGCTCGGCACGCCGGCGGCGTCGCGGATCGTCTCGAAGGTCGTGCAGAGCGAGCTGGAGGCGTTCCTCACCTCCACCAAGGCCGCGCAGAAGGCCCAGGCGCGGGCGGTGCTGGAGAAGGTCGTCGCCGCGTCACGCACGCGGGTGGCGGCCCGTCAGCATCGCGAACTGCAGCGGCGGAAGACCGCGCTGGAATCGTCGGCACTACCGGCGAAGCTGGCTGACTGCCGCAGCAACGATGTCGACCGGTCCGAGCTGTTCATCGTCGAGGGTGATTCGGCGCTCGGTACGGCGAAGCTCGCCCGCAGCTCGGAGTTCCAGGCACTGCTCCCGATCCGGGGCAAGATCCTGAACGTGCAGAAGGCGTCGGTCGGCGACATGCTGAAGAACGCCGAGTGCGCGTCGATCATCCAGGTCGTCGGAGCCGGCTCGGGCCGGACGTTCGACCTCGAGCAGGTCCGCTACGGCAAGATCATCTTCATGGCGGACGCCGACTCCGACGGTGCCCACATCCGGTGCCTGCTGGCGACGCTGTTCTTCCGGTACATGCGGCCGCTCGTCGACGCCGGTCGCGTCTACACCGCCGTACCGCCGCTGCACCGCTTCGAGTTGACGAACCCGAAGAAGGGTCAGGACAAGTACCTGTACACCTACAGCGACGCGGAGTACCAGCGGAAGACGGCCGAGCTGATGAAGAAGAACGTCCGCTGGAAAGAGCCGCCGCAGCGCTACAAGGGTCTCGGTGAGATGGACGCGGACCAGCTGGCCGAAACCACGATGGACCCGCGCCACCGGACCCTGCGCCGCATCACGGTCGACGACGGCGAGGCCGCCGCGAACGTGTTCGATCTCCTGATGGGCAACGATGTCGCGCCGCGGAAAGAATTCATTGTCCAGGGCGCGTACGACTTGGACGAGAACCGCATCGACGTCTGATGGGCCGGCTGGCCTGCTTCGATCTGGACAACACGTTGATCGATCGGGACGGGGCGTTCCTGGCGTGGACTCGGTGGTGGGTCGACCGGGCCGGTCTCGGCACCGACGCGGTCGACTGGTTGGTTGCCCACGACAACGGAGGCTTCACGCCGCGGGCTGAGTTGTTCACGCGGTTCGAGGAGCGCTTCGGTCTGGCGATCTCGGTCGACGAGTACGACCGGGAGCATCCGTCGTTCACCTGGGTCGAGCCTGCTGTCCTCGAGGGCCTGGCGTCGTTGCGTACGGCGGGCTGGCGGGTGGCCGTGATTACCAACGGCGGCGTTGTGCAGCAGAGTCGCAAGCTCGAGCACACCGGGATCGCGGCCGCGGTCGACTACTGCTGCATCTCGGAGGCAGTGGGCGTCCGGAAACCTGACCCGAGGATCTTCCAGATCGCCGCGAAGGAGACCGGCGCCTCGCTGACCAATGGGTGGATGGTCGGCGATCATCCGGCGTACGACATCGCCGGCGGAATCAACGCCGGTATGCGAACCATCCGCATCGGCCACCATCACGAGATCGCCAGCCCGGTCGCCGATCACCACTTCACGTCGGTGCTGGACGCGTTCCGCATCATCCTGGCGAGCTGATCCGGGTCCACAATGGACCATGAAGTCCTACCTGGCACCACAAGGACGAGTGCTGACGCCGTACATCTGCTGCCGGGATGCGGCCCGGGCGATCGAGTGGTATATCGACGTATTCGGTGCGCGGTTGACCTCCGAGCCGTTCATGGATCCTGACGGTCGGGTCGGGCACGCCGAACTCGAGATCGACGATGCCGTGATCATGTTGTCCGATGCCTACCCCGATCTGGTCGAAGCCCCCGCGGCCGATCGGCTTCCGACGTACGCGTTGAATCTCTATCTGCCGGACGTCGACGCGACCACCGCCGCGGCTGAGCGGGCCGGCGCGACGGTTGAGAGGCCGCCGGCTGACGCGTTCCATGGTGCGCGTTCGGCGACGGTCCTTGACCCCTTCGGTATCCGGTGGATGCTGGCGACCCAGGTCCGTGAGGTCAGTGACGAGGAGTTCGACGCGGCTCGGACGGACTTTGCGGAGGGGTGAGTCAGCGCGGGGGGACGGCGAAGGTCGATCCGGGTGGGAGTCGGCGGCCGTCGACTGTTACCTCGGGGCCGCGGATGTCGATCGTTCGGTCGCGGTAGATCAGGCCTCGGAGTTCGATCGTGCCCCCGGGGACCGGGTTGGGCTGGATGGTGAGTGAGCCGTCGGGGTGTGGGTGGATGCCGGCCAGGCCGGTGAGGATGGACTCGGCGCCGGTGAGGCCGGCGATGATGTTGATGCGGCGGCTGGTGGCGGGGGCACCGGGTTTGTCGGAGTAGTGGTCTTGCGGGAAGTACGGGTAGTGGTTGCCCATCCAGAGGTGGCGGCGGAGGACGTCCCACGCGAGTGCGGGCTCGCCGTGTTGCCAGAGGGTGAGAGCCAGTTGCGGGCCTTCGCCGGTGTAGGCGCCACCTCCGGACCAGTCGATGTCAGCGGTCTCGTAGTGGAGTTCGTCCTCGGCGCCGACACTGCTGACGCCGTACTCGCCGAGGAATGCACCGGGACGCACATGCTCGAGCAGAGTGGCGGCGACGTCCGGCGGGCAGGCACCGGATCGCAGTACGTCGAAGGCTTGGATCGAGTAGGCCAGCTCGGTATGCCCATCCGGGTAGCGACTGCGGAACCAGCCCGCGGCGGGATCCCAGAGTTGCCGGATGACCTCCGTGCGGATCTGTTGTGCCGACGTCCGGAGTTCGGCGGCCGGTAGCGCGGCACCGGTCAGATCCGAGAGTTCGGCCAGGGCGTCGAGCGCCCACGCGCGTTCGGCGTTCGGACTCGCCACCACGTGTTCCCACCCGGCTCCGCGCATCTCCAGCAGATTGCTCTGGTCGCCGTAGTCACGCAGTACGCCGGTCTGGTCATCCGGCTGGAACCGCTTGTCCAGCGCGATCAGTACGTCGTACAACCGGGCGATCAGCGTGGGATCGAGTCGGTGTTCTGCCGCGGCGGCTCGGGTGAGGGCGACGAGGGACCAGCCGCTGTACGCATAGGCGACCCCGAGCCCGGTGCCATCGGGCGCGATCGCGTAGCGGTCGGTGAGGTCGGCGTCGAGCAGCGACTCGATGATGTCCTGAACGCTGTCCCCGAGCATGAGGCTGAGCAGGTTGGGCGCGTAGCCGCCGATGTCCCACGCATAGGCGCACAGCGCACCGCCGTCCAGGCCTGAGGTCGCGATGAACGGCGTGGTGACGAAGTCCGGGTGATCCCACCAGCACACCAGTCCGCTGGCCAGGGATCGGCGGTAGTACTGCTCGAGCCCCGGGATGTCCGACGTCAGAGTGGGAACGCGACCTAGTGCCTGGGTGATGCGCTGTTTCCACGGAGACGTCAGGTCGGTGGACTGCAGGCCGATGCTGAACGTTGCCGTGCCGTGTGGCCCGAGCGTCGCGGACAGGCCGTTGTGCACCAGCGTGATCGGTTCTCCGCTGCCTGCACCGGGCGGCACCCAGCCCCAGTTGGAGAGTGGGACCTGGCTTTGCCGTCCGGTGAGTTCGGGGCGAACCGTCAGGTAGTGGGTCTGCTCCGAGCGATTGCGAATCGCGAGGGTGAGCACGAAGCCGGGGGAGCCGTGATGCGGGACGAGGGTGGACTCGACCGAGAACGAGGTCAGGCGGCCGGCGTCGTACTGGTGGTAGGTGCCGTGCCGGACGAGTCGATCGGGTCGCCAGGTGCCGCCGGCCGGGAGCAGCCCGCGATTGCCGGCACCGGGTCGTGCCTCGTCAACCACTCGGCGTCCGTCCACGTCGAACGAGATCGTCAGCCGGCTGTCAGGGGCAGCGAGCGGGGGAGCGAACCACCCGCCGACACCGCAGACCGTGCCGGTCAGCTGGGTGACGGTCCCTGTCCCGCTACCGACCCAGATCTCGGCCGGTGGCACGGCACGACGCAGGTCGAAGGCGAAGTCGTCGAGGGCGTACGGCGGCATGGGCGGCCTTCCGTGGAGAGCGGTCAGGCGTGCGGTGAGCGTGACGTGCCGGACCGGTCCCGGCAGGTGATCCCGGCCTGCGTAGGACCGGTCCAACACGATGCGCCGATCGTGGCACGAACTCGACCGCGGGCGCAATGGTTCGACGGGAAAGCGATTGCGGATGGGGTGTTGACGGCGTACTGCCGCGCTGTTACGTTCCGGTGCACAGCCGTTGGACCAGTCCAACGGACCCGATCAAAGGACCTGCCGATGGCGAAGCTGACGATTCGTGACATCGCCGCGCTGTCCGGTCTGTCCAAGTCCACCGTCTCGCTGGTGCTGAACAACAGCCCGAAGGTCGACCCGGCCACCCGGCGGCACGTCCTCGCGGTGATGCGCCGGCATCGGTACGTGCCGAGCTTCGCCGCGACCGCGTTGGCCAAGGGGAGCACCCGGCTGATCGGGATGGTCGTGCCCGGCCTGTCCTGGCACATGGTTGCCTCGATCAACATCGGGGTAGCTGCCGTGACCGAGCGGAGCGGGTTCGACATCATCCTGTACACCGCTACCAACGACCGCGACTACGGTTCGCTGATCGACCGGATCCTGACCTCGAGCATGGCATCCGGCCTGCTGGTGGTCAGCCACGACCAGCCGCTCGAACCACTCGTCCAGTTGCACGAGGACGGTCTGCCGGTCGTCCTGGTGAACACCATCGACGCCGACGTGGCACTGCCGTCCGTCACCGCGGACAACTACGACGGTGGCCTGACGGCGATGGACCATCTTCTGCAGTTGGGGCACGAGCGAATCGCTTGTGTGCAAGGCCTGATGCGGTACCGGTGCTGCCAGGACCGCTACCGCGCGTACCTGGACGCACTGCGGGGAGCGGGCATCCAGCCCGACCCGGAGCTGACCAAGCCGGGTGACTTCCTGCCCGACCAGATCCGGTCCCGATCCCGTGAACTGTTCGCGCTCCCGCCCGACCAGCGGCCCACCGCGGTCTTCGCCCACTCGGACGTGACGGCGTACGCCGTGATGACCGCGGCGGCCGAGGCCGGGCTGCGGGTGCCGGAAGACGTGTCGGTGATCGGGTTCGACGACATCGAGTCGGCGGCCCAGATCCGGCCGCCCCTGACCACCATCCAGCAACCGTTCGTCGACATGGGTAAGCGCGCCGCCGAGCTGCTGCTGTCCCAGATCGGTCCCAACGACGACGAAGCAGAGCCCGCACCGGACGTTGCGGCCGAGCCATCGGCCGACCTGCCACGTCTGGTGATGCCGACCAGTTTGATCGTCCGGGCGAGTTGCGGGCCGGCGCCCGTGACCCGGTCCCCGCGCGGACGCTCGCAGACCGCCAAGGCCTGATCCCACGGATCGAGGTCCCGCCCGACCACCGACACAGCAGCATCCTGATGACCCACGGGCCTCCGGCCGGCGGGTGATGCGGTGCTGCGCGCTCCCGGAAGGATCCGGAGTGATCAGAAAACTGGCCACCGGTGCGGCGCTTGCCCTTCTCGCCGCGGTTGCGATCCAGTCCACCGCCCAGTCCACCGCCCATGCCGACGCGACACCGTTCGAGGTGCTGCCGGCCGATCCCGTTGCCCAGTTCAACGAGTTCAAGAGCCTGCCCGCCGATGCGACGCAGCAGGTCCCGATCACCGGGAACCCAAACTTCAGCAAGGCCCTTCAGATCACCGTCCCGAACGCGCCGCAGAGCCCTGGCCTGGACGGTGAGTACGAGATCAGCCTCGGCGTGCCGACCGCGGCGACTGTGACCGAAGGCGATGCGCTCGTCGCGACGGTGTGGGCGCGCTCGATCGAGCCCACGCCGGGTGCCACGACCGGCAATGCCCATGTGGTCTTCGAGACGGACGGTTCGCCGTACAAGAAGTCGCTCAACGCTGCCTTGCTGTACGGGACCGAGTGGAAGAAGTTCGAGTTCCCGTTCCGCGCGGCCGTCACGTACACCGCGGGAACCACGACCGCCGCGCACCTGAACCTCTGGCTCGGGTACGGCACGCAGAAGTTCCAGATCGCCGGAGTCTCGGTCAAGGACTGGGGACCGGGCACACCGGCCGGCTACCCACAGGTGACGTACGACGGCCGGGATGCGAACGCAGCCTGGCGTACGGCGGCCAACGCCCGGATCGACCAGTACCGCAAGGGAAACCTCGCCGTGTCGGTCGTAGATCCGGCCGGCCATCCGGTCAGTGGTGCGACCGTGTCCGCCGTACAGCAGACGAGCGAGTTCAAGTTCGGCGCTGCCTCCGACGGGGCTCGGCTGATCGGGGATCCGTCCAGCGGAATCAGTGCGAGTGACCTCCAGCAGTACCAGAGTAAAGCCTCGACGCTCTTCAACCAGGGTGCCCTCGGCAACAACCTGAAGTGGAACCACTGGGAGAACCAGACCGAGCGCGACACGATCACGCTGCCGTCGCTGCAGTGGATGCGCGAGCACGGGCTCCGGATCCGCGGTCACAACCTGATCTGGCCGTCGTGGGGTCTGATGCAGCCGGATGTCGTGAACCTGCAGAGCGACCCGGCCGCTCTGCGGGCGCGCATCAACACCCACATCACCGACGAGGCGAGCTCGCTGGCCGGCATCGTCGACGAGTGGGACGTGGTGAACGAGCCGTACTCCGAGCACAACGTCCAGGACATCCTCGGGCCGAACGAGATCGCGAACTGGTTCCGGCTCGCTCACCAGGCCGACCCGAACGCCAAACTTGCCTTGAACGACTACGGATTGGTGGAGAACAACGGCTGGGAGAAGCGCCACCGCGACCACGTCTACGACATCGTCCAGTCGCTGAAGTCGTCCGGCGCACCGATCGACCTGGTCGGCTTCGAGAGCCACTTCAACGGGCTGCAGCTGACCTCGCCGGACGACCTGATGACGATCGTCGACCAGTTCGCCGGGCTCGGGGTCAAGGTCGCGGTCACCGAGTTCGACGTGGATACCGACGACCTGCAGTTGCAGGCGGACTACACCCGCGACTTCATGACCGCGATGTTCTCGAACCCGAACGTCAACCAGATCAGCAACTTCGGCATCTGGGCGAACAACATCTACAACCCGCGGGTCGCGCTGTACAACGCGGACTGGTCGCCGAAGCCGAACACCCTGGTCTGGGAAGACCTGATCAAGCGCCAGTGGCACACCAGCGTCGCCGGCCAGACCGCAGCCGCCGGGACGTTCGGTACGCGCGGCTTCCTCGGCGACTACCTGGTCACGGTGACCGTCAACGGCGTCTCGAAGCAGGTCAAGGTTTCGATGCCCACCACGGCCGGTGCCTCGGTCAAGGTGATTGCCGACGGCATCGCCACCACGGTCCGGACCGATCCACCGAACCCGATCGGCGACGGCGACTTCGAGAGCGGTGCCCGCGGGTGGACCCCGCTCGGTACCGGCCCGGCTACCGCGGCGAACGCGCACAGCGGCCACGCCGCACTGTCGCTCAGCCCGGGTTCCGGCGTCACCCAGAACGTCACCGGTCTCACTCCGGGCACGAGCTACCTGTTGTCCGGATGGGGCCGGCTGAACGCTGCCGGCACTCAGTGCTACGTCGGCGTCCGTGGTGGCGCATCCGCCGGCGCGCCGACCTTCCAGTACCAGCTCAGCTACGCCGATGAACGCACGTACACCCAGAAGCTGGCCGCGTTCACGCCACCGACTGGGACCAAATGGGTCCAGGTGTTCGCCTGGTCCAATCCCAGTACGTCGTCACCGGAGTGCACGCTCGACGATCTAGCCATCACGCCGACGGATGGGACGCCACCACCGGCGCAGGGTCCGCCAACGGTATCGCCGTACCTGCCGACGCCTTCTGTGCTCGGGAACGGGACGTTGGAGAACCAGTCGAACACGACAGGCTGGTACTGCCTGGGGACCTGCACGTTGAAGAACGCGTCGACGACTCCGCACACCGGTAGCGGCGACCTGTCGGTGACCGGGCGTGCGGCCGCCTGGGCCGGTCCGGCGCAGGGAGTGTCGATTGCGAACGGCGGGCTCTACGACTCGTCCGCCTGGGTGCGACTGGCAAGCGGCTCGGACACCGCGATGGTGAGTCTGAAGCTGACCACCTCGACCGGATCAACGACGATCCGGCTCGGATCCGCACCGGTCAGCAGCACGGGCTGGACCCGCATCTCGGCCGCCAACACAGAGGTGTCCTGGACCGGCACGCTGACCAAGGCCGAGTGGTGGATCAGTACGTCGACCGGCACCGGCGACCTGCTCGTCGACGACGCCTCGTTCGCGCCGATGGCCAAGACCGTTGCCGGTGGCACCGGTCCGGCGGAGACCGCGTTCAACCCGGTGCAGCCGACGGCGGCCTGCGTCGTACGCAACTCCGTGGACAACACCTACACGGCGTACTTCGGTTACACGAACGCGAACAACTACTACGTCCCGGTCCCGGTCGGTGCTGACAACGCGTTCAGTCCCGGACCGATCGACCGCGGCCAGCCCACGTCGTTCCTGCCGTTCCAACGGCCGCGCCGGGTCGCGGTGACCTGGGACGGCAGCCCGCTCACCTGGCGGCTGGGTTCCCTGACCCAGACCGCATCGTCGGCAACGCCGGCCTGCACCTAGATCACTGGAGGCAACACCCATGTCATCACCCATCTCCCGACGGACAGTGCTCCGGGGTGCGGCGGCACTGGCCGGCGCCGGCGCGCTCGCCGGATGCTCCTCGGACGGCGACGCCGAGGGGTCCAAGGCCAAGACCACGATCACCTACTGGGACTGGTACGCCAGCCAGGCCGGCTGGGTGGACAACGAGATCAAGCTGTTCCAGCAGGCCAATCCGGGCGTGCTGGTCAAGAAGACCACGCAGGTCAGCGACAAGTACGCCGACCTGGTCTCGCTGGCGTACCGGAGCAACAACGCACCGGACATCCTGATGGTGCCGAAGAGCCCGCAGCTCAGCCAGCAGGTGTCGCAGGACTGGCTGATGCCGGTCGACAAGTGGGCAACCACGTCGTGGCAGTCCCGCTTCCCGTCGGGCAGCTTCGTCGAAGGCGTGGACGTGTTCGACGGGAAGGTCTACACCGCGCCGTTCGCTGCCCCGGCACCCTCGCTGCAGCTCTACATCCACCACGGCGTGTTCAAGGACGCGGGCGTGACCAATGCCGACGGGAGTGTGAAGCTGCCGAAGACATGGGACGACGTGAGTGCCGCTGCCGATGCGATCGCGTCGAAGAGCGGTGGCAAGGTCTCGCCGTTCGGGTTCGGCAACTCGACGAACACGACCCTGGCCTGGTGGCTGGATCTGTTCGTCCGCGGCGCGGGGTCGCCGGGTGGCGCTGCCGTCGGCGGCATCGACGGGATGGACTACCGCGTCGGCAAGTGGACGTTCGGCACCGACCGCAACTACCTCGACGTGATCAACCTGCTGCTGGAGTGGAAGAACAAGAACTGGTTCTACCCGAACTCGATGAGCATCTCCGACGAGCAGGCGCGCGCGTTCTTCGAGCGCGGCCGGTTCGGGATGACGGTCGGGGGAGTGTGGAACCAGCCGGAGTGGACCAAGCACAAGTTCACCGACTACAGCCTGGTCACTCTGCCCGCTCCGAGCGGTGAGCCGAAGGCGCTGTTCTACGGACCGCCCGGCGGCAAGTTCGTGGCAGTGTCGTCGAAGACTCCGCACGCCGACGAGGCGTGGGCCTGGTTCGACTGGCTGTACAGCGCGGATGCGGGGAAGCGCTGGGTCGAGCAGGGCCAGGGCCTGTCGGTCTACGCGAAGAACAACGACCCGAAGGGCGTGACCTTCGCGCCGTTCTCGCAGTACGTCGGCCTGTCCGGGACGGCCGTCGTCGGTCCGCAGCCGACGATCCGGAACCCGAAGCTGACCAAGCTCGAGCTGCCCGCGGTCAAGCCCGACATCAACGATGTACTGGCGGGTGTCTACACGGGCCAGATCAAGGACGCGCAAGGCGCTCTGACCGAGCTGACGGACAAGATGAACCAGGCACTGTCAACCGCAGTGGCGAAGACCGGCGCCGGTCTGAAGGACTTTGCCTTCCCGGACTGGGATCTGACCAAGCCCTACACGACGAAGCCGGGCGCCTGATGGTGATGACCACCACTGTGCGGGAGGAGGTCTCGACTGCCGGGCCGCCTCCCGCGGTGGCCCGGCGCCGGGCACGTCGCCGTACGTATCTGTGGTCGTATGTCTACCTGGCACCGATGATGGTGCTGCTGTTGGTGTTCGTGGTCTACCCGATCATCGCGTCGCTCGGCTACACGTTCTACAAGTGGGACGGGATCGGCGACCCGTCGGACTTCGTCGGGCTGGACAACTTCCGCCAGATCGTCCACGACAGCATCTTCTGGCGATCCCTCGGACACACCTTCGTGTACGCCGCTTTCGTCGTACCGATCCAGCTCGTACTGGCGTTGGCCCTGGCGCTCGTGCTGAACAACAAGAAGCTCCGGTTCGCGTCGTTCTACCGGACGTTGTTCTTCCTGCCGGTGGTGACGTCGGCCGCGGTGATCGGGGTCGTGATCCAACTGCTGGTGTCGAACTTCGGTGACTCGATCAACGACCTGTTGCTGAAGCTGCACGTCATTCACCAGCACGTCGACTGGCTGGGGGATCCGCACTTCGCGCTGGCGATCATCATCCTGGTCGGGATCTGGCACACGTTCGGCTACAACCTGGTCTACTTCCTGGCCGGCCTGCAGACGATCCCGGACGAGCTCTACGAGGCTGCCCGGCTGGACGGGGCCGGCCGGTTCGCGACGTTCCGGTACATCACGATCCCGATGCTGCGCGCGGTCGGCGTGGTGATCGTGATCCTCGCGGTGATCGGGACGTTCCAGATCTTCGACCTGGTCCAGGTGCTCACCAGCGGCGGTCCGTACTTCGCGACCGAGGTCGTGAACACCTACATCTACCACCTGGCCTTCGGTGGCAGTAATGCGAACGCGGTGCAGCCGGACATCGGTCTGGCCTCGGCCGCGTCGTTCATCTACGGCGTCCTGCTGATCGCGTTCTCCGTGGTGCAGGTCGTCGTACTGCGCTCGCTCGCGAAGCGGCGGGGGACAGGGGGACTGGCATGACTCGACGCCGTGTGGTGACCGTGATGACGCATGTCGCCTTGCTGGTCAGCGGTTTGGCGTGGTTGTACCCGCTGTTCTGGGCGCTGGGGAGCTCGCTGAAGAGTGACGACGACTTCTTCACCGACGGGCTCAATCCGATGCCGTCGCACTTCCTCTGGGCGAACTACCTGAACGCCTGGCAGGAGGCCTCGTTCGGCCGGTACTTCATGAACACAATTCTGATCACCTTAGGCACAGTGGTGATCACTTTAGTAGTCACGTCCTGCGCGGGATACGTACTTGCCCGCACACGCTTCCCGGGCCGCGGATTCTGCCTCGGACTGGTGTCTGCGACGCTGTTCCTGCCGCACGGCTACACGATCATTCCGGTGTTCGACCTGATGCAGCGCCTGCAGCTGCTGAACAGCCTGTGGTCGGTGATCATCGTGCAGGCGTCCGGCGGCGTGGTCTTCGGGACGTTCCTGTTCATGGGCTACTTCATGGCCATCGACCGTGAGCTCGAGGACGCAGCCCAGGTGGATGGTGCGAATTTCCACCAGACGTTCGCCCGGATCATGCTCCCGCTGTCCGGCCCGATGCTGGCCACGGTTGGCTTGTTCACCGCGATCACGGCCTGGAACAGCTTCTTCATCCCGCTCGTGTTCACGCTCGGCCGGCCTGAGCTGCGCACGCTCGCGATCGGCATGTACGCGTTCATCGGCGAGAACTCGACCGAGTGGACGCTGCTGTGCGCCGGCACCGTGATCACGCTCGCGCCGATCATCCTGCTCTTCGTGCTGCTGCAGCGCTTCTTCGTCAACGGCCTGGCCGGCGCGGTCAAACAATAGGAGGTCTGAATGCCTGTGCGGACGGCAATCGTCGGAACCGGGAACCGCGCGCAGCTCTTCACCGAAGGTCTGGCCAAGCGGGACGAGTACGACGTGGTCGCGTTGTGCGACCCGAACTCGGTCCGGATGGCCTTTCACAACCGCATGCTGCTCGCGGCAGGTCGTCGTACGGCGCATCAATGGCCGCCGGCCCGGTTCGACGAGATGCTGCGGGTCGAGCGGATCGACCTGCTCGTGGTGACGAGCGTCGACGCGACCCACGACCGGTACATCGAGGCCGCGTTGCGGGCCGGCGTACGCGTGATCAGCGAGAAGCCGATGACGACCGATGCCACCAAGGCGCAGAGCATCCTCGACACCGTGCGGGAGACGGGTGGGTCGTTGTCGGTCGCGTACAACTACCGTTTCAATCCGGTGCATCGGCGGGTGCGGGAGTTGCTGGCCGAGGGTGCGATCGGGGACGTGCATTCGGTCCACTTCGAGTGGATGCTCGACGTCTCGCACGGGGCGGACTACTTCCGCCGATGGCATCGCGACAAGGCGAACTCGGGCGGCCTGATGGTGCACAAGGCCAGTCACCATTTCGACCTGGTCAACTGGTGGCTCGGCGCCGAACCACGGACCGTCTATGCCCGAGGTCAGCTGGCGTTCTACGGGCCGGGGCACGAGCACGGGTACGCGCGGGACTACGAGCGGGCGAACGGATCACCTGAGGCGCTGGATGATCCGTTCGCGCTCCAGTTGGCCGACAACGCGACGTTGCGCGAGCTCTATCTGGATGCGGAGGGGGAGGACGCGTACTACCGGGATCGCAACGTGTTCGCGCCTGGTGTGACGATCGAGGACGACATGGCGGTGCTGGTGTCGTACGACTCCGGCGCGACGATGAGCTATCACTTGACCGCGTATTCGCCGGCTGAGGGGTACCGCGTGATGTTCAACGGCTCGCGCGGCCGGCTGGAGCTGAATGTCGAAGAGTCGACATGGACGCAGCCACATCTGCGGGTCGAGTCCGCCAAGGGAGCCGTCCACGGTGACCTGGCGGCGCCGATGGCGGGACGTACGAGCATCACCCTCAGGCCGCTGTGGTCGCCGCCGGTCGACCACACCGTCGACCACGATCACGCGGGTCATGGCGGTGCGGACGCGCGGGTACTCGCGGCCTTGCTGGACGACTCGCGGACCGAGGGCGCCGAGATCGCGGATGCTCGACAGGCCGCGCTGGCGTTGGTGACGGGGTTGGCCGCGAACCGGTCCTTGGAGACGGGACAGCCTGTGCAGACTGCCGACGTACTGAAGATTTAACTGGACATCGCCACGCTCGGAGTGACCAGAATACTGATCACACTGAGCGGGGCAATGATCAGTATTCTGTACTAGCCGAGGGCTGCCCGGAGGACCGCGTGGGCGCCGGTGACGATGGCCTCGCGGTTGGCTTCGTAGGTCGGATCGGTGATCTCGGTCTTGTTGGCAGGATCGAAGGAGAGCACCGGGACGTGTAAGTGACCGGCCGGCATGGACGGGTCCAGCAGGTCGCGCTGCAAGGTGTTGCGGTAGGCAACTTCGTTGGAAAGGTAGCCGCCGCCGGTGCCCTCGGAGGCGATCGAGCCGGGCGTCGGGCCGTTGGGCTGCCGGACCGGCTCGGTCTGGCCGGCCGGGATCTCCAGGACCGAGGTGTTCACCCGCGTCCGGAACGGCGTGACGTCGGCCTGGGCCATCCGCGCCAGTGGCAGGCTCGACGTGATCCACTCGGGTCCCGGCGGCATGCTGGGGGAGACGACCGGAGCAGCGATGGTGCCGCCACCCCAGAGGTTGTTGTTGTCACCGATCGAGCTGACCGAACGACGCCGGCCGTTGAATACCTCGAGATCGAAGATCCCCACCCGGCCCTGACTCGCGGTCATGACGAGGTCGGCGCGTTGTGGACCGCGACGGTAGTGCGGGGCGAGCGCGTGCTCGACCATGTTCTCGTCGAAGTCCGTGTACCGGACCGGGAACATGACGGTCTGGACCTCGTACGTCTTGCCCTTGATCGTCCAGCGCTGCCCGTCGAGCGTGAGCGCGTTCGCCCCGGACGGGTTGCCGATCCGGATGTCGGCGTCCAGCGTGAACGGGTCGAAGCCCGTGACCAGGATCTTCTGTACGCCGGGACTGAAGCGATTGCTCGTGATTCCGCGGGACGTGTATTCGAGGGACCGGATCAGGTCTGCGCGTTCCGTCGTACCGAGGCCGAAGCGGGGATGCCATTGCCTGAGGGCGAGGGCCATGGAGAGGCGGGCCCAGTACAGGCCGCGGTCGTCGGTGGCGGGGAGGGCGTCGGGTCCGTGTGGTTGGTGCTGGGCGCGGTACGTCGCCGTACGCCAGAGGGTCTCGCCCTGGGTGTGGACGAGGGCTGCCGCGGCTCGCCGGTTCGGGACCGAGCAGAGTAGGCGGCTGAAGACGGCGACCTGACGGTCGAAGCCGGAGCGGCGGAGGATCTCGGCCGGGACCGACGGACCGTCGGCGATGCCGTTGTCGAGGCGTTGCTCCTCGACCGTCCCGTTGACGGACTGGTCAAGACATCCCGTGGCTGCCGGTACTGCGTGCACCGTCGGAGCACCGGACAGCACAGCCGTCAGCGCAAGCGCACCGAACAGCAGCGACCGAGGAAATGAGCTGGGGCGGAGTCTCATACCGGCTGTCTACCAGATCAACGCACTCCCTCAAAGGGGCGATCAGGCAGGGGAGTGTCAGTCGATCTGGGTGAGGTGGCCGGTGTCGACGTCGTACATGAAGCCGCCGACGAGGATGTCGTTGCCGATCAGCGGGTGTTCGCGGACGGCGGCGACGTCGCGGCGCAAGGCCTCGAGTTGGTCGGGGATGACCGGGATCGGCAGGTAGCCGGCCGGCTTGCCCGCGGCGAGCTCGACCTTGGCGCGCAGGTCGTCCTCGGACATGGCCGCCATCGCGCAGCGGGTGTGCGGGATGATCATGATCCGGCGGACGCCGAGCAGTTGGACACCCAGCACCAGGCCGGTCATCGTCACCTCGGTGACACGGCCACCGGCGCTGCGCAGCACCTTCGCGTCACCCGGCTTCAGCCCGAGCATCTCCAGCGGCGGGATCCGTGAGTCCATACAGGTGACCACGCCGACGCCGGCGTGCGCGATCCCGTCGAATCCCCCGTACGAGAAGTCGGCGGCGTACTCGGCGTTCGCGGCGAGCAGGTCCTCGAAACCGGTGGTCATCGCAGGTCACCCACCTGAGGGGCTCCGGCTTGCAGGATCGACATGGCGAAGGGCTCCTTTCCGCAGGAATCCGGACGTGGTGGATTGGCCACCGCGGTGGTGACGGGCACGGTCCAGGCCCGGCCGTCGAGATGCCGTACGGCGACGGCTTCGGAATCTTCGCCCGCGACGGTGAGGGCATCCAGGTCAAGCTCGCCGATCAGACGGCGTACGGCGACCTCCGCGACCTGACCCCGTTTGGTCCAGGTCGACCGGCCGCGCAGCCCGGTCAGCGCGATCTCACCACGACCGGCTGCTTCGAGGATGGTCGCGGCGGCCTCGACAGTGAGGTGGCCGTGCATGGTGCCGGCCGGGAGGAAGGTCGCGGTCGGGGCGAACCGATGGCCACCGAGGTGAGTTGCCTCCCAGACCCGGCCGGGAGCAATCTTCGCCAGGCCCGTGACGAGCGGACGTCCGAGCAGTGCGCAGCAGCCGTCTCGCTTGCCGTTCGTGCAGACGAGCACCATTGGCCCGTCGACCGGAGCCAGGTCGGGCAGGGATGCGATCACGGCTGCCTGGTCACCGCGACTGACTGCCTCGAGGTCGAGAACCTCCAGCTCGGTGGGATCGGCGACCGTGCCGCCGAGCAGCCAGGTCCGGCCCGGTGTAGTGGAGGCAACGAACACCCGGTGCGTGCGCATCGGCGGCTCGGAGTGGCGACCGGGGGCGCGGATCAGCCCGAAGCGGACGTCGACCTTCTTGCACGCATCGTCGAACGCACCACCGAAGACCGGATCCAGATGACTCTCGGTCGCTGCCTTAGCTCCCCACGGACCGGGCTGCTCCACGACGACCCAGCCGACGGCGACGACCGCTGTGCCGGCCAGCGGCTCGTGCAGCTCCCGGCAGAACGTCGAGCACAGGCCTGGCCGGCCGGTGGCATCGGGTCGTGGGGTCACAAGATCAAGGTACGCGAGGTGAGACGGCTGTCCCTCATGATGATCATCAGGTGTGCACAACGCCACGTCGACCGAGCAGCAGAACGGCCAGAACAGCGGCCGCGAGAGCGCAGACGGCCGCTCCGGCGAAGATTGCGTGAACTTGTGAAATGGCGGCGTCGCGGAGCGCGTCGATGTACGGGCGGCAGTTGCCGGGGGAGGACGGGCACAGCTCGTTCGGCGACCGGACGTCCTCGGCGATCGCGAAGTACCGCCGGAGTCCGATGGCGGTGAGCGCGGATACGCCGACGAGCATGCCGACCATCCGCGCGACCACGACCAGTGCGCTGACCAGGCCGTGGCTGTCCGCGGGCGTGGCGCCGAGCATGGCGGTGTTGACCGGCGACAGGGCCAGGCCGAAGCCGAAGCCGCAGAGCAGGAGTACGACGGTGGCCGGCCAGTGGTCCAGCGCCGTACGACTCCAGAACGCCATCACCAGGAACATTGCCCCGGACAACGCCAGCCCGGCACCCGTGATCAGGCCGAGCCCGTAGCGCCGGGTCAGCCAGCCGCCGACGACCGCACCGACCGGCAGGGCGATCAGGAAGCGCAGCAGGACCAGCGCCGCAGCCAACTGGCCCCCACCCTGGGTCGTGCGGGCAAATACCGGTACGTCGACCAGCGCAGCGATCAATGCACAGCCGACCAGGAAGCTGACGAGCAGCGATCCCCAAGCCGGTCGGGCGCCCAGGAGACCGTGCGGCACGATCGCTCGCGCCGTACGGCGTTGCCAGACCGCGAACGCGATCCCGAACACAGCGGCCGCGACCAGCAACCACGGACCGGCCGGAGACATCAGCTCACGCTCGGGATCAGCGGTGGCAAACGCCAGTACGACGCCTGCCAACGCCAACGCGAGTAGCAGAGCCCCGAGCAGATCGATCTGGGCCAGCAGCCGCGGCAACTGCCCGCGAGTCCGCCACAAGACGAGACCGAGCCAGACCAGCGCCAGTACGAGTGTGGCGACGCCGATCGGAGTGAGCAGTCGGGAAGTCCCGGTGAACGGCACGAACGGCAACCCGAGCGTGACGCCGGTGGCCAATCGCTCAGGCGCCGTCAGCGTCAGCCCCAACAGAACGCAGGCGAGCACTCCGACTGCCGCAGACACAGGTGGACGCTTGAGCCCCCGCAAGAGCAGTGCCAGTACGACGGCGACGGCCAGGTTGAGCCAGAAGATGTAGCGCCAGTCCGCGATCGCGAGTACGGCGGCACCCAACAGCGGACCCAGAACAGACCCGAGCTCCTGCACCGCGCCCACTACACCCAGCGGGAGCCCGCGCCGATCAGCGGGCCAGAGGTCGGCCACCAGAGCGAGCGTCGCCGGGATCAGCCCACCGCCGCCGACGCCCTGAAGAAACCGACCGGTTACCACCAGCGGCAGGTCGTAGGCCCCGGCCGTGATCAGCGACCCGACCGCGAACAGCGCCAACGCTCCGACCAGTACCGGCGTACGTCCGACCACGTCCGCGATCCGTCCGATCAGCGGCAGTACGGCGATGTATCCCAACAGGAACCCGGAGATGATCGGCGCGGCCCGCTGCAGTTCGTCGGCCGACAGCCCGACCCCGGACATCATGTCCGGCAGCGCGAGGACGACGACGTACGTGTCCGCGGCTGCGAGGGCGACCGCGATCGAGGCGAGGGTGAGCCGGGTCCGGGGGCTGCTCGCCGGGTCCGCGCTCACGGCTTGGTGATCTCGACCTTCTCGCCGTACTTGTCGAGGGTGATGTCGTAGCTGCTGGTGGCGCCGGCGTAGAACGGGCCGGTGATGGTGGCGGACACCAGTTGTTTCGTGTCCTTGTTGAGCTTGAACGACGAGGGGAAGTCCTTGTCGGCAGGCGCCTTCGGGAAGATGCCCTGCAGCGACTTGCCCTGGACCGAGCCGGTGATCTCGGTGAGAACCTTCGCGCCTTCGCGCGTCTCACCCTTCACCTTCGGATCCTTCAGCGTCGGCAGGACCGCAGTGACGCCCTTCTCGGGGTCGAGCAGGACGGCCGGGTCGGGCGCGCCGAGACCAGCCAGCTGGGACGGCGACAGCTCGATGAAGGCCGGTGCAAAGGACAGCTTCGCGTAGACCTTGCTCCCGACCGCCACCACCTCGGCGTCGATCGGCGCACCGGCCGCGCGCACGGTCAGCTTGCCCTTGAACGCGGGCGCGTGCGTCGCGACGCCGTCGCCACTCGCGAGCGTCTGCGCGTTGTCCGGCAGATCCCGCCCGGCCAGCACGATGTGCACGCTGGCCGCTTCGTCGATCGCCTTCTTCGCGTCGGTGAGCAGCGCGACGGCGTTGTCACCGGTCTGACCGTCGCCGCCCCCGGAGTCCTTCTTCTTGTCGCTGCAACCCGCCAGCGCCACCACAAGGACCGCGCTGAGCGCGAGCAGTCTCTTCACGGGGTCAGCCTGCCAGATCGGGAGCGCAGGCAGCGATCGGCTGAGCCACCGGTACGCCGGAACCGTCACGCCGCGGGTCCAGCGGCGGCAGCTCGACCGGCGCGCCACTCGAAGCACTCGCCCGCACCGGCGCCGACCCGGCGAACCCGAGCAGCAGCCCGTCCTCACCCTTCAGCAACCGCTGGCAGCGCACACCGCCCGTGCCGCGGCCCTTGCCCGGGTACTCGCTGAACGGCGTCACCTTCACCGCCCCGACCTCGGTCCCCGGCAGTGCCGACGACGAGCCGGCGATCGTCACGACCGACGCGTCCCGGTTGGTGTCGACCGCACCGAAGAACACGACCTTCGCCTTAGCGGCCAACCGGACACCGGCCATACCGCCCGCGGTCCGGCCCTGCGGCCGCACCGCGGAGGCCGGGAAGTGCAGCAGTTGCGCGTCCGACGTGATGAAGCACAGCGCCTCTTCGCCGGTCGTGAGCTCCACCGCGCCGATCACCTCGTCGCCGTCCTTGAGCCCGATGATCTCCCACGAGTCGCGGTTGCTCAGGTGGTCCGGTACGACGCGCTTCACCACGCCACCCGTCGTACCTAGGGCAACGCCGACCGAGTCGGGATCCATCGTGGTCAGCGCGATCGCCTTCTCACCGGACTCCAGCGAGACGAACTCCGCGATCGGCGCGCCACCCTGGAGGTTCGGCGCGTTCGCGGTCGTCGGTACGGCGGGCAGGTCGAGCGAGTCGAGCCGGATCAGCCGCCCGGTGCTCGTGATCAGGCCGTACTGACCGCGGGCCGTGCTCTTCACCGCCGACACGATCGCGTCGTGCTTGGCCCGGGTGTCGCCGGTGCCGAACGGCTCCACACCGTTGGTCCGGGCGAGCAGGCCGGTCGAGCTCATCAGGATCCAGCACGGGTCGTCACTGACCTCGAGCGGCACGGCCGCGGTCTTGGTCGCGCCGGACGACTCCAGCAGCACCGTGCGCCGCGGGGTGCCGTAGGTCTTGGCCATCTCCGCCAGTTCGTCGGAGACGTTCTTCTTCAGCAGCGCCTCGTCCTCGAGGATCGCGGTCAGCCGCTCGATCTCGCGCTCGAGCTCACCCTTCTCGGTCTCCAGCTCGAGCTTGGAGAACTTGGTCAGCCGGCGCAGCGGCATGTCCAGGATGTAGTTCGTCTGCACCTCGGTGAGGTCGTAGATGTCCATCAGCCGGGTCCGCGCCGCGGCCGCGTCGTCACTGGACCGGATGATCTGGATGACCTCGTCGATGTCCAGGATCGCGACCAGCAGGCCGTCGACGATATGCAGCCGGTCCTGCGCCTTCTTCCGGCGGAACTCGCTGCGCCGGCGGACCACGTCGTACCGGTGGCCGAGGTAGACCTCGAGGAGTTCCTTCAGGCCGAGGGTGCGCGGCTGGCCGTCGACGAGGCAGACCGCGTTCACGTGGAAGGCGTCCTCGAGCGGGGTGAGCTTGTAGAGCTGCTCCAGCAGCGCCTCGGGGACGAAGCCGTTCTTGACCTCGATCACCAGCTGGGTGCCGTGCGTACGGTCCGTGAGGTCCTTGACGTCGGCGATGCCCTGCAGCTTCTTGGCCTGGACCAGGGTCTTGATCTTCTCGATCACCTTCTCCGGGCCGACCGTGTACGGCAGCTCGGTGACCACGATGCCCTTGCGGCGTGGGGTGACGTTCTCGATCCGGGCGGTGGCGCGCATCTTGAAGCTGCCGCGGCCGGTGGCGTACGCGTCCTTGATGCCGTCCAGCCCGACGATCTTGCCGCCGGTCGGCAGATCCGGACCGGGGATGAACCGCATCAGGTCGTCCAGGTCGGCACCCGGGGTCTTGATCAGGTGCCGCAGTGCCTGGATCACCTCGACCAGGTTGTGCGGTGCCATGTTGGTGGCCATACCGACCGCGATGCCGGCGGCACCGTTGACGAGCAGGTTCGGGAAGGCGGCCGGGAGGACCGACGGCTCCTGCTCCTGGCCGTCGTAGTTCGGCCGGAAGTCGACGACGTTCTCGTCCAGGCCGGCCGTCATCGCCACTGCCGAGGGGGCCATCCGGCACTCGGTGTACCGCATCGCGGCGGGACCGTCGTCGAGGGAGCCGAAGTTCCCGTGGCCGTCGATCAGCGGCAGCCGCATGGACCAGGGCTGCTCGATCCGGACCAGGGCGTCGTAGATCGCACCGTCGCCGTGCGGGTGGTACTTACCCATGACCTCACCGACGACGCGGGCGCTCTTCACGTGTCCGCGGTCGGGGCGGATGTTGTTCTCCGCCATCGAGAACAGGATCCGGCGCTGGACCGGTTTCAGCCCGTCCCGCGCGTCCGGCAGCGCCCGGGCGTAGATCACCGAGTACGCGTACTCCAGGTAGCTGGTACGCATCTCGTCGGAGACATCGACGTCGAGGATGCGCTCCTCGAAGTCCTCGGGTTCTGCGGTGGTGCTGGAACGGCGTGCCATGCGGGTCTACGAACTCCTCGATCAAACCGGTACGAGCGCCGCGACGGTCCGGCGCCGTGCCCATTGTCCCTGGTGAACGGCGGATTCTCCGGCCGCGACCCGCCCTCCCACTGCTCGATCCGTCCGATACCGGTCTACTCCACCTCTACTCGACCGCTGCGGACGGCTGCGACCGGCGCAGGATGTACGTCGTCGGGGCCAGAGCGGACCCTACCGCCAGGATCAGACAGACCGCTCCGATCCCCAGCAGGATGCTCCACGGGACGGTCACCGGTACGTCGGCCACCCCGGACGTCATCGCGTGCCGGATCAGGACCCCGACCGTCACGGTGATCGCCGTACCCAGGGTGAGCGCGACGGCGCCGACCAGCGAGGACTCCCACAGCACCATCCGGCGGATCTGCGCCGGGGTCGCCCCGAGCAGCCGCGAGGTCACGAACTCGTGCCGCCGCTGCAGGCTGCCCATCAGGAGCGTGTTGGCGATCGCGATCGCGCTGTACAGCGCAGCGGGTCCCAGCAGCAGGATCAGGCCTAGCTGGTTGCCTTTCCGTACGCCGTCCGCCTGCTCAGCCTCCCACACCGGCGCCAGGACCGCGTGGTCGATCTTGCTGACCAGACCGGCCGGGTCCACGCCGTCGGCCGGCAGGACGAACATCCGGTCCGGCTTGGCGGTCGGCGCGTGCTTGCGGGCCAGGTCGAGCGGGACCAGCAGCGACGGGTTGACGCCGAAGGCGTCCGGGACGATCGCGACGATCCGGAGCTTGGCAGCGGTCCGGTCGAGGAACGTCACCGGCAGCTCGTCGCCGACCTTGTAGTGCTCGAACCCCGCCATCTCTTTGCCAACGGCAACAGTGTTCCCGGTCAGCTGGGCGAGGTCGCCGGACAGCGGGGTGAGCGCCCGGGTCCGGACCGCGATCGCCGGGTCGATCCCCTCGACGTCTTCGAGTTCGGCATCGTCGCGGCTGATCCGGACTGTCTGCAGCGGGATGCCGGCGTCGACCGCGGCCACTCCTGGGGCAGTCACGGGATCTGAACCGGTGACGACGATCGGGGCGCGGACGGCATCGCGAATCGAGGCGCTCGCGCTGTCGGCAGCGAAGCTGAGGCTGAGCACCATCGACCCCGCGATCGCGCAGATCGACAGGATCGGTGCCGCGAGCGATGCGCTGCGCCGGGGTGCGGCGACCACGTTGCTGCGGGCGAGCCGCCCGGACACCTGGGTCCAGGCGACCAGCGGCAGTGCCCAGAGCCGGCCGATCAACGGCACCACAAGCGGCGCGAGCAGGGTCAGCCCGATCACCATCACCATCGGCGTGAACATGGCCAGCGGTACGACGCCTTCGCCGGTCGACGGCCGGATCAGCGACAGCATCGCGATCGACCCGGCCATGAACAGCACCCCGAACACGACCCGCACCGGCCCGATCCGCGGTGGCTCCAACGACGCTTCCCGCAGCGCGTCGACAGCGCCGATCCGGCCCGCTCGCCGCGCGGCCGATCGTGCTCCCAGCATCGCGACCACCAGCCCGGCCGCAATCGCGATCGACAACGGCACCCAGGGCGAGGCCGTCTCCAGCTTCACCGGCGCAAGTTCCGTGTACGACGCCTTCCGCAGCAGCAACGGGGTGGCGAGTTGAGCCAGGATCGCGCCGGTGATGGACGCGGCCAGCGCGACCACCAGGGCCTCGCCGAGGACCATCCGACGGATCTGGCGGGGTGTCGCGCCGATCAGCCGGAGCAGCCCGAGTTCGCGGCGGCGGGCCGCGACGGCGAAGGCGAAGGTACTGGCGATGACGAAGATCGTGATGAAGCCGCTGATCGTCCCGACCAGGCTGAGCACGGTTTGCAGCCCGGTCACGTCCGCGTCGGAGGTGTGCACGTTCACGCGCCGCGGATCGGCGCCGTCGCCGCCCAAGGTCATCACGCTGATGACCGACGCGGCCGGACCGTGGTACGCGACGGTTGCAGCAGTCGCGGTGGCGGCGAGTCCGAGCAGGAACACGCCCACCGCGAGCGCGACGAAGGAACCGGCGTACAAGGATCTGTGCCGGCTGACGGTCTGTCGGCTGAGGAAGAACATCATCCCTCCAGGTCGCTCATGGCGGCGGCGATCTGGGCCGGCGTACCGCGGTCGAGGTGACCCGCGATGAGGCCGTCGGACAGGAACAGCACGCGTTCGGCGTACCCGGCGGCGACCGGGTCGTGGGTCACCATCACCACGGTCTGCCCGGCCCGATCGGTTGCCTCCCGCAACAGCCCGAGGATCTGCCGGCTGGTCCCGCTGTCCAGCGCACCGGTCGGCTCGTCGGCGAAGAACACCGATGGACGGGTGATCAGAGCCCGTGCGATCGCGACCCGCTGCTGCTGGCCGCCGGACAGCTCGGCCGGCCGCCGTTTGGCCTTGCCCTCCAGGCCCACTTGGTCGAGCACCCGCTGTACGTCGCCCCGCCGCGGCCGGCGACCGGTCAGCCGCAGCGGCAGCGCCACGTTGTCGTACACGGTCAGCGAGGGCAGCAGGTTGTAGGCCTGGAAGACGAATCCCATCTCGGCCCGGCGCAGCTTGGTGAGTGCGACCTCGTTGAGGCCGCTGAGGCTGACCCCACCCAGTACGACGTTGCCGGTGGTCGGCTGGTCGAGTCCGGCCGCGCACTGCAGCAGCGTGGACTTGCCGGAGCCGGACGGTCCCATCACGGCCGTGAACGAACCGCGGGCGAAGTGGTAGGTCACACCACGCAGGGCGTCGACCGCTCCGGCCTTGGAGCGGTACGTCTTGGTGATCCCGTCCAGCAGCAGGGCGGGAGCTTGAGCTGGTGCGGCAGCCGGCTGGGTCGGCCCAAGATTTTGCGCAGTAGCGGTCATGGTTCCAAGCCAACCGGCGTACGGCGTTCTGCACCCTGGCTCAGGGAGGAGACCTGGAGTAGCGCGCACGCTACCGTCCCGCGGGCAGTCGCGGACCTAGGGTTGACCGGGTGGAGACAACCGCGACGACCTGCCCTGTGCCGTCCGGACCGAGGACGGTCTGGGCCGCACTGGCGTCGCCGCGGTACGTCATCTCGTCCTGGCCGTGGCGGAGCTACGCCTACCTGTTCACGTCGATCCCGGTCGGCGTTCTGACCATCGCCGTACTGATCGCGGCCGCGGCGGTCAGTGCCGTCCTCAGCCCGATCCTGATCGGCGTCCTGATGCTGATGGCCTTCCCGCTGATCGGGGCCTCGGTCGGCCGGATCGAGCGATGGCGGGCCGGGCTGGTGCTGGTCGACGGTATCCCCAGCCCGCACGCGAAGTTGCCGGCCACGCTGTCGGTGCGGGAGAAGCTGAAGTTCCGGCGCCGCGAGCAGGCCTCGGTTCGAGCCCTCGGGTACAGCTTCGTGCTCGGGGTCTTCGTCTGGCTGATCAGTGCCGCGTTCGCGGGGATCTGCGCCGCGACCCTCGGCATCACCCTGGCGGCCCCGGTGATCGCGGACACCGAGGAGATGGGCATGGGCCCATGGGTCCTGGACAGCGCGCGGGAAGGGCTCATCTTCCTGGTCGCCTTCGGGCCACCGTTCTTCGTGGTCAGCTCGTACCTGATCGGCGTGATCGCGGCCGCCGAGGCCTCGCTGGCGAAGGCGATGCTGGGTCCCCGGCAGGAGGAGCTGCAGCGCAACGTCGCCGAGTTGCGCCGCTCCCGGCTCGACCTGGTCGATGCGTTCGAGACCGAGCGGGCACGGATCGAGCGGCACCTGCACGACGGTGTCCAGCAGCGACTCGTCGGGCTGACCATGACGCTCGGTTTGGCCGAACTCGACCTGCCCGAGGGGGAGGGCCGGAGGCTGGTGGTGAAGGCCCACTCCGAGGCGGAGGCGGCGTTGGCCGATCTGCGGGCGGCGGTGCGCGGGATCCACCCGCGGGTCCTGGTCGACCATGGGCTCGAGGCCGCCGTACGGGAGGTCGCCGACCGGATGCCGTTGCCGGTGACTGTGCAGATGTCGTTGCCGGAGCGGTTGCCGGCGCCGATCGAGGCAGCGGCGTACTTCGTCGTCAGTGAGGCGCTCGCGAACGTCGCCAAGCACGCGCAGGCGTCCACGTGTGAGGTGACCGGGTGGATCGACCGCGAGCAGCTCGTCATCGGGATCACCGATGACGGCGTCGGTGGGGCGACGCTGGGCGCGGGGAGTGGACTCACCGGGCTGGTGACCCGATTGGACGCGTTGGGAGGCACACTCGTCATCGACAGCCCACCTGGTGGGCCGACTCGATTGAGGATGGAGTGCCCGTGCCGACTCGGCGACTGAGCATCGTGCTGGCCGAAGACTCGCTGCTGTTGCGGGAGGGCTTGGCGAGCATTCTGGACCGGGCCGGGCACGAAGTGCGCGACGCGGTTGGTGACGGGGACGCGCTGCTGGCCGTCGTACGCAAGGAGCCGCCGGATGTCGTCATCACCGACGTACGGATGCCGCCGGGGCACAGTGACGAGGGTCTGCGGGCTGCCGCTGCGATCCGGGCCGAGCTGCCGTCGATCGGGATCCTCGTGCTCTCGCAGTACGTCGCCGACGCCTATCTGTCCACGTTGCTCGAGACAACGACCGGCGGGATCGGGTACCTGCTGAAGGATCGGGTCGGGCACGTCGCGGAGTTCCTCGAGTCGTTGGACCGGGTCGCGGACGGCGGGACGGTGGTTGATCCCGAGGTGGTCCGGCAGTTGCTCGCGCGGCGGCGGAACGACGGGCCGCTCGCGGCTCTCACGCCGCGTGAGCTGGAGGTGCTCGCGCTGATGGCGGAGGGGCGGGTGAACGCGTCGATCGCAGAGCAGTTGGTGGTGAGTGAGGCCGCCGTACGCAAGCACGTCGGGAACATCTTCGCGAAGCTGCAGCTGGACGACGGGCTGGATCGGCGCGTGTCCGCAGTGCTCACGTATTTGCGTGGCTGAGAGAGGATCAAGGCATGGACGCTGACATCCGGAAGATCCTTGCGGACTGCGAGACCTGGGCAGTGGTCGGGCTGTCGAACAACACCAGCCGGGCCGCGTACGGCGTGGCCCGCTTCCTGCAGTCCCACGGCAAGCGGATCGTGCCGGTGCACCCCTCGGCAGAGACGGTCCACGGCGAGCAGGGGTACGCGACGCTCGCGGACATCCCGTTCCCGGTCGACTGCGTCGACGTGTTCGTCCGCTCCGAACTAGCCGGCGACATCGCGGACCAGGCGGTTGGAATCAACGCCAAGGCCGTGTGGTTCCAACTCGATGTAGTCGACCAAGACGCCTACACCCGCACGACGGCGGCAGGCCTCACCATGGTGATGGATCACTGCCCTGCGATCGAGTGGGGGCGTCTCGGACCGTCCTCGAACTGAAGGGCCCCGATGTTCACGATCGATACCTCCACCGATTTCGGCAAGCGGATCGCGCGACAGCTCGATGACGAGGCAGTGGTCTGGCTGACCACAGTCGCCGCGTCGGGTACGCCGGCTCCGACACCGGTCTGGTTCCTCTGGCACGACGACGAGGTCCTGATCAGCAGCCAGCCGGAGACGGCCAAGCTACGCAATATCGCCGGCCATCCGCAGGTGACGGTGAACTTCAATGCGACGCACACCGGGGGAGACGTCGGCGTCATCGCCGGTACGGCGGCCATCGACGACGCCCCGATCTCCGGGGCGGCGCTGGCGGCGTACAACGCCAAGTACGGCGACGCCATCGCCGGGCTCGGGATGACCACGGACCAGTTCCACGCTTCGTATTCGGTCCTGATCCGGATCACCCCGGAGAAACTGCGCGGTTTCTAGCCCCTGGAGCTAGCCGAGGTAGCCCTCGACGGTGTCGGCGGAACGGGCCGCGGCGTTGTCCGGGTTCTCGCCGTACTCACGCTTGGCGCGGCGCTGGCGGAGCAGGTCCCAGCACTGGTCCAGCTCGACCTCGAGCGCCTTCAGGCGGGCGTGCTCGTCGGTGTCGTTGATCTCGCCGGATGCGTGCTTGGTGCGGAGCTCGTGCTCCTCGGCGACCAACTCGTCGATCCGGCTGAGGAGGGTCTTGTCATCGGTCATGAGGAAACCGTACGCCCGTCGGGCAGCGGTGCTCGGGCCAGCAACTCGGTGATGGTGAGAATGGCGAGTGTCTCGGCGGCGACCAGGCCGATCAGGACGACCAGTTGGAGCGCGGCCGCGGCGGTCGGTGACGCCCCGCCGAGGACCATGCCGACGAACGCGCCGGGCAGCGTGACCAGTCCGACCGTGCGGGTCTGGTCGAGGGCCGGCAGCAGCGCGTCGCCGGCCACCGGTCCGACCGCCAGTTTGAACGCGTCGGGCTGCAGCAGCCCGATCGACAGGCCCGCCTCGAACTCGCCGAACCGGGTGCCGTACTCGCTGAGGGCCCGGCGGCCGGCCAGCGTCGTGGCGGTCATCGTGCCGCCGACGATGATGCCGCCCATCGGCAGGATGCTGCCCGGGTTCCGTGGGACCACCCCGGGCAGGATGAGCAACGCCAGGATGGTGAAGGCGCCGATCCCGATCGCGGCGGCGCAGTAGAGCCACTGCCGCGGGACGACGGCGGTCTGGCGGAGCCGGCGTGTGCTGGTGACCGTCGCGACGCCGAACATCAGCAGGACGAAGGCGATCGCCCCGATCGTGTGCTGCAGTGCGAAGCCGACCACCACGCCGACCGCTGCCAGCTGGACGACGGCCCGGAGAGCCGCGGTGACGATGCCCTTGTCGTGGTGCAGCCCGGCGTACCGCGAGCCCACGACGCCGACCGCGACCAGCAGCGGCAGTACGACGACAGCGGCGAGGCCGAGCCCGGTGTCGAGCGACATCACCCTTCCTTGAAGTCGGCCTCGTCGTAGGCGTGCTCCGACCGGGAGCCGCTGTCCACCTTCGTGGCCTCGTCCGCGCGCAGCTCGACCCGGCGGATCTTCCCGGAGATCGTCTTCGGCAGGTCGGCGAACTCGATCCGCCGGATCCGCTTGAACGGCGCCAGGTGCTCCCGGCAGAACTGCAGGATCTCCTGCGCCAGTTCACGCGACGGCTCGTGCCCGGCGGCCAGTACGACGTACGCCTTCGGCACCGCGAGCCGGACCGGATCGGGCGACGGTACGACGGCTGCCTCGGCGACCGCGGGATGCTCGATCAGCACCGACTCCAGCTCGAACGGCGAGATCCGGTAGTCACTCGCCTTGAACACGTCGTCGGACCGGCCGACGTAGGTGATGTAGCCATCCGCGTCCCGGCTGGCGACGTCGCCGGTGTGGTAGAAACCGCCGCGCATGACCTCCGCGGTCAGCTCCTCGGCGTCGCGGTAGCCGCGCATCAGCGGGACCGGCGCGGGCGCGAGCTCGATGCTGATCTCGCCGTCGTCGCCGATCTCGTCGGTGCTCGGGTCGATCAGCGCGATCGTGTACCCGGGCAGCGGCCGGCCCATCGATCCCAGCTTGACCGGCTGGCCCGGCGGGTTGCCGATCTGCGCGGTCGTCTCGGTCTGCCCGTACCCGTCCCGGATGGTGATGTCCCAGGCGTTCCGGACCTGCTCGATCACCTCGGGGTTGAGCGGCTCACCGGCCGAGATGCACTCCCGGATCCGCACCTTCACCGCGGACAGATCGGCCTGGATCAGCATCCGCCACACCGTCGGCGGCGCGCAGAACGTGGTCACGCCGTACGTCTGCAGGACCTGCAGCATCTTCTCGGCGTCGAAGCGCGCGTAGTTGTAGAGGAAGACGGTCGCGCCGGCGTTCCACGGTGCGAAGACGTTGCTCCACGAGTGCTTGGCCCAGCCGGGAGACGAGACGTTCAGGTGGACGTCGCCGGGCTGCAGGCCGATCCAATACATGGTCGACAGGTGGCCGACCGGGTAGCTGACCTGCGTGTGTTCGACCAGTTTGGGCTGGCTCGTCGTACCCGAGGTGAAGTAGAGCAGGAGCGAGTCGTCCGCGGCCGTGTCCACCTCCGGGACGGCGCCCTCGTAGATGGCCGAGTCTGCGTAGTTGAGCCATCCCTCGACGACCGTGCCGACCGCCACGCGGATGCAGTCGTCTGCGATCCCGGCGTACCGATCGGCTTCCGCGCTGGTGGTGACGACCGCGCGGACGTTGCCGCGGGCGATCCGGTCGGCCAGGTCGGCGTCGGTGAGCAGGGTGGTCGCGGGGATCATCACCGCGCCGGCCCGGATGCAACCGAGCATGGTCTCCCACAGCTCGATCTGGTTGCCCAGCACGATCAGCACCCGGTCGCCCGGTAGCAGCCCGGCCTCGGTGAGCCAGCCGGCGACCTGACGGGACCGCTCGCCCATTTCGGCGTACGTGCGTGAGTTGACCTCGCCGTCGGCCTCGACGATCGTCAGCGCGGCGACCTCCGGCTGTTCGACCGCCAGCGCGTCGAACCAGTCCCGGGCCCAGTTGAACCGCTCGAACGCGGGCCAGGTGAAGTCCCGGTACGCCGTCTCGTAGTCGTCGCGATACGCGATCAGGAAGTCCCGCGCCGCCCGGAACTCCCGCGTGACCTCGGACGTGCTCTGCTCGGTGCTGTCCGGTGAACTCATGACCGCACTATTGCCCAACCACTACCGATCGGTAAACCGTGCCACTCGCAACGGCTGACCTCGACGCACGGTAGATGTTTGGCATGACTGTCGTCCCACCACCGCAGCGCCCCCGGCGGCTGTCGCGGGTAGCCCTGATCGTGATCATCGGCTTCGGTGTCCTGTCGCTGCTCGTGGTCGTCGGGATCGTCGGCCTGCTGGTCTGGCTGAACCACCGCTTCGAGCGGAACGTCGCCTACGAGGTCAGCGGAACGGTGCAGTCCGTGACGATCAACTATCGCAGCGACGACCAGGACCAGACGGAACGGCGGGTCGAGAACGTCAGTCTGCCGTGGGCGGCCGGATTCCATACGAAGTTCATGACTGCCAACGCCAGGGTCATCGCCGCCGCGAATGCCGGCGATCAGGGCACCTTGACCTGCACGCTGAAGATCGACGGCCAGGTGGTGGCCACCCAGACCTCGAAGGACGGGGCGGTCGTCTGTGTAGAGCCCGACCGGTAGGACTCAGCCGAGGCTCAGGGCGAACACCGCTCCGGTGACGACGAGCGGCGTGAGGATCAGGCCGCGCCACAGGAACGACCACCAGGAGATGTCGACCCGGGCAGCGTCACAGCGGGACCGCCACAGCAGGGTCGCAAGCGATCCCCAGAGCGTCAGCAGGCAGCCGCAGTTCACGCCGATCAGCAGGGCCATCATCCGGTGCGCGTCGCTCGAGGCGACCGGCTCCATCGCCAGGTACGCCGGCAGATTGTCGACCAGGTTCGCTCCGACCGCCCCGGTCACGCTCAACCGCAGCTCCGAGGAGGTCCCGGCGACCCGGCGGAGCAAGTTCTCCAGTCCGTGGTCGGTGAGGAACCCGACGATGGCGAACAACACCGCCACCCCGATCACCAGCTTCGCCGGGATCAGGCCCCACCGGAGCGCACTCCGCCGCCGGACCGCGAACAGTACGACGAGCACGAGCGCGCCCACGCTGGCCGGCCACGCCACCTCGATCCCGGACACGAACGCAGGTCCGATCAGCAGGCAGACCGCAGTCGCACCCCAGAACAGCACCTTGTCGTCCACATGCGGTGTCTCGGGTACGACGTACGTCCGCCGCAGGTCCCGGTGGAACAGGACGGCCAGCACGATGACTGTGATCAGGACCGCGGCAATTGCCGGTCGCCAGCTCACCGCGAGGTAGCTCGCGTCCAACTGGCGGAACTGATGCAGCGCCAGCAGGTTCGTGAGGTTGGACACCGGGAGCAGCAAGGACGCCGTCCCGGCCAGCCAGACGGTCGTGAACGCGAAAAGTTTCGGGGGTACGTCGAGTTGCCGGGCCATCGCGAGTACGACCGGAGTCAGCAGCACGGCGCAGGTGTCCAGGGACAGCACGATCGTCAGCCCGGTCGCGAGCACGACGACGAGCAGCCAGAGCCGCCAGACCCGGCCACGGGCGAGATGTGCGGCCTCCCGGGCCGCCACCTCGAACACCTTGGCCTTGTCGGCCAGTTCGGCGATGACGGTCACCGCGATCAGGAACACCAGCACAGGCGCGATCCGCGCGACCAAATTCACGACCTCCGAGACGACTGTTTGAGTACGCTTGCCGGGTGACCGGAGGCCCCATGACACCGCCGGACCAGTATGACCCGCACCAGCCGGACGGTTACCCCGCTGAGTACGAGGCCGATGTCGTCCTGCGGGACGGCGCGACCGCGCACCTGCGCCCGATCACGCCCGCCGACGCGGACCTACTGGTCGCGTTCTACGCGCGGGTCTCCGAGCAGTCGAAGTACTACCGGTTCTTCGCCCCGTACCCACAACTGTCCGACCGGGACGTGGCGAGATTCACGCAGGTCGACTATCACGACCGGCTGGCGCTGATCGTCACCGTCGGTGACGAGATGATCGGCGTCGGGCGGTACGAGCGGACCGGCCGCCGGACGGCGGAGGTCGCGTTCCTGATCGAGGACGCCCACCAGGGCCGCGGCCTCGGGCAGCTGTTCCTGGAGCACCTGGCCCAGGCGGCCCGGGAGAACGGCATCGGCCGGTTCGTCGCCGAGGTGCTGCCGGACAACCGCAAGATGATCACGGTCTTCACCGAGGCCGGCTACAAGGTCGCCCGCGAGTTCGAGGACGGCGTGATCGTGGTCGAGTTCGACATCGCGCCGACCGACACGTCGTTCGGGGTGATGCAGGCCCGCGAGCAGCGGTCCGAGGCGCTGTCGATCGCGCGGCTGCTGACCCCGTCGAGCGTCGCGGTGATCGGGGCGAGCCGGCGCGAGGGCACGATCGGGAACGCACTGCTCCGCAACCTCCGCGACGGTGGCTTCCCGGGCCGCCTGTACGCCGTCAACTCCGACACGACGGCGGATCAGCTCGAGGGAGTTCCGGCGTACCCGACGATCCGTGAGGTGGACGACACGGTCGACCTGGCCGTGGTCGCCGTCCGCGCGGAGATGGTGGCGGACGTGGTCCTGGACTGCGCGGCCAAGGGGGTGCGTGGGCTGGTCGTGGTCTCGAGTGGGTTCGCCGAGATCGGGGACGAGGGGCGGAAGCGGCAGCGGTACCTGGTCGGGCTCGCGCGGTCCTACGGGATGCGGGTGATCGGCCCGAACGCGCTCGGGGTGATCAACACGGCCGCGGGTGTGTCGCTGAACGCGACGCTGTCCCCGCTGATGCCGAGCAAGGGCCGGGTCGCGTTCTTCTGCCAGTCGGGCGCACTCGGCGTGCCGATCCTGGCCGACATGGTCGGCCGTGGCCTGGGCCTGTCGAGCTTCGTGTCGGCCGGGAACCGGGCGGATGTGTCAGGCAACGACCTGATGCAGTTCTGGTACTCGGACGAGGCGACCGAGGTCGTGCTGCTGTACCTGGAGTCGTTGGGTAACCCGCGCAAGTTCAGCCGGGTCTCCCGGCGGCTGGCCCGCCGCAAGCCGGTGGTCGCGCTGAAGTCCGGCCGGACCACCCAAGGTGTGCCGGTCGGTCAGATGATCCGGCGCAGCCAGTTGCCGTCAGCAACCGTCGAGTCGCTGTTCCGGCAGAGCGGGCTGATCGGGGTGGACACGACCGGCGAGCTGTTCGACGTCGCTCAGCTGCTCGCGCACCAGCCACTGCCGAAGGGACGACGGGTCGCGGTCGTCAGCAACTCCGACGCGCTGACCCTGCTCGCGCTGGACACGATGGCCGGGTGCGGGCTGGACACTGCGGGGGAGCCGCGGAACCTCAGCGCCGACGCGACCGCGTCCGACTTCGGAGCGGCCCTGTCCGAGGTGTTCGCCGACGACCGCGTCCACTCGATCGTGGTGATCTACACGCCACCGGTGCAGTCGAACGGCGCCGAGGTGGCCCAGGTGCTGGCCGCGGCGGCCGCGGGTTCGGAGAAGCCGGTGGTCTCGACGTTCCTCGCCTCCCGGAGCGTGCCCGCGGAGCTGCAGGTGCCGGATGCCGATGGGGGAGCGGCGCGTGGATCGATCCCGTCGTTCCTGAACCCGCAGTACGCCGTCGGCGCGTTGGCAAAGGCGACGCAGTACGCCGAGTGGCGTCGGCGCTCGGACAGCCGGATCCCCGACCTGCCGGATATCGACACGGCCGGCGGCGAGGACTTCGTCGCGGAGTTCCTGCAGCGGCACCCGCAAGGCGCCGATCTGGATGACGCCGATCGGCTCCGCCTGCTGAGCTTCTACGGGATCCCGGTGCTGCCGGCGTTCCCCGTGCTGACCGCGGACGAGGCGGTCGCGCGGGCCGCGGACCTCGGCTTCGAGGTGATCCTGAAGGCGACCGCCGAGCAGTGGCGGATGCGGCCGGACCTGGCCGACATCTGGCGGCACATCCACGACGAGGAGGACATGCGCGCGGCCTGGGCGGAGATGACGCAGACCTTCGGGGTCGCGTCGGACCCGGCGCGGGCGCAGTTCGTCGTACAGAAGATGGCGCCGCCCGGGGTGCCGGTGGTGGTGTCGGCGTTGGAGGACGTGTCGTTCGGGCCGGTGGTGACCTTCGGGTTGTCCGGGGTCGCGACCGACCTGCTGGGCGACCGCTCGTACCGGATGCCGCCGTTGACCACGCGCGACGCCGCGGAGATGGTCCGCGAGGTCCGTGCGGCGCCGTTGCTGTACGGCTACCGCGGTTCGGATCCGGTGGACATCTCCGCGATCGAGGACCTGCTGCACCGCGTGTCCCGGCTGACGCTCGACCTGGAGGAGGTCGTGCGGCTGGACCTGCGCTCGGTCCTGGTCGCAGCGCAGGGCGCCACGGTCCTCGACACCAGCATCCGGATCGCCCCGAACGAGAAGCCCCGCCAGGACGCACCGGCCCGCCGCCTCACCTGACGTAGATGCTGTCCGTCCGGCTCAACAGGCCTGCCTCGACCAGCTGACGGCGGAGCGCCGCGTGGTCGTCGTGCCATCGGTTGAGGATCTCGTTGACCTCGGACTCCGGGTAGCTGCGACCGGGCTCGAAGCCGGTCACCAGGTATTCCAGGATGATCTGGAACTTGGCCGGAACGGTCGGGAAATGTGTCAGCCGGCCGTCGCGGATGAACGACCTGAGGACGTTGTCGCGAGCCGGATCAGGATCGAGCGGGACCCGCTCGGGACGGTGTTCACGGACTGCGTCCTTGAACGCTGCCTCGTCGGCGTGCAGTCCTTCGCGGCCGGCGTTGATCAGTCCACCCTTGGTCAGCCGTTGGAGGGCCTTCACCACCACGGGCGCGGGAAGTCCGGTGCTGCCGGCAACCTGCTCAGGAGTGGAGGCGCCGAGAACGACGGCGGAGTACGTCCGCAGCCTCGACGGTTCGGCCAGCAGACCACAGAGCTGATCGGCGTTCATGCCTTCCACGCTAATGTCGCAGGCAACCGGATTTTGCGAGGGAGACTGAGGATGCAGCCTGGTCCGCACAACGCGATCACCGACGTTCCCGGCGTACTGGTCGGGCAGGTCGAGCGCGTCGATGCGCCGTACCTGACCGGTACCACGGTCGTCCACATCCCCACCACCGCCGTGGCCGGTGTCGATGCTCGCGGTGGTGCGCCAGGCACCCGGGAGACCGATCTGCTCGCGCCGGTGAACTCGAATCCCGGCGTGAACGCGATCGTGCTGACCGGCGGCAGCGCGTACGGGCTGGACACGGCCGGCAGCGTGATGCACTGGCTCGAGGAACGCAGTGAGGGCGTGCGGGTCGGGCAGGGCGAGAAGGACGTGGTCCCGATCGTGCCGACCGCCGTACTGTTCGACCTCGGTCGCGGCGGTGATTTCAAGGCACGGCCGGAACCGTCCTGGGGTGCGGACGCGATCGCGGCCGCCTCCGACGGCCCAGTTGCCTTAGGCAACCATGGTGCCGGCGCGGGAGCTCGGGCGCGCTCGCTGAAGGGTGGGGTCGGCTCGGCCAGCGTCCGCCTCGACGACGGTACGACGGTTGGCGCGCTGGTGATCGTGAATGCGGCCGGCTCGGCGGTCGACGCGGACGGCAATCTGTACGGCGCTCGCTACGGCCTGGGGGAGGAGTTCGCGCACCTGCGTACACCCACGGAGGCGCCGCCGACGGCTGCACCTGGACGCAACCTGATCCCCGGTCCCTCGATGAACACTGTGATCGCTGTCGTGGCGACCGACGTACCGTTGGACAAGGCGGCGACGAAGCGGATGGCGATGATCGCGCATGACGGGCTGGCCCGGGCGATCGATCCGATCCACACCCTGGTCGACGGTGACAGCATCTTCGCGCTGTCCACCAAGGTCGCGAACGACGACCGGCCGCGGCTGAGCGTCACCGACCCGACCGCGCTCGCGCAGCTCGAAGGTGTCTACGCCGCAGGAGCCCGCTCACTGACTCGCGCGATCGTGTACGCGATGCTGGCGGCGGAGTCGGTCGAGACTCCGGCCGGCGCGATTCCGAGCTACCGCGACGCCTATCCGTCGGCCTTCCGGACCGACTGAGGTACGACCCCAGTCGTACGCGCGTCGTCCGAAGGGAGCCGGAAGACGACGGCAAGACCGGTCCGCGGTCCGACGATCTCGGCCGGGGATCACGGAAGGCTCTGCGGTATGAGCTTCCAGAGTCCCCAACCACAGGTCGTCCTGAGCGGTCACGGCCTGGTCAAGTACTACGGCGACGTCGTCGGCCTGGCCGGTGTGGATGTCGCAGTCCGGTCCGGTGAGGCGCTCGCGGTCATGGGCCCGAGCGGCAACGGCAAGACCACCCTGCTGCACGTCCTGGCCGGCATCCTCACGCCGGACCAGGGCGAGGTGTGGCTGGGCGGTGAACGCGTCGACCAGCTGAACGACGCCGCCCGGACGGTGCTGCGCCGGCGTCGGCTCGGCTTCGTCTTCCAGGACAACCAACTGCTCGCCGAGCTGCCCGCTGACGAGAACGTGGCACTGCCGCTGATGGTCGATGGGTTGAGCCGTCGCGATGCGATCGGCCGGGCCAGGGCGATGCTGGCGCAGGTCGGGCTGTCGGCCGAGGCCGGACGTCGTCCGGGTGAGCTGTCCGGTGGCCAGGCGCAGCGCGTCGCCATCGCGCGCGCTCTGGTCGGCGAGCCGCAGGCGGTCTTCGCTGATGAACCGACCGGCGCTCTCGACGCGACCACCGGCTCGCAGGTGATCGATCTGCTCGTCGGTGCGGCCACGCATCGCGGTGCAGCGGTGGTCGTCGTCACTCACGACAACGCCGTCGCGGCGCGTTGCCACCGGGTCCTGCAGATTGTCGACGGTCGCGTCAGCGAGTCGATGGGTGCCGGCCGATGAACCCGATGACAGACCTCGGCCTGCGGTTCGTCCGCCGCCCAGGTCCAGGCGGACGGGCTGCCAACCTTGCCGCCCTCGGCGCGACCGCAGTCGTCGCGCTGCTGGTCACCTTCCTGATCGCCGGCTCCCTCGGTCTGGCGCACCGCTCCGACCGGATCGGCTGGCGCAGCGCCGACCGTGCCGACCCGTCAACCGCCATCGGCGCGATCGACCAGTCCGACGACCAGAAGGTCGACGGTCACCCGATGATCAGCCTCGACCTCGCCACGCTCCATCCCAACGAACTCCCGCCCCCACCCGGCCTCGACCACACTCCCAAGCCGGGCGAGGTCTTCGTCTCGCCGGAACTCGCCAAGCACTGGTCCAGCCTCGGCAAGCAGTACGGCGTGGAGAAACCGACCGGTGTGATCAGCTCCAAGGGGTTGTCGTCGCCGGAGGAGTTCATCGTCATCCGTGGCGTCGACTCGATCAGCTCCGACAAGCATCCGCAGTACGTGAGCAGCTGGAACGAGGACGTATGGGACAGCCGGATGGTCGGCCTGCTCTTCGCAGTGGCCTTCGGCATCACGCTCGTACTGTTCCCGATCCTCAGTCTGGTTGGTCAGGCCGCGGGTGTCGCCGCGAAGCGTCGTGAGCACCGGCTGGCCGCACTCCGGCTTGCCGGGGCGACCAGGTTGCAGGTGCTCTGGCTGAGTGCCGTGGAACAGGCCGTGCTCGGTCTGGCCGGTGCGGTCATCGGTCTGGTCGGTTACACGGTGCTGAGTCCGCTGATCGCGCGCATCCCTTTGGGTGGCGGGCGCTGGTACGTCTCCGACATCACCGCGAGCTGGTGGAACGTTCTCGTCGTACTCGCGGCCGTGCCGGTGCTGTCGGTCATCAGCGCGCTGATCGGGCTCGGTCGGGTCAGCATCACGCCGCTGGGCGTCGTACGCGGTCAGACCCGGAAGGCGACCAGTGCGGTGCGGCTGGGGCTGTTGGTGATCGGTCCGCTCGTTCTGGCGTACTACGGGATGCAGGCGGCGCTCCTTCCGCTGCTGATCGGGGTGGGGTTCGCGGCGCTCGCCGTACGGGTGATCGGGCCGTGGGCGGTGCAGGTGATCGGCAAGACGATGGCGAACCTGGCCAACGGGCCGGTGGCGTTGCTGGCGGGACGGCGGCTGATCGACGACCCGAAGGGCGCGTTCCGTCCGGTGGCGGCACTGGTGCTGAGCGGGTTCGTCACCGGGTTCATCTCGGTGTTCATGCCGTCCGGTGAGGACGACCCGACGTTCCACGACCTGCGCATCGGTGTGGCGCTCCTGATGGCTCTGGTGTTCCTGACCGTGGCCGCGTCGACTGCCGCAGGTGCAGTCGGTACGGCGCTGGACCAGGCCGCTCCCGCCCGTGCGTTGCGGCGGTCCGGGGTGCCGTTGCGAGTGATCGAGCGGTCCGCTCGGCTCGCGGCCGTCGTACCCGTGCTGGGCGTCGGACTGCCCGTCGTCGGGTTCGGTGCGCTCTGCGGGCTCGCGCTGAGTGGCGGAAAGGTCATCACGGAAGGCAATTCCGGCGTACTGCTGCTGGTTGGCCAGGTCGTCGTCGGACTCGTGCTGGTCGCGGTGGCGGGGACCGCGGGTGCTCCGGTGCTGCGGAAGGCGAGTGCGAACTGATCGGGGGTTGTCCACAAGGCGGAATCGGCGCCGGTTCGGTCCGTGCAAGGATTAGGCCATGCGTGACCTGAATGCTCCGGAACTCGCGGATGCGTCCGCTGCCCTGCGCGAGGCGATCGACCGGTGCGGCTACTACCCCGACGTCGTGACGGATTCCCTGGCGGTGGCGATCGCGGGCGAACCGATTCGCGCGTTCATGCTGCAGCACGAGCCGACGTTCGACCGCGACGAAGTGCGGCGGCACATCACGATCCTGGCGCTGACCCCGAGCCGGCTGATCGTCGGGCACACCGACGAACACGCCGCCGACGAACTGATCCGCGCGCCGTACGCGTCGACCTCGACCGAGGCGATCCCGCTCGCCCGGATCAACGCGGTGGTGGTGAACCGGGTGGTTCCCAACCCGGCCGGCTATGCCTCCGGCAAGTCCGACCCGGCGGTGGCCGGTGGTGGCGAGGTCGTGCTGACGATCGGCTGGGGAATGGTGAACCGGATCGACCTCGAGCCGGCCGTCTGCGCCGATCCGAACTGCGAGGCCGACCACGGGTACACCGGTTCGGTCGCGGCCGACGACATCTCGCTGCGGATCAGCGCGGCCGCGGACGGACCGGCCGGGATCCAGCAGGTGCTCGAGTTCGCGAAGGCTCTCTCGTTCGCGACCAGTAGGTAACGCCATGATCGTCCCGGTCTCGCCGCAGTACGGCGGTGGATCGCTCGCCGACGTACTCCCGTCGGTTGCCGGCGCACTGTCCGTCCCCGGCGAGCAGAACGGCCTCGGCCTCCCTCCGGCTCCGCGGTACGCCGTACTCCTGCTGGACGGGCTCGGGTGGAACCTGCTGCAGCGGCACGCGGATGCGGCGCCGTACCTGTCGTCGCTGGTCCCAGCGGGGCGCAGTCTGACGGCCGGCGTACCGTCCACGACCGCGGTGAGCCTGACCAGTCTCGGGACCGGATTGCCGCCGGGCGCGCACGGCATCGTCGGATACACCTCGATCGTGCCGGAGACCGGTGCGTTGCTGAATGCGCTGCAGTGGGACGCGCCGGTCGACCCGCGTCGCTGGCAGCCGCACCCGACCGTCTTCGACCGGATCGCCGCCAGCGGGGTTGCCACCCGCAACGTGAGCAAGTCGCGGTTCGAGTCGTCGGGTCTGACCACGGCGGCGTTCCGGGGGAGCAAGCACCGCGGCGCGGACACCGTCGAGGACAGGCTGGATGCGACCCGGTTCGCGAGTCGTGAAGGCAGCTCGTCGCTCGTGTACGTGTACGACTCCCAGCTCGACTACACCGGTCATGTGCAGGGTTGTGAGTCGTGGCAGTGGCGCAAGGAGTTGGGGACGATCGATGCGTTCGCAGCGCAGGTACGGTCCGCTTTGCCGCGGGACGCCGTACTGGTTGTGGTTGCGGACCACGGGATGGTCGACGTCGCGGCGGAGAACCGGGTCGACCTGGACGCCGAGCCCGATCTCACCGCGGGACTACGACTCGTCGGCGGTGAGTCGCGGTTCCGGCACTTGTACTGCGTTGATGGGGCCGAGGCCGACGTACTGGCGACGTACCGGGAGCGGCTGGGGGACAAGGCCCTTGTGCTGAGCCGGGACGACGCGGTTGCGCGTGGATGGTTCGGTGCGGTCGAGGACCGGGTCGCACCGCGGATCGGTGACGTCGTGGTGGCTGCGCTGGGGCCGGTCGCGCTGGTCGCCAGTCGTCGGTCGCCGGACGAGGCCGGGCTGATCGGTCAGCACGGCTCACTCACCGACGACGAGATGGCGATCCCGTTGCTCGTCGACGCGGGGAGCTAGAAGCTCCAGACGTCCCAGAAGAAGGTGGTCTGGGCGGTCTTGGCTTCACCGTCGCGGGCGGTCACGGTCACCTTGTAGCGCCCGGAACCCGGGGTGAGGACACCGGTGATCCAGCCGCGCTCGGGGTTGATCTCGAGCCCGGGCGGCAGACCGGCCGCGGTGTAGCTGATGTCGCCGGTCCCGCCGGTTCCCTTCAGCAGCAACGGAATCGCCGGGGCACCGCCGAACCCGAGCTGCTCGCCCGGCTCGGTGATCGTGATCGCGCCTTGCGGCTGCGCGGACGCCGCACCGACGGCCTCGGCCGCATCGACCATGCCCTCGCCGTAGTACGCGTTCTTGGCGGCCGCCCCAGTGCACTGACCGGACGCGCCGGCCGGACAAGCCAGGTCGTTCGCCTGCTGTGCGAGGCGGGCTCTGACCTGCTCGGGGTTCAGCTTGGGGTCCACGCTCCGCAGCAGGGCTGCCACCCCGGCGACGTGGGGCGAGGCCATCGACGTACCTTCGAGCAGCTTGTAACCGCCGCCCGGGACGGTCGAGTAGACGTCCTCACCGGGGGCAGCCAGGCTGATCTTGCCGTCGCCGAAGTTCGAGAACCCGGACTTGGTGCTGGTCGTGCCGACCGAGGCGACCACGACCACGTTCGGCAGCTCGGTCGGCAGGCTGATGCAGTCGTTGGTGACGGTCCGCTGCGCCGGGGCCGAGTCGTTCGGGCTGTCGATGTCGTCGGTCTTCTCGGCCAGGTTGTAGTCCTCGTTGCCGGCCGCGGCGACGTTCACCACGCCCTTGGAGTCCGAGTAGCCGACGGCCCGGCGTACCGCCTCGGCGATCGCGTCCTGGTCCGGGTCCGACGGGCAGAGGAACAGCCACGGGTCGACGTAGTAGCTGTTGTTGGTGACCGAGACACCCTTGTCGGCGGCGAACATGAACGCGCAGACCGTGTTCTCCGGGAAGAACAGCTGGCTGCCGGGCTCGGCGACCCGGATCGAGGACACCTTCACGCCGGGGGCGACCCCGATCATGCCGATGCCGTTCTTGGCCGCGGCGATCGTGCCGGCCACGTGCGTACCGTGCTCGCCGACCGGGCGCCACGCGCCGGGGCGCGGGTCGACCTTGCCGTAGGCGCAGGAGGCGGACTTGGTGGTGTCGAAGTTCGCCTTGAGGTCCGGGTGCTGGTCGTCCACCCCGGTGTCGAGCACGCCGACCGTGACGTTCTTCGAACCCGGGTTCTTCTCCCAGACCCGGTCCGCGCCGATCAGGGTCATATCGCCGCGGTCCGTCTCGGGCGAGGTGGTGGCCGACTCCGGGACAGCCGCCGGCAGGGCCGGGTTGGCCGCGTCCGCGGGTAGGTCCGACGTTCGGGTGGCGCCGGCCTTCTGAACCCCGTCGACGCCGCGGAGCTTGGTGGCGAAATCGGCGGCGGTCGAATGCGCCACGATCACGCCGATCGCGTCGTACGTGGCGTAGACGGTGCCGCCGTTCGAGGTGATCGCGCCGGTGACCTTGGCGGTCTGGTGCGGTTCGGTGATGACGAAGTACGCACGGAGTCCGGCCTCCGCCCGTACCGGCGTCGCTGTAGCCGGCAGGGTGGACGTGGCGGCTGTCAGCACAGCCGCGAGAAGGAGAACCAGAGCTTTGCGCACGATCCATTCAAACCGGCTTGGGGCTCAGAACCAAAGCCCCACCCTCCAGACACACCCCGAAGTGCAACCCGGCCGACTGACTTGGCAGGATGTGCGCCCGTGGCTGAGCTGCTCTACTTCACCGGGACCATGGACTGCGGAAAGTCGACGCTGGCGCTGCAGATGGATCACAACCACAAGGCGCGCGGACGGCTCGGGCGGATCTTCACCAGCCACGACCGGGCGGGGGAGTCGGTGCTGTCGTCCCGGCTCGGCCTGGCCGCCGAGGCGGTCGAGGTGCGCCCCGACTTCGACTTCTGGGACTACGTCGTCGGTGAGCTGACGGCCGGTGGGCGGATCGACTATGTGGTCTGTGACGAGGCGCAGTTCTACAGCCCGTTGCAGGTCGAGCAGCTGGCGCGACTGGCCGACGAGCTGCAGATCGACGTGTTCTGCTTCGGCATCCTGACCGACTTCCGGGCGACCTTGTTCCCGGGGTCGGCGCGGCTGGTGGAGCTCGCGGACCGGATGGAGCTGCTCCAGGTCGAGGCGCTGTGCTGGTGTGGCGAACGGGCCACCCACAACGCCCGTACGATCGGTGGGGAGATGGTGACCGAGGGCGAGCAGCTGGTGGTGGGCGACATGGTGACGCTGGACCACGAGGTCTCGTACGAGGTGCTCTGCCGGCGCCATCACCGCCGCCGCCTCACCCAGGCCCGCGCCCGCGCCACCCTGTCACCCGAGGTACTGCCGTTCGGAGGAGCCGCATCATGAATCCCCTGATCACCGTCGACGAACTCCGCGCCCTCTCCGAGCCCCCGGTCCTCATCGACGTCACCTGGAACCTGGCCGGCCCACCCGGCCGCGAGGCGTACGCCGCCGGCCACCTCCCCGGCGCCCACTTCGTAGACCTGGACACCGAACTGGCCGGTCCGCCCGGCCCCGGCCGCCACCCCTTGCCCGACGCAACCGTAGTAACCGCCGCCCTCCACCGAGCCGGCGTAACCGCACCCGACACCCCAGTGGTCGTCTACGACGCCGCCAACTCCACGGCAGCCGCAAGAGCCTGGTGGACCTTCCGCTACTTCGGCCTAACCAACGTCCAAGTCCTCAACGGCGGCCAAGCCGCCTGGACAACCACCGGCGGCGAACTAACTACCTCTGTCCCCACCGCCAGCGACGTCTCCGGCGGGTTTACTGCGACCCCCGGCCACCTACCGCTCCTGGACGCAGACGGAGCGGCGGAGGTAGCAGCGACCGGCGTACTGCTCGACGCGCGAGCCCCGGAGAGATTTGCCGGCGACGTAGAACCGATGGACCCAGTGGCCGGCCACATCCCCGGCGCGACCAACGCCCCCACCACCGAAAACGTCACCCAAGACGGCCACTTCCTCCCCGCCGCCGACCTCCGCGAACGCTTCGAGAAACTCGGCGTCACCCCCGACACCCAGGTAGGCGTCTACTGCGGCTCCGGCGTAACCGCCGCCCACGAAGCCTTGGCCCTCGAGGTAGCCAACCTCCCAGCCACCGTCTACATCGGATCCTGGTCCGAGTGGATCACCGACCCGTCCCGCCCAGTAGCCACCGGCAACGACTAAACCGTCAGCACCACCCGCTCACCAGGAGCGGCCACCGCACTCCAAGCATCCTCGACCTCAGCCAACGGACGCGGCCGGGGATTCACAGTGAAGGTGCCCGAGCTGATGAGCCTGGCCAACTCCGGGAGCTCGGCAACGATGTCGGCGGGCGAGACTGAGCCTTGCCCACTGCCGACCAGGGTCAGCGCAGCCGCTCTGAGCAGATAGGACGGAAGCGTGAGCTCACGCGCGGCCACCGACCCGATCTGCACCCAGGTCAGCGGTTCGGCCCGATCCGTCCGAGCGGTGAGCAGCGCAGGCATGACCTGCTCGCTCGGCGACCCCCAGAGATAGTCGAGGACCACGTCGACATCAGCGGCCGCCTTGGCCAGTCCATCAGTATCCGAGAGCTCGACGACCTCATCCGCCCCCAAAGCGGCCAGTAGTTCAAGACGCTCTGGGTCGCGCCCAGTCCCGACGACTCGACCAGCTCCCAACTGTCGAGCGACCTGTACGGCGAGTTGCCCAGCGTTCCCCGTAGCACCAAGAATCAGCACCGACCCACCCGGCTGGAACCGCACCCGCTCCCGCAATGCGATCCACGACGACATCGCCGGATTCATCGCCGCCGCAACCGCCACCGGGTCCGTCCCGACGGGAAGCACCACCGACCGCCGCCGATCGACAACGGCGTACTCGGCCATCGTGCCCACCCCGTCGTCGGGGGCAACGAAGTACACCAGCTCGCCCTCGGCCGTCCGCCCGACACCATCGATCCCAGGAATCATCGGCAGCTCACCCTTGGACGTGTAGTGGCTCCCGTTGGCCGCCGATCGGACCCGGGGATGCAGCCCGGCCGCAACCACCTCGACGAGGACCTCGTGGCCCCCGGCAACAGTCGGGGTAGGGAACTGCTGATAGCGCGGCGGCTCGGCGAACGACCTCACAACGGCGGCATACATGACATCTCCCGGAAATAGTTTGTCTCACGTACTACCTCCCGAAGGTAGTTTGTCTCACGTACTACGTCAACTACACTGCAGCTGTGAACACGGTCGATGCCCTCGTGCAGCTGTCCTTCCAGATCCAGCGCGTGCTCGCGTCGGTCGGCGCCGAGTACGACCTGTCGATCATCCAGATCAGACTGCTCGGCATCCTTCGCGACCGGCAGCCGGGGATGCTCGAGCTCGGCAATCACCTCGGCCTCGACAAGTCGTCGATCACTGGTCTCGTCTCCCGCGCGGAGAAGCGTGGACTGGTCGAACGGACCCCGTCGCCGCACGACGGCCGCGGCGTACTCGTCGCCCTGACGCCGGCCGGCCGTCGCCTGGCCGAGCGCGGTGAAGCCGACATTGCCCGCCGGATCACCGAGCTGACCAAGCGCCTGAACGCGACCCAGCGTAAGCAGTTCACCCAGCTCGCGAGCGTCGTCGTACACGGCTGACGAAAGGGTTGACTTCGGTTCAGGCCTGCGGGATGGTGGCTGAGCAATCGATTTCCCATCCGCCCCCTGGGAGTTTCTCGATGAAGCGATCCACCTTCCTGCGCGCCGCAGTCGGCGCCGGCGTGCTGGCCGCCGTCCCCGGTCGTGCTTTCGCCGGCAGCCAAGCCATCGTCACGAACAAGGTCGCCGACCTCACCGGCCCCGGCCTGACCGACCGCTTCCGGATGGCGGCCACCGACCTCGGCATTCCAGTGCGTACGCCGGACGGCCGCCTGCTGTTCGTCTTCGGCGACACCTTCGAACAGGCGACCGTCGGTGGCGGCTGGTGGCGTTCACCGGTCGCACTCTGGTCGACCACGACGGACCTGAACAGCGGCGTGACGTGGTCCGGCGCGGTCGGGGGAGCGGCGGCCCAGCAACTGTGGGAGTACGAGCACGACAACCCGGTCTTCTCGACCGTGCTGCCGTCGGACGTGATCACGATCGGCGGGTCGATGTACCTGCACGTGATGGTCAACAAGGGCCTCGGCAACGTGGTCTGGACCGAGATCTGGCGCTCGGACAACTCGGGCGCGACCTGGTACCACACCGGTGCGAAGTTCGACCCCAACCTCGACGGCGGCCTGTTCCAGCTGCTCACCTGGGGCGCGGGCAACGACGGCTACGTGTACGTCTACTCGACCGGCTTCCAGCGCAACAAGCCGATCATCCTCAAGCGGGTCCGGAACGACCAGATCGCGAACCCGGCGGCGTACGAACCGTGGGGATTCCGCGACGGCGTCTGGGCCTGGGGCAATCCGGCCACCCCGATCCTGACCGGCAGCTTCGGCGAGATGAGCCTGCGGCCGCTCGGCGGGAAGTGGGTCCTGACCTGGTTCAACGCCGGTGACTACCGGATCGACGGCATCATCATGGACACGCCGACGTCCAACCTCTACACGGCGTACCGGCAGACGCTGATCTACGGCGGCGCCTGGGGTTCCGAGGACGGCAACCACGTCGCCCAGTTGTACGGCGGCTACGTCATCCCCGGGTCCACCCTCAGCGACCTACACCTGTCCGTCAGCCAATGGAACACCGACGTCGGCTGGCCGTACCGCGTCATGCAGTTCCGCGTTCGCGGCTTCGGCTAACACCTCCGGGAAGCCGAACGCCCCGACCAACGCAGGATCGTGGAACTTCACCACGGCAGACACACCGGTGGCGGTGGCCGCGAGTACGACGGCGCCGTCAGCTCGGAGTAGGCCGTCGCCCGAGCGGTGGTAGACGACGGCGGCCGGCTGACCGTTGGCGCTGATCGGGATCATCCGCCAATCGCCAGGCGTGCCCAAGACGTACGCGTCGAGCACGTGGATGCAGGTCATCCGGCCCGACTGCCAGTCGCGGAACGGGGTCGCCTCCAACGTGGCATCCGCGCGCAGCACCTGCTCCAACAGACTCGCATCGGAGCGTTCGAAGGCCGCGATGTAGCCGTCGAGTAGTGCTCGCGCCCGCTCGTCGGTCGGCTCGAGCAGCTCCTCCGGCTCCAGCTCGCCCAGCCGAGCCCGCGCTCGTTGCAGTCCGCTCTTGACCGCCGCAGTGGTGGTGCCGAGGATCTCCGCGGTCTCGGCCGCGGAGAAGGCCAGCACCTCTCGCAGGATCAGGATCGCGCGTTGGCGGGCGGGCAGATGTTGCAGGCTTGCGATCAGCGCGAGCCGCACCGACTCCCGCGCGATCACCACCGCGGCCGGGTCGTCGGCGGGCGGCGCGATCCATTGGTCCGGCAGCGGCTCCAGCCACGCCACCTCGCCCGGCGGGACGAAGGTCGGCGCGCGGTCAGGTCCGTCGTACGGGCCGGTCAGACCTGACGGCAGCATCCGGATCCGGCGGGGCTCCAACGCGCGCAGGCAGACGTTGGTCGCGATCTTGTACAGCCAGGACCGGACCGACGCCCGGCCCTCGAATCCGGCGTACGACCGCCACGCTCGCAGGTAGGTCTCCTGCACGAGGTCCTCCGCGTCGTGCGCCGAGCCGACCATGCGGTAGCAGTGCGCCAGCAACTCCCGGCGGTACGGCGCGGTCTCGGCCGCGAACGGCGAGGTCATGCGGAGAGCCTAACCATCGGCATCAGGGCAGGATGGCCAGCTTGCCGACGGTGGCCCTGGCTTCCAGCTCGGCGAGGGCCTTCGGTCCGTCGGCCAGTTCGTACGTCGTAGGCCGACTGGGCCGCAGTACGCCGGCGCCGATGAGCGCGAACAGTTCGCCCATGATCTCGCCGAAGAGCTGCGGCGCGGACTGGATCAGTACGCCGAGGTTGAAGCCGATGAGGTGGAGCTGGTGCCTGTACACCAGGTCCCAGTTGGTGATCGCGGCGTCGCCACCGGGCACGCCGTACACGACGACCCTGCCGGTGACGCGCTTCGCTGCGGCCAGGCTTGCGTCGAAGGTGGCGCCACCGGCCGACTCCAGCACCAGGTCGGCGCCGTCGGTCAACCGCAGGACCTCAGCGGCGAGGTCGGGGGAGTGCGAGTCGAGGACCTGGTCGGCGCCCAGTGCCAGCACCGTCTCGTGCTTGCGCGGGGCGGCGGTGGCGATGACGGTCGCGCCGTAGTGCTTGGCCATGGTCACCGCGGCCTGGCCGGTCGCGCCCGCGGCCGCGTGGATGAGCACGGTCTGTCCCGAGGTGAGGCCGCCCAGCGGCCGGAGGGCGGCCAACGCGGTGGGCCAGTTCACGAGCAGACCCAGTGCCTGCTCTTCAGTCCAACCGGCCGGCACCGGCACGGCCGCGGGCAGCACCACGTACTCAGCGAAGGCTCCGTCGCCGACACCGACGACCCGGTCGCCCACCTGTGGGCTCGTGACCGCCTCACCCACCGCGACGACCTCTCCAGCGGCCTCGAAACCAGCCAGGTACGGCGGCTGTGGTCCGTCCCGGAACGTGCCGTGGGCCTTGGAGATGTCGGCGTAGTTGACGCCCGCCGCCGTCACCCGGGCGAGGACCTCACCCGGGCCGGGGCTCGGCACGGGCGCGTCGGTGATCAACTGCATGTCCTGCGGACCGTTCAGGGAAGTCTGCTGCAGCGCGGCCATGGTCGTGCTCATCGGTGCCAGCCTTTCGGATCGGCGTACGTGCTCTCTCAGCAGGTAGATCCGGGCCGGCACCGAAAGGAATCGCTAGAGCGCGAGCACCATCGTGTCCGAGGTCCCGCTGACCCCGACCTTCTCAAACCCGAGCGACCGATAAAGCCCAGCCGCCGGATTCCCCGGGTCCACGCTGAGCGCCAACCGCTGGTACGACGCCTGCCGCGCAGAGGCAGTCAGCTCCGTCAACAGCGCACGGGCGATCCCACGCCGCCGGAACGCCGCGGCCACTCCGAGAGTCAGCTCCGGCACGTCGTCCGCGACGTACCCGTATCCGGGCCGCTCGGCAGTGAGCAACCGCGCCCACGTGGCACCCGCCGGTACGCCGTCCACCTCCGCGATCACCCCGATATCGCCGGCAAGCGGCCAACCGCCGATGTATCGCCAGGCGTGGTCGTCGGAGCGCAGCTTGTCGAGGCTGAACCAGGGGGTGCCCTCCCAGTTACACGCCTCCAGCAACATCTCGGTCAGGAACGTGAAGTCGTCGGCGGTCGCCGGCCGGAGCAGCATGCCCGTCATCCTTGCGCGCCGACGACCACCGATCCACCGGATTACTGCGGCCCGGCCACCCCGATCAGGTTGCCCTCTGGGTCGGTGAACTGCCCGACGACCAGCTTCCCCGGTACGCCGTCCGGCCCAAGAACCCGCCGGCCGCCGAGCGCCTCCGCCTGGGCCAATGCGGCCTCCACATCGTCGACACCGACGTAGAACAGTGCCTTCGGCTGGAGGCTCGGGCCGCCGCCGACCCCACCGTTGAGCCCCGCGACGCCCACGAACCCGTACGACCCCGGCTCGGAGACCTGTTCGGACACGGTGTCGCCAAGCTCGAAACTCCAGTCCGAGCGCATCGACAACCGGGAGCGAAAGCGCTCCAGCGAATGTTCTCCGTTAGGCATTGAATAAGTAACACGCTTGGTTTAACTTACTCGGGACCTGGCCGGTGGGTGGCTCAGAGCACACCGGCGGCATCCGGAAACCTGAGGAGTTCCGATGACGAGAGTGAACAGGTGGGGCCGTGTCACGGCCCTCGGGGCGGCTGGACTGCTGCTCGCGGCGGCCGCCGGATGCGCGGACGGTACGACGCCGTCGTCGTCGTCCGGCGCCGGCAGCGAGATCGACCAGAACGCGCCGGTGACCATCACGATCGGGGACCGTCCGACCCCCGACAAGCCGAACGACATCAAGGCGTTCGACCAGAAGATCAAGGACTTCACCGCGAAGAACCCGAACATCACGGTGAAGTCGACCGAGACCAAGTGGGAGGCACAGACCTTCCAGGCCCAGGTGGCCGGCGGCACGCTGCCGACGGTGATGAACATCAGCTTCACCGAGCCGGCCAACATGATCCCGAACAAGCAGCTGCCGGACATCACCGACGAGCTGAAGCTGGTCGACCTGACCAAGGATCTGAACCCGAACGTCCTCAAGATCGTCCAGGACGCGAACGGCCGGATCTACGGCGTACCGATCGATGTCTTCTCGGTCGGCATCGCCTACAACCGGGCGCTGTTCAAGCAGGCCGGGCTGGACCCGGACAAGCCGCCGACGAGCTGGGATGAGGTCCGCCAGTACGCCAAGCAGATCTCCGACAAGACGGGCAAGGCCGGCTACGCGCAGCTGACCACGAACAACACCGGTGGCTGGATGCTGACCACGATGACGTACAGCATGGGCGGCACGGTCGAGAGCGCGGACGGCAAGAAGAGCACGTTCAACGACGCGCCGACCAAGAAGGCACTGCAGCTGCTCAAGGACATGCGCTGGACCGACAACTCGATGGGCAGCCGGTTCCTCTACAACCAGGAGGAGGTCCGCCAGGACTTCGCGGCCGGCAAGATCGGCATGGTCCTGCAGGCACCGGACGCCTACGACATGAGCGTGAAGAACTTCGCGATGAAGCCGGCGGACTTCGGTGAGGGCGCGCTGCCGCAGGACGGCGGTCCGCACGGCACGCTGACCGGCGGTTCGCTGAAGATGATCAGCCCGAAGGCGACCAAGAACGAGGTCGTGGCCGCGCTGAAGTGGATCAAGTTCGACCAGTTCGACAAGTACACGACCGAGGCCGTCGCAGTCGCCGACGCCAAGACCACGATCGCCGACAAGGGCTTCGTCGGCCGTCCCGGCATCAGCCCGCTGAGCCAGGAGACCTACGACCAGTTCAACAAGTGGCGTGAGCCGTACGTGAACGTCCCGGTGAAGCAGTTTCAGGGCTACATCGACTCGACCACGTCGCTGAAGCTGCTGCCCGAGCCGTCGAACAAGGGCCAGGAGGTCTACTCGCTGCTCGACCCGGTGGTCCAGCAGGTGCTGACGAAGAAGGATGCGAACATCGACAAGCTACTGAGCGACACGGCCTCGAAGATCGACGCCCGCCTGGCCCGGTAGCCCCATGTTCCAGCTACGTACGCCGAAAGCCGGCGCGCCGGCGCAGAGCCGGAGCGGTGCCAGGTCCGTCGCGACCTGGTACCGCTCCGGCGGGCTCAGCAGCATCTTCTTCGCCCTGCCCCTGGTGCTGATCTTCCTGTACTTCTCCTGGGGCCCGATCGTGCGCGGTCTGGTGCTCAGCCTGCAGAAGAACAACCTCGTCGCCCCGGCCGAGTGGGTCGGGATGTCGAACTTCAGCTATGTGCTGACCGATCCGCAGCTCCCGCAGGCAGCGCTGAACACGCTGTACTTCTGCCTGCTGGCCCTGATCTTCGGCTTCCCCGTGCCGTTGTTCCTGGCCGTCTTCATCAGCGAGCTGCGCAAGACCGGCTGGCTCTACAACGTGCTCTCCTACCTGCCGGCCGTCGTACCCCCGGTGGCCGCGATCCTGCTGTGGACGTTCTTCTACGACCCGAGCGGGGCGGGCGTGTTCAACTCGATCCTCGGCTGGTTCGGGCTCGGGCCGTTCGCCTGGCTGAACTCACAGACCCTGGCGATGCCGGCCATCGTGCTCGAGGCGACCTGGGCCGGCGCGGGCGCCACGTCGATCATCTACCTGGCGGCGCTGACCGGAGTACGCACGGAGTTGTACGAGGCGGCCGAGCTGGACGGCGCCGGGATCTGGAGCCGGGTCTGGCACGTCACGCTCCCGCAGATCCGCGGAATCATCCTGATCATGATGCTGCTGCAGCTGATCGGGACATTCCAGGTCTTCACGGAGCCGTTCCTGTTCACCGGTGGCGGTCCGAACAACGCCACCACGACGATCCTGCTCCTGATCTACCGGTACGCGTTCATCAACGGGGACTTCGGTGCCGCGACCGCGCTCAGCGTGCTGCTCGCCGGGGTGCTGTGCGTGCTGTCGGTCGTCTACCACTTCGTCACTCGCCGCTGGAGTACGACATGACTCACGAACGCGGAATCATCTCGACCGCCGACCGGCAGCGCGGCGTGGTCCGCTTCGGCCTGCCGGCGATCCAGGTGCTGCTCTTCATCGGTGTCCTGATCGCCGGCGTCGGACCACTGCTCTGGCTGCTCAAATCCGGTGTCTCCACCAGCCAGGACATCCTCAGCGGCCCGATGCAGCTGTGGCCGTCCGGCATCCAGTTGAAGAACATCCCGGACGCCTGGAACCGCGTCCAGATCGGCGCCTACCTCGGCAACACCGCGTTCATCGCGATCGGCTCGATGATCTCGACGCTGTTCGTCTGTACGACGGGTGCGTTCGTCCTGAGCATCCTGCGGCCGAAGTGGGGACCGATCGTCACCGGGGCCGTCCTCGCGACCCTGTTCCTGCCCGGTGTCATCTCGCTGGTCCCGCTGTACATGACCATCCTGAAGATGCCGCTGCTCGGGATCAGCCTGCAGAACACGTTCTGGGCGGTCTGGCTGCCGCAGGCGGCCGGCGCGTTCAACGTGCTGGTGATGAAGCGGTACTTCGACTCCATCCCGCGCGAGCTGATCGAGGCGGCCCGGATCGACGGAGCGAGCAACCTGCGGCTGTTCACGGCGCTGATCCTGCCGTTGTCGAAGCCGATCGTCGGCGTGGTCGCGCTGCTGACCGTGATCGGTTCGTGGAAGGACTACCTCTGGCCGCTGCTCGTGCTGCCCGACCCGAAACTGCAGCCGATCTCGGTCGCCCTGCCCCGGGTGGCCAAAACCACAGAGATCTCACTGCAGATGAGCGCCCTCTTCCTGGCGGTTCTGATACCTGTGGTGTTGTTCCTGGTGTTCCAGAAGCAATTTCTGAGAGGTGTGGGGATGGCCGGAGGTATCAAGGAGTGAGTGCACTCGCTGGCCGGCGGGTGCTGGTGACGGGGGCGGCCGGGCGGATCGGCCTGGCCACGGTCGAGCGTCTGAACGAGCTCGGGGCCGTGGTGACGGCGCTGACCAACATCGAGCATCCGGATCTGAAGGCCGACCGCATCGTGATCGGCGATACCCGGTCCGAGGCCGACGTCGCCCGGGCGCTCGAGGACGCCGAGTATGTCGTACACCTCGCGGCACTGGCCCACCCGTCGGCGGGTACGCCGTACGACGTCTTCTCGATCAATGTGGTGTCGACGTTCAACGTGCTCGCCCAGGCGGGCGCGCTGGGCATCGATCGCGCGGTGATCGCGAGCAGCATCAATGCGACCGGGGTCCCGTTCAACCCGCACGAGATCACCCCGCCCGCGTTCCCGTGGGATGAGCAGGCGCCCGTCGATATAGCCGACCCGTACTCGCTGTCGAAGCAGACCGACGAGAACACGGCCCGGATGGCGTGGCGCCGGTGGGGGATCGATGTGGCCGCCTTCCGGTTCCCGCACGTCAACTCGTCCGACGTGCTGGAGCGGATGGCCGATCACGCCCGGAGGAAGCCGGCCGGCGGGCTGCGGGAGGCCTGGAGCTATCTGGACACCCGGGATGCGGCGTACGCGATCGAGCTCGGACTGACCGCTCCGGTCTCGGGCGCTCAGGTCTTCTTCGTTGCCGCCGGCACCACCATCGCGCCGTACGAGACCGAGGCGCTGCTCGACACGTTCGCTCCGGACGTGCCGCGGTCACGGCGGTTCGCCGGCCGTGAGGTACCGATCGATCTGACCGCCGCCAGGACTGTGCTCGGCTTCGAGGCCCAGCACGAACTCGACCTACCGACTCTTGATTTGGAGCACTGACCACATGCCCTCCACGTTCGACCAGCCCTGGCCCGTACGCGACGACGTGCGGATCCGCGAGGTGAAGGCGATCGTCACCGCACCCCAAGGCATCCCGCTCGTGGTGGTGAAGATCGAGACCTCCGAACCCGGCCTGTACGGGCTCGGGTGTGCGACGTTCACCCAGCGGTGGAAGGCGGTCCAGACGTTCGTCGACGAACACCTGGCCCGGCTGCTCGTCGGCCGCTACCCGGGTGACATCGGCGACCTGACCCGGCTGGCCGGATACTCCGGCTACTGGCGGGGTGGGCCGGTGACGAACAACGCGATCTCCGGGATCGACCAGGCGCTGTGGGACATCGCCGGCAAGCGCGCCGGGATGCCGGTCTACGAGCTGCTCGGCGGCAAGGTCCGCGCGGCCGCGGACACCTACATCCACGCCAGCGGCCGGACCATCGAGGAGACGATCGACCACGCGCAGAAGCTGATCGCGCAGGGTTGGCGCCACATCCGCCTGCAGATGTCGACACCGGGTGGCGGCGGGTACGGCGCTCCCCGGGTGCCGACGCTGTACCCGGACTCGCCGTACTACAACGGCTGGTCCGCGCGGGACTACCTGCGCACGACGCCGGAGCTGTTCGCGGAGGCCCGGCAAGCGCTGCCGGACAACATCGAACTGCTGCACGACGTGCACTCCAGGCTCACGCCGAAGGAGGCCGTGCTCCTGGCCCGATCGCTCGAGCAGCACCGGCTGTTCTTCCTGGAGGACGTGCTGGCGCCCGAGTTGTGGGACCGGCTGCCGGAAGTGCGGGCGGCGTCGCCGGTGCCGCTGGCGGTCGGCGAGCTGACCACGTCGTTCGGTGACGCGGTCCGGCTGATCCGGGACGGCGGCGTCGACTTCATTCGGTCGCACGTTTCCGATATCGGCGGCCTGACGCCGGCCCGGAAGCTGGCCGATCTGGCCGAGATCTCCGGCGTACGCACGGCTTGGCACGGCCCGGGTGACACCTCGCCGATCGGTGCGGCCGCGAATGTCGCGCTCGATGTCAGTTCGGTTGCCTTTGGCATCCAAGAGGGTCACCTGTACAACGAGGCGACGTACGAGGTGTTCCCCGGCACGCTCCGGATCGAGGACGGCTGGCTGCGGCCGAACGAGGCTCCGGGCTGGGGGATCGACGTCGACCTGGAGGCGGCCGCCCGTTATCCGGCGCAACTGTCCGGACACGACGAGTGGGCGGCCGGCGTACGGCGCATCGACGGAGCCCTCGAAGCGCCGTGATCGGGGGTGCCGGGCAGTACGATCGCGGCTAATCGGGGAACGGACGGGGAGGTGGCAATGAGCGACTCGGGTGAGCAACTGGCATCACTGCGGCAAGCGGGAGCGAACCAGTACGACCTGGGCTCGTTCAACGAGGCCGTGATCATCGAGACGATCCGGCTGGCCGGCATCATCAGCCGCACCGAGATCTCCCGCCGGACCGGTCTGACCCAGCAGTCGGTGTCGCGGATCCTGCGCATCCTCCTCCAGCAAGGACTGCTCGTGGAGGAGGCGCAGGAGCGCGCCGAACGGCTCGGCAAACCGCGTACGCCGGTCCGGCTGCGCTCGAAGGCGGCGCACGCCGTCGGCATCCACATCGACCCCGAACTGCTGACGGTCGCGGTGGTCGACCTCGACGGCACGATCGTGCGCCGGGAGACCGTCGACCTGGCCGACGATCTCGAGGCGAACAAGCTGGTCGACCTGACCGCCGCGACCGTGACGGCGGCGCTCAGCATCAGCCAGATCGACCTGGACTCGATGCTCGGTGTCGGCGTCGCCGTACCTGGACCGATCGACGCGGATGGGTCCCTGCTCGCCCTCCCGTTGCAGCCTGCCTGGCGCGGCCTGAAGATCCGCCAGTTGCTGCAGCAGAAGCTCAACCACCCGGTCCTGGTCGAGAAAGACGGTACGGCGGCCGCGATCGGCGAACGCTGGATCGGGCGCTCGGCCCGGGCCCGCGACTTCGCCTACCTCTACCTCGGTACGGGCGTCGGCAGTGGCCTGATCCTGAACGGGTCGATCTATCGCGGCGGTACGGCGAACGCCGGTGAGTTCGGCCAGATCGCGGCGCTCCGGATGGGGGAGTGGGACGGCGAGAACGGGCCGCGGATGGTGCCCGAGTGCAACCCGACCGCCTCGCTACCCGTGATCGCGGCGGAGTTCGGGTACGTCGAGACCGACGCCGGCGCGACGGATGAGGCCAAGCGGTACAAGGCGGTCTGCAAGGCTTCCGCCGATGGTGACGAGGCGGCGGTGAAGGCGGTCACCCAGGTCGCGCGGGTGGTCGGGCAGGGGGCGGTCGGGCTGGTCGACCTGCTGGATATCGACCTCGTGGTGCTGGGCGGACCGGCGTACGGGAAGGAGATCTCGGAGATCTTCCTGACCGAGATCCGCCGCGCGGTGAACGCGCATCCGGTCGCTCGGGAGACCCGGCCGGTGGTGGTCGAGGAGTCGATGCTGCAGACCGATGCGGCCGCGGTCGGGGCGGCGTCGACGATCTTCCATGACGCGTTCACACCGCGCGTGTCGGGGTCCAGTCAGGCACGTAGACTCCCGAAGTGATTTCTCCCCGCTCGCTGACGCCTGAAGTTCAGCTTCGTATCGCGACCCTTGATGACGCTGCCGCTCTGGCCGAGGCCTATCAGCGCAGCTGGGACCACTTGTCTCCGTGGGAACCGGTCCGGCCGGACAACTGGTTCACGGCGGCCGCGCAGCAGGAGAAGCTGGCCGGGACGCTCGAGCGGTACAAGAACGGGCTGGTTGTGCCGTGGTTGCTGGTCGAGGGTGATCGGGTGGTCGGTGCGATCACGCTGAACGACCTCGTGCCCGGCGCCTTCCGGAACGCAGACGTCGGCTACTGGCTCGCCGCTGACGCGGTCGGTCGTGGACTGATGACGCGCGCGGTCGAGACGGTCGCGGAGATCGCCGACCAGGAGCTCAAGCTGCACCGGCTGGCCGCCAGCACCGTGACCACCAACGCGGCTTCCCAGGCGGTTCTCCAGCGCACCGGCTTCATCCAGTACGGCTTCGCGCCCACCTACCTGCACACCGGCGGAGCCTGGCAGGACTGCAACCTCTACCAACGCATCCTGAACGACAGAGCCCCCGGCGCGTAGCCGGGGGCTCTGAACGGACTAGTTGGGTGGGAGGCCGACGCCTCGGGAGACCTCTACGTCGTCGTAGCGGCCCTCCAGGACGTCTTGGAACTTGACCGGGCGTTGGAGGGTCGAGGCGATGTAGACGGCGCGGACCGTTGCGAGCGCCTCGATGGCGTCCTGGACGGTGATTGCCGGCGGGCGGCCCTCGGCGATCGCGGTCAGGATGTCGTCGTACTGCGCGGTGTGCTGACCGGGCTCGCCGACGTCGATCGAGGCCTCGTCCTTTACTCCGTCCACGTTCAGGCGGCTGAGCAGGTCGTCCTCGACCTCGGCGCCGCCCTCGGTCCCGTGCACGGACACCCGCGTCCGCCCACCCGGGAACGCCGCCGTCGTCGCGTGCAGCGTGCCGACCGCGCCCGACTCGAACGTGAGCGTCGCGACCACAGTGTCCTCGACCTCGATCGAGTGGTGTGCAGCCCGCAGAGCCTGCGCCTGGATGCTCACCGGCCGGCCCATGAACCACAGCATCAGGTCGACCGTGTGCACGCCCTGGTTCATCAGCGCGCCGCCGCCGTCCAGCGCCCACGTCCCACGCCAGCCCGCCATCGCGTAGTACTCGTCGCTGCGCCACCAGGCAACCGTCGCGACGCACGACGTGAGCTGACCGAATCGGCCGGCGTCGATCGCCTGCTTGACCACCGCGCTGCCCGCGTCGAACCGGTGCTGACTGATCACCGAGCAGACCAGGCCGTGGCTCGCCGCCCGGCTGGCCGCCGCGCCGAGCCGGCGGCCGAGGTTCAGGTCGACATCGAGCGGCTTCTCGATCACGACGTGCTTCTTCTCGTTCAGCGCCTGCTCGGCCAGCCCCGCATGCGTCCCGCTCGGGGTGCAGATCGCGACCACGGTGACGTCCGACCCACTCACCGCCGCGGCCAGGTCGGCGTACAGCTTCGGCTCCGGCTGGCCCGCCTCCTTCAGCCGCGCCGCCAGCGCTTCCGCGGCGCCGGCGTCGATGTCGACGAGGGCGGTCACGGTCGCGTCCGGCCGTGCCGCGATGGTGTCCGCGTGAGTGCGGCCGATGATGCCGCAACCCACGATCGCGACCTGGTGCTGTTGTGCGTCAGCCATCTCGCTCCTACTCGGCAGTGCTGCTATCGGATAGTCACTTCGGGGTGAAGTTCGCGGTCAGAACCTGATCCGTGCTGACAGTAAAGGTGTACGACGCCTCGGTCGAGACCACCGTCCCATCCACGGTCCAGTTCTGGAAAACGCTATCCGATGTTGGCGCTGCCGTCACTGTGACTTGCGCGCCAACCTCGTACGTGCCGGGCTCGGACTCGTTCCCGGCGATCCTCACCGCGCCCGATCCACTGGCCTGGACCTTCACGCTGCGCTGGACGACGTTGATCACCATCACGTTGTGCAGCGTCGCCGGACCGGTGAGCGTGGCGCCGTTGTACCGGGCCAGGTTGGTCGCCTCGACGTCACCGCTGGTCACCGCGACGGTGTGACCGTCTGTGCCGAGGTTGTCGGTGCCCAGGTTGAACGCGTCCACCTGGCCGGAGTTCACCACGAGCCCGTCGTGGAAGCCGTACGCGAACACGTTCAGCAACGTCAGCCCGCGAGCACCGTCGACGGTGACGATCTTCGCGGTCTTGCGCATGTACTTGTCGATCACGAGCTCGAAGATGCTGCCCTCGTTCATCCAGTACGGCTGCTGGTAGCCGACCCGGGTGACCGCGTTCCCGTTCGACAGCACCCCCTCGATCCGTCCATTGCGGCCTGAGCCGATCGCTATGGCGTGATCGAAGAACGCGCCGGCGACCTTGCGGACCACGACGTCGTCACCGCTGAGGTCGATGCCGTCCCAGGCGTTCGGGAAGCCGGCGTTGATGACGTAGTTCCCGCCGGCGTGACCCCGGATCGCGTACGGATAAGGCAAGACACCCTCAGGCCGGCCCGGGTTGTTCTCCGAGTAGAAGACCCGCAGTCCACGCACACCCGCCCGGTTCTGCAAGGTGATGAGCGCCGTCTGGGTGTCCTTCTCGAAGGCCTGCAGCACCGTCCCGCCACTCGCCCCACCTTGGTCGCGGTTCGGTACGGCGGACGCCCCGCGCAACTCGACCTTCGCCGGGACGCTCAGGTGGGTGCTGACCCGGTACCACCCCGCGGGCAGGTAGACGATCCCGCCACCGTTCCGGCCGGCCTTGTCCAGCGCCTTCTGGATACCGCGCGTCGCGTCCGCAGCCGGGAGGTACCCGACCCCGTGCGGCGCATCGACCACGCTGAGCTTCTGCACAGGCTTCGGCAGCGGCTTCTGCGCGTACGTCGGTGCCGTCCCGGACATCCGGTGGACGATCCCGGCCTGCGGACCGTCGACCTCGGTGCCGGTCACCTTCACATAGCCACGGGAGTTGTTCCGGATCGCGGCGTCGGTGCCCTCGACGTGACCACCGGCCAGGGTGAGACCCCACCGGTCGTCGCTGACGTCGACCAGGAGGCCGGTCGTGGTCCGGCGGATGTCGGGCTGCAGGAAGCTGCCGGTGAACTGAGCCCGCTGGCCGGCCACCACATGGATCCCGACCGCGTAGTCGGACAGCGTGATCTGGTGGAACTGGTCCCACTCGAGGTCGCCGAGGACCAACCCGGTCCCGTGCGCGCGAGTCCAGGCGTCCAGCGCCGTACGGGCCGGCGGGTGGTAGGCGCGTGGGGCGGACGACCAGTAGGCGTTGCTGAAGACAACGTTCTCCCAGGTGCCGACGTCCGCGCCGTTGTAGGCACGCGCGCCTTCGAACAGCGCCGTACCGCGGATGTTGCGGATCGTCGTCGACTCGTGCACCTGGCCCGAGCTGGGCGCGTTGCCGTGGTCGTTGGGCATCGTGCTGACGCCGATCCCGCGGTACGAGTTGAGCATGGTGACGTCGGAGACGGTCGACATCATGTAGTTCTCGTTGCCGATCCAGGCGCCGCCGGGGATCTCGAACGTGTAGTTGTACGGGACCGGGTTCGTCGGGTTCTGGTTCGGGTAGTACGTCGTGACGCCGAGGACGCCCGCACTTCCGCCGATCCGGAACAGGCTCGGGCCGTCGTCGCCGGGGGCCAGGTCCGCGACAACCACCGTGCCGTAGTTCGGCGCCTGCCCGTGATCACCGCGCAGGGTGCAGAACGCGTGCACCTCGATCGTGTCGGTTACCTTGTACGTGCCGGCGGGCAGCCAGACCGTGCCACCGCCCGCGTCCTGGCAGGCGTAGATGGCCTGCTGGATCGCCTTGGTGGAATCACGCCGGCCGCTGCGATCCGCGCCGTACTGGGTGGCGTCGAAGTCGGCGACCACGCCGTCCTCGGTCGGATTGACCGTGTTCACCAGGTGGGGCTTCGGCGTGACGACCGGGGACTGCCGGAGCTCGAGCTCCTTGACGATGAAGGCGTCGGCACCGGTCATCGCGACCCGGACGTACCGCGCCTTCGTGGTGGCGAAACGGGTCTTGCTGACCTGGTTGCCGCCGGGCGAGCCGATGCGGCCGACCGCGATGAACTTCTTGCCGTCGTTCGAGACCTGCACGGTGTAGTCGGGGGAGTAGGCCTGCGCCCATTCGACGCGGACGTCATTGACCGGTCGAGGTTTGCCGAGGTCGAGCTGCAACCAGGAGTCACCCGGGCCGCTGGTCCACGCGGTCTCGTGGTCGCGGTCATTGACGCTCGCGGCTCCGGTCCCGCTGCTCGCGGTCGCCGCACCGGTCGGCGCGAAGTTGGTGTCGACCACCTTGGCCGTGAACGCGTCGAGCTCGGCCTGCAGCTTCTGCAGCGCCGCCTTCACCTGTACGTCGGTGACCCCGGGCGTCGCCGCGACCGCACGGGCGTCGTCGATGGCCGCGCGGAAGGTCGCCCGGCTGCCGACCGGGAACTGCCCGTCGCGGGTACCTTCGCGGGCCGCCTTCTCCGTCCGCGCAGCTTGGTCGATCAGGTCGACGAGACCCTCGGTGACGTCGAGCGTGGTTGCGACCTTGGCGACGCGGACGGCCGCGACCTTGAGGTCGACAGCGCCGTCACCGTTGTGGATCCGGAAGTCGGAGCCGTTCGAGCGGTTCGTCAGGACCGCGTCCGGCAGCGCGAAGGTGTACGTCTTCCACGTCTTGGTGTCGCCGTACCGGACGACTTCGGAGTTCTTGAACATCTCCGGGATCGTCTGGCCTGGGGAGTCGTAGTGCAGCCCGAACTGGCCGTTGCCCTCGTCGAAGTAGTCGACGCTGATCAGCACCAGGTTCCGGTTGTCGTAGAGGTAGGTGTCCGCGACGTTCAGGTAGAAGAAGTTGGTGCCCGGCGCGGGCGCGGCGTGGTCGGTCTGCCAGTACGCGCGACCGTCCTGTACGCCGGTGACGAGATTCTCGGCCCGGTCTCCCGCGCGTGGGGTGATGCCGGACTGGATCGGCGAGGCCCCGAGTTGCACCGAGGCACCTGCCGTACTGATCCGGAGGCCGGCGACAGTGATGTCGGCGCTTCCGAACAGCCGGACATCGGCGTCTCCGAGCCGGTTCGTGAACCCGATGTCGGTGAGCTCGAAGGTGCCGGTCTTCCACTGGCCGGTGTTGGTCAGCTGGACGTCCGTAGCATCCGCCTGCGGGTTGCTCGCGGCGTCGTACTGGAGCTCGAGCGTGCCGGCGCCGGCGTCGAGATAGGTCACCGTCACCAGGACGTCGTCGGTGCCGATCTCGTCGACGTAGTCCCGATCGACGTCGAACTCCAGGTAGCCGGTGCCGGCCGCCTGGTCGGTCTGCCAGTAGGTCTTGCCGTCGGCGGTCCCGGTCCGGAGCCCGGCGGGATCGTCGCCGGCGGCGGGCTTGATGCCGAGCGTGGTCGGCGTAGGCCCCAGGTCGGTGCCGACCCCGCTCGGATACATCGTGGCGGCGTGCGCCGCGGGAACGGCGATCACGCTGGTGAGTAGGACAGCGGGGAGGACCCGCGCGAGCAAGCGTCTGGACATGCTGAAACCCCCAGGTGGCGGACCGGAAGGACATGCGAGAGCTGGTGCGCGGATAAGTTAAACCAAGCGTGTTACTTATTCAAGAGCCCAACCTCCGGGGCAGCAAAACTGCCGGCACGGCCGCGATCACAGTGAAGGCGATCGCCCAGACGAAGGTGTGCGCGAAGGCGGCCGCGGACCCATGACCGAGCAGTTGACTCTGCAGAATCACCGCCAGGGTCGCGGCTCCGAAGGCACCGCCGAGCTGCTGCATGATCCGGGTCGCGCTACTGGCGTGGGAGATCTGCGACGGCTCGAGATCCCGGAAGGCACCGACCATCACGGCCAGGTTGACCGCACTGAGTCCGGCGCCGCGGATGACCAGGGCGATTGCCAGCAGGGTGTACGACGTACCCGTGAAAGCGAAGGGGATGGTCCCGAGCGTGGTGAGCGCGATCCCGGCGAGGACGATCGGTCGCGGTCCGAAGCGGTCGCTGAGTCCGCCGGCCACGCGGGCGATCAGGCTCCCGATGCCTTGCGGGATGAGGAGCAGACCGGCCGCGGTCACGGTCTCGCCGCGGGCCTGCTGATAGAAGAGCGGGAGCAGCAGCATCGCGCCGTACAGGCCGAAGCCGGTCAGGAAGAGGAGAGACGTCGACGCGGCGAAGGAGCGGGTGCGGAAGAGCGTGAGGTCGATCAGCGGGCTCTTCCGAAGCGCGAAGGCGAGCAGCAGGAGTAGGCCGGCAATGATCGGGACGAGGACGGTCACGTGGCCGAAGCCGCCGTGCTCGCCGACCTGGGTGAGGCCGTAGATGATGCTGGCCAGGGCGGGGGAGACGAGGAGCAATCCGGGTACGTCGAGAGCTGCGTTCGTCGGTTCGGGATCGGGCTTGAGGACGCGGACGGCGAGGACGATCGCGACGACGCAGATCGGCACGTTGACGTAGAAGATCCAGCGCCAGCTCAGATGGCCGACCAGGACGCCGCCGATGACCGGACCGAGGATCGGCCCGATCAGCGCGGGCAGGGTGATGACGGACATCAGCCGGCCGATGCGTTCCCGACCGGCGGCGCGGAGCAGGAGGGTCTGCAGGATCGGCAGCATCAGGCCGCCGCCGAGTCCCTGGATCACCCGGAAGGCGATCAGCGAACCGATGTTCCACGCGATCCCGCAGAGCATCGACCCGGTCAGGAACAGCGCGAGTGCGACGATCCACATCCGTTTCGCGCCGAACCGGTCCGCCGACCAACCGGTGACGGGGATCGCGATCGCCAGCGCCAGCAGGTACGCCGTACTCACCCATTGGACCGTGGACACCGACGCGTGCAGCTCGATGCCGAGGGTGTGGATCGCGACCGTCACGATCGTGCTGTCGAGCAGTGGAGCGAGGGCGCCGACCACGAGAACGGCGGCGAGTTTGAGGACCGCGCGATCCAGGCGGTCGGGTGTAGTGGTGGTCATCCGAGAGTCTCCTTAGAGACGATGCGTCTCTTACGGTTTTCAGAGTAGACTCGGATCGTTAAGAGACGCAAGGTCTCTTGATCGGAAGGTGAGCGATGGAGCAGACGCAGCGCCGGCGCGGTGCCGAGTTGGAGGCCGTGCTGCTCGACGCCGCCTGGGACGAGTTGATGGAGTCCGGCTACACGCGGTTCACGATGGAGGCGGTCGCGGCCCGGGCGCACACCGGCAAGCAGGTGCTGTACCGGCGGTGGAAGAACCGGGCCGAGCTGGTGATCTCGGCGATGCGGCATCGGAACGGGTCGATCATCGAAGACATCCCCGACACCGGGAACCTGCGCGACGACGTGCTCGCGATCCTGCAGCGGATGGCGGACCGGTTCGAGTCTGTCGGTCCCGAGGTCGTTCACGGGCTGCTCGCCGAGGCGCCGGACCTGGACCCGGAGGTCTACAGCCGGATGACCGGCGTGATGGAGACCATCGTCCAGCGGGCGGCGGCCCGCGGTGAGATCCCGACCGGAGATGTTCCCGAGCGGGTCCTCACCGCGCCGACCAACCTCCTCCGCCACGAGATGCTGCTGGCCCGCGAGCCGGTCGCCGCCTCGACCCTCACCTCACTGGTCGACGACGTCTTCCTCCCACTGGTCCGGACGTCAGCCCCTCACTAACCCGCTCGCACCGGTCGATGATGAGCGCAAGTGCGCTCGGAGACTGTGCTTCTGCAGGGGTTGGTGAGTGCCGGAGGTCCGGCCTTCACCGGAAGGCGGTGAGGTTTCGGGCGACCCAGTCGGCGAACGTCTGCGGCTGCTTGCCGAGCACCTGTTCGACGTCGGGGCTCACCTGCTGCTCGGCGGGTGAGGGCGTGCCGAGGGCGCCGAGGGTGGCCTCGACGACTGGCTCGGGCATGTAGGTCAGCATCCGGGTGCGCGCCTCGTCGCGGGTGAGCTCGTCGAACCGCACCGGCTCGCCGAGGACCTCACCGATCACCGCGGCCTGCTGACGCGGCGAGATCGCCGCGGGTCCGGTGAGCGTGTAGATGTTGCCGGCATGGTCCGAGCGCAGAGCCGCAGCGGCAACCGCGGCGATGTCTTCCGGATCGACGGCCGGTAGAGCGACGTCGGCGAACGGCGCTGCCATCGACCGTTGGGTGCGGATGGACTCGGCCCACTGGAAGGCATTGCTGGCGAAGTTGCCGGGACGCAGCATCGTCCAGCCGACGCCGGACTGCGTCACCGCATCCTCGATGTCTGACGGATGCCGCTGCGTACCGACACCCTGGGACGACAGCAGGACGACTCGCTCGACCCCGGCGGCGGTGACGACCTCCATCACCTCCTTCATATTGCCGTCGGCCAGGAACTCGGCGGCTGTGAGCAGGAAGACGGCGTCGGCGCCCTCGAGGGTCGGCTGGAGAGTTGATGGTTCGGACAGGTTGGCCTGGACATGCCGTACGCCGGTCGGCATGTCAGCGGGCCGGCGGGATACCGCCGTGACGGCTTCGCCGGCGTCGGCGAGTACTTGGACGAGTGGGCGGCCTACGTTTCCGGTTGCTCCGGTGATCACGATCATGCGGACGACGCTAGTTGCCGTGGGATAGTAGGTACCTAGAGGAAAGTATTGGATGAGAGGCACCTTTGTGATGGAGCGCACAGCGGCGGCGGACCCGGTGCAGGCCTGTCCGATCGCGCCGGTCGTCGATCTGGTCTTCAGCCGGTGGACGACGCCGATCCTGTGGACGCTGAACGAGTACGGGCGCCAACGGTTCGTCGAGCTGCAGCGGCGGATCGGCGTGATCACACCCAAGGTGCTCACCCAGCGGCTACGACAGTTGGAGCGGGACGGGCTGGTCGTTCGGACCTACTACGCGGAGGTCCCGCCACGCGTCGAGTACGAGATCAGTGAGCTCGGCCAGAGCCTGGCGCCACTGTTCCACTCACTCGCCGACTGGTCACCGAACCTGGCCAAGGTCGAAGAAGCCCGCGAGCACTTCGACACCCACGAACCGGCGCACCGCAGGCCCTAGGCGACGCCGACCAGTTCTCGCGCCGGCGTTTCCAGCAGCTCGAAGAAGTACGTCGCCGCGTCCTCGAGGCGGAGCAGTCCCGCCTCGTGACCCTGCCACCCGAAGAGCAGCTCACCGTCGATCGTGCGCTCGTCGACCGGTACAGCGTACGCGCTGAGCGTGACCCTGGTCGGGCCGGACTGCGGGTGGTGGTCACCGCAACCGCACTCGGCCGGGATGGTGATCGCGGTGAGCGCCTCGGGGGAGTAGTGCCGCAGCCGGAGCGTGGTGCCCTGGGCCGTGAATCGCACGATCGTTGCGTCAGGCAACTGAACGAGCAGCTCGACCGGGACGGCGTACGAACCGGGGAGCAGCCGGAGGCCACGGGACGCGAGCAGAGCGGCGAAAGCCGGGAGATTCATACCAAGTTCCTGTGTGTGCTGTGTCGGCGGGCGGGCCACGAAAAGGGACAGGGCCTCGTGCGCCGGAGAGGGCGCGCGTCAGCGACGACAGCAACAACACAGCATCTGCATGCCGAAGATCATGGCAGAGCTCCCGCACTCTGCCAACTACGGTCCGCTATCTGGGACGCATGTCCATGATCCGTCAGGAACGCAGGGTGCTGATGGCCTTCTCGATCCGCCGTTGGCGGGTTTCGGGCTTCTTCGCGGTCTCGATCGCGCGCACATGCTCGCGCTTGTGACTGAACGCGAGCCGGTCGTAGGCGGCGCGGGCGACCGGGTCGTCGTCGAGGGCCTGGGCGAAGTCCGGTGGCTCGACGACGACGCGCGGCTCGGTGTCGAGCTCCAGCTCGACCTCGACCTCCATACCGGCCTCGACGCCCGCGGCCTCCCGGTTGGCCCTGCTGAGACCGAGGAGGTGACGGCCACGCATGATCGCGACGCGACTCTTCCAGGAATGCCCGTTGACCGTGATCGTCACCGGCGGCCGCGCACCCCCGCCAAGCGTTTCCATCACTTCAGCCGGCACTTCGAGCCCTCGCATGGGCTCGGGTGGCTCGACGAGGGTGCGAAACTTCATCAGGTCCTCCTGACCGGTCGATGTGGGGTCATAGTGGATGACGGCCCGATCCGGAGGAATGTGACAGGTCCGCGATGGGTCAGTCGGCCTTCTTGCCGAACATGATCTCGTCCCAGCTCGGGACGCTCGCGCGCTTCGAACCCCGGCGAGCCGGCTTCTTCTTGGGCTCGGTGGTCTCTTCGGTCGCGGCCTGCTCGGCGGCTGCGGCCGGCGCTTCGGCAGCAGGCTGCTCAGGCTTCGGTTCAGGCTCGGGCTCGGGCTTGGCCGAGGGAGCCGGGTCAGCAGGCGAAGGAGTTGGCTTGGCCACCGGGCGCTCGGCCGGGGCGCGGGACTCGGGCGCCTGACGAACAGGTGCAGGACCACGGTCGGGCGAAGCACGGCGCTCGGTGACCGTGTTCTCGGCCGCGGCCGCCGGCTCCTCCGGCGGCGCGAACTCGACCGGCGGGGTCGGGCGCTCGACTGCACGGACGGAGGGGCGCAGCGCGGGTGGCTGCTCGATCGGTACGTCGATCAGCGTTGGCTCGTCGTCCGGGTTCGGCACGGAGTGCACGCGCCGCGGACCACGCTCGGCATCGCGACCACCGAAGGCCTCCCGACCTGCGTCGCGCACGGACTCGCGCGGCGTCTCCCGGGCGGCGGGCTGGTTGCGACGCGGCAGGCTGACCGTGTCCTCGAAGCCGGCCTCGTAACTGTCGGCGCCATGGTCGGGTGCGATGGTCGGGTCGATGTCGGCGACAGCGGACAGCCGCCGTTCGCCCGGCTGGTGCGTGGGCTGAACCGGTGGCGCCAGTACCTGCGCCTGCTCGCCGACCAGCCAGCGAGCCTCGTCGTCGTCGGGGACCGCGTAACGACCGGGAGCGTCGTACGCGAACATCGCGATCTTCTCGTCCTTCTGCTCCGCCTCGGGATCGGCGCTGTCCTCGGACTCGACGAAGTAGGAGACGCGGACCGCCCAGCGGCCGTCCTCGCGTCGCCAGGCGTCCCACTCGGCCGAGGCCGGGTCGACCTGGCGGGTGCGCAGTCGCTCGGTCACCCAGGCGCCGAGGTTGCGGGTCGGCGCGTCCGCACCACCACGCCGTCGGACGGAGGCGCGCTGGGCGAGGCTGGCGATGTGGTCCCGCTCGGCGAGGACCGGGCCGGCGAACGCCATCACGCGTTCCATCGGCATCTGGGCGACGGCTGCGACCGCCTCGGGACTTTCGCCGGCGCGGATACGAGCCTGGATGTCTCGTGGGCGCAGCGCGCTCTCCATTTGAATCTCCAGCTGGCCGAGTCGGGCACGGTCGCCGCGGAGGGCCGCACGCAACCGGTCGTCGACCGGAACGGCGAACTCCTCACCCGTCTCTGCCAGCACCAGGATGAGTTGCTTTCCATCCTGGCTCAGACCGACGAGCCTCGCCTCGCGCATTGCCTTTGTTCTCCTGTGCGGTTCTAGACAGTCTCTCCCGGACGCTGGGCCTGACCAAGACCGGCGCGCCGTGCCGCCCGGTCATTGTGGAGGTTACGTCACGAAATCACATCTTGCCTGGTCATCAGGGTCCTCCTGATCACATCAGTCACAGTAGTCACAACACGGTGTGATCGCGACCGGATCCGTCCCGGCTACGTCAGTTGCTGTACGCCGAACGCACCGCAAGAGCACGTTTGAGGTCGTCGACGTTGTCCCCGACCGACCGCCGGATGCCGGCCGCGATCGATTCGTCGGCAACCAGATCGGCGGCCTGTGCGACGACCCGCTGGTCGATGGCGGACCGGGGGAACGCGAGCCGCGCGCTGTTCGCGACGACCCAGCCCGACCGGAGCTTCTCGGTGCCCGCAATCTCGGCGAAGAACCGGTCGACGTACGGCGCGGTGAGCTCGAGCTGACTCGCGTGCCAGAACCCTTCACACGCGGCGTACAACTCGTAGTTCGCGATATCTGCGTCGGTCATGATCTGCGTCCACGCACGTTCCTTGGCGGCCACGGTCGGCAGCGCGGCCCGGCAGCGGGTCGCGTGCACGACGCCCTCCGACGAGGTGTCCCGCTCGAGCTCGGCGTCGATCTCCGAATCACCGATGGCACCGATCCGGGCGAGCTGCAGCAGCACCGTCCACCGCAGGTCCGCGTCCATTGCGAGACCCTCGGGTACGCCGTCGCCCGCGAGCCAGCCCTTGAGCCGGTCGGTGTCGTTGCTGAATCGCGTGTACCCGCGGGCCGCGGCGAGCTGCACGCTGGACCCGGGCGTCGCGGTCTCCAGCCGGGCGGCGACGGCGTCGGCCGCCTGAGCCCGGTACGGCTCGTAGGGCAGGTAGTTGCCGAGCAGATGCGTGTTGACCCAATTGACCATGGTGCCGACGCCGATGTCGCTGTTCTCGGTCGGCAGCAGCGCGAGGACGACGTCGAGCCCGAGCTTCGGGTCGAGCTCGGCGTCGGCGATCGCGTCCCGGAGGCTGTTCAGTACGACGGCCCGCGTCACGCCGCTCGCGATCTTCGGCAGCACGGTCGGCAGGTTCGCCAGGCTCTGCTCGTCCAGCCGGACCTTGGCCCAGCTGTCGTCACCCGCGTCCGGGATCACCACGGCGACCGACGGGTCGAGCTCGACGTCCACATCGTCCGCGTCCAGCAGTACGTCGACCGACGTACCGTGACCGTCCGCGTCGTACCCGCCGACGGTCAGCTTGTGCGGTCGTGAAGCCGGGTAGGCGGCCGGCGCGACCCGGCGCAGCTTGATGCCGGTCTCGGTGCGGACGGCGGAGATCGTGTCCAGGCCCGGCGTACGCAGCCAGTTCTGCGCCCAGTCGTCCAGGCCGACCGCACCGGCCTCGGTCCACTTCTCGACCAGGTCCGCGAAGGTGGCGTTGCCGAACTCGTGGGCCGCGATGTGCGCGTTCACGCCGGCCAGGAAGACGTCGTCACCGAGGTAGGCGGCGAGCTGCTTGAGCACCGCGGCGCCCTTCGCGTACGAGATGCCGTCGAAGTCGCCCAGCGACGCGAGCGCGTCCTTGACCGCGTCGGCGGCGATCGGGTGCGTCGACGAACGCTGGTCGGCCTGCAGTCCCCACCACTTGCGGATGTAGGCGAAGTCGATCCAGTTGTCGGTGTACCGGGTCGCGTCGGTCGACACCCGGTGCGCCATGTACTCGGCGAACGACTCGTTCAGCCAGAGGTCGTTCCACCACTTCATCGTCACGGTGTCGCCGAACCACTGGTGCGCCATCTCGTGCACGACCGTCCGGGCCCGGGAACTGCGTTCGCCGTCGGTCACCGCGGACCGGAACACCATCGGGTCGCGGAACGTCACGCAGCCCGGGTTCTCCATCGCGCCGGCGTTGAACTCGGGCACGAACGCCTGGTGGTACTCACCGAACGGGTACCGGTAGCCGAACATCCGGTGGTACTCGTCGAAGGACTGCTTGGTGACCTCGAAGATGTCCGCGGCCTCGCGGTCGAGCGCGTCCTTCAGCGACTGCCGCGACACCACGCTGAGCGGGATCCCGTCGTGGGAGTCGGTGATCTGGTGGTACGGGCCGGCCACCACGGTGACGAAGTACGTCGACAGTGGCTTCGTCTCGGCCAGCTCCCAGCGGCCGGGGGAGACCTGGGTGGCGGCGCCGTTGCCGAGCACCAGCCACTCCTCGGGTGCGGTCACCTTCATCCGGTACGGCGCTTTGAGGTCGGGCTGGTCGAAGCACGCGAAGATCCGGGGCGCTGCGTCGAGGAAGGACATCGCGTAGGTGTAGGCGAGTCCGTCGGCGGCGTCGACCGCGCGGTGCAGACCTTCACCGTCGTGGGAGTAGAGCATCGTCGCGACCACGACCAGCTCGTTCTCCGGCTGCAGGTCGGTCAGCTCGAGCCGGCCGTCGTTCAATCCGGCCACGTCGACCGCCGTACCGTTCAGCGTCACCGAGCTCAGCTCGTCGGGCTTCACGTCCAGCCAGGTCGTCGGGCTCGAGGCCGTGAACCTGATCGTGGTGCTGGATCCGAACGTGCGCTCGCCTTGGGTGAGGTCGAGATCGACGTCGTACGACTGGACGGAAAGGGCGGCGGCCCGAGTACGGGCGCCGTCGACGGTAAGACTCGGCATGCTCGCCACTCTATGCGCTGACAGGCGGTGTCGCGCTGCCCGCGGGGGACGGAGCGGCACGGCTTAGTCTGGGCACATGAGCGAGATGGAGTATCGGCAGTTGGGTGACTCGGGGCTTGCGGTCAGCGTGGTTGGGCTGGGGTGTAACAACTTCGGCGGGCGGCTGGACGCGACCCGGACGGACGCGGTGGTGAACGCTGCCGTCGACGCGGGGATCACGCTGTTCGACACCGCGGACGTGTATCGCGGTGACCACGGCTTCAGCGAGGAGCTGCTCGGCAAGGCACTCGGGAGCCGCCGCGACGAGGTGGTGATCGCGACCAAGTTCGGCGGTGACATGCACGGCACGAACGGGCCGGACTGGGGCGTCCGCGGCTCGCGCCGGTACATCCGCAAGGCGGTCGAATCGAGCCTGCAGCGGCTCGGGACCGACTGGATCGACCTCTACCAGCTGCACGTCCCGGACCCGGTCACCCCGATCGAGGAGACCTTGTCGGCCCTGTCCGAGTTGGTTGCCGAGGGCAAGGTCCGCTATTTGGGCAGCTCGCAGTTCGCCGGCTGGCAGGTGGTCGACGCCGAGTGGACCGCCCGGTCGAACGGTCTCGAGCACTTCATCAGCGCGCAGAACCGGTACTCGCTGCTCGACCGCGAAGCCGAGGACGAACTGGTCCCGGCGTGCGAGCACCTCGGTATCGGCATCCTGCCGTTCTTCCCGCTCTCTTCCGGCCTGCTCACCGGCAAGTACAAGCGCGGTGCGGCCGCGCCCGAGGGCACCCGCCTCGCGGGCCAACCGGACCGGCTCGCCCGGGCCGACTTCGACAAGATCGAGGCCCTGGAGACGTTCGCGGCCGAGCGGGACCTGACCATGATCGACGTCGCGATCGGCGGCCTCGCCGCGCAGCCCGCGGTCGCCTCGGTGATCGCCGGCGCCACCACCCCCGAGCAGATCGCCCAGAACGTCGCCGCCGGCACCTGGGACCCCACGATCGAAGACCTCGCCGCCCTGGACGAACTCACGTGACCCTGATCCTCCTCCCACCATCCGAAGGCAAGACCGGTCGTACGCGTGGTCGCGCCGTCGACTTCGCGGGGTTGTCGTTTCCGGAGCTCAACCCGGTGCGCGAGCAGGTGCTCGAGACGCTTGCGAAGGTCTCGGCTTCTTCGGATGCGTACGGCGTACTCGGCGTCGGCGCGTCGCTGCAGCACGAGGTGGACCGAAACATCCGCTGGCGGACCGAGCCGGCCGTCCCGGTCTCGGAGCTGTACTCCGGCGTCCTTTACGACGCCCTCGGCTACACGACCCTGTCCGCAGGCAGCAAGCGCCGCGCAGGCAACCGCCTGCTGGTGGTGTCCGCCGCCTGGGGCGCACTACGTCCGGCCGACCGAGTCCCGCCGTACCGGCTCTCGATGGGTACGACGCTCCCCGGCCACGGACCGCTGGCGGGAGTATGGCGTGAGCCGCTGAGCGCAGTGTTGGCAGACGGCGAGGGCGTGATCGTCGACTGCCGTTCGTCCACCTACGTCGCCGCCTGGCGGCCGGCCGGCGTCCAAGCGGCCAAGTGGGTCTCGGTGAACGTGGTCCGCGAACGCGACGGCGTTCGTACGGTCGTCTCCCACATGGCCAAGCACACCCGCGGCCTGGTCGCCCGGCACATTCTGGAGTCCGGCAAGGACCCCGGTACGCCGAGAGCCCTGCACAAACTGGTGGCCGAACGCTGGAACACAGAACTCGAGCGGGCCGCTAGCGGATGGACGCTGACGGTCGTCGAGCACGACTGAGCGTTCACATTGCTTTCACCGGCGGGTGGTTTCTCACCGCGCGTGACCGGGAAAGGCTTGGGACAGCACGTCAGGGGGGACCCCGCCCCAACCCTCGGAGGCCTGACCCATGCGACGCACCATCACTGCTGCCCTCACGGCACTAGCCGCGATCGCAGCCTGGACCCTCAGCGCCAGTTCGGCGCTGGCCTACCCGCCGGACCCGCCCGCGGCCAGTACGGCGGCCACCCAACTGGCGAGCCTCACCGTGAAGACGGAAGGCTCGACGAGTGGCTACAGCCGCGACCTCTTCCCGCACTGGATCACCCAGTCCGGAAGCTGCGACACCCGTGAACAGGTGCTGAAGCGCGACGGCACCGGTGTCACCGTCGACAGCAGCTGCCAGCCGACGGCCGGCCGCTGGTACAGCGTGTACGACTCGACATACGTGGAGACGTCCTCGGGTGTCGACATCGACCACATCGTGCCGCTCGCCGAGGCGTGGAAGTCCGGTGCGAACGCCTGGACGACCGCACGCCGGCAGGAGTTCGCCAACAACCTCACCATCGCGCAGCTGATCGCGGTCTCCGCGTCGAGCAACCGGTCGAAGGGTGACAGCGACCCGTCCGAGTGGCAGCCGCCGAACGCGTCGGTGCACTGCATCTACGCACGCGAGTGGATCTGGGTGAAGTACACCTATGGCCTGTCGCTGCAGGCGGCTGAGAAGACGGCGTTGCAGCAGATGCTCGGCACCTGCTGAGTCATTCCTCCAGCAGATGGCGGCGCTGGGCGTGGATTCCGGCCTGGAACCGGGTCCGCGCACCCAGCGCCTCCATCAGCTCGGCCACCCGCCGCCCGACCGTCCGGCTGCTCAACCCGAGCTGCCGCGCGATCGCGTCGTCCTTGAACCCGGCGGCGAGCAACGTCATCAGCCGGGCATCGGTGGGATCGGCCTTGACCGGCGGCACGACCGGCACCGCCTGGTTCCACAACAGCGTGAACATCTCGATCAGCGCGTCGAGCAGCGCACACGGATGTACGACGAGCGCACTGTCGACCAGCTGATCCACCGACAGCGGCAGCAGCGCGATCCGGCGGTCGAACACGGCCAACTTCATCGGCACCCGCGGATGGACCCGGGACGTCTCCCCGGCGTCCGCCGCGCTGTACGCCTCGTCCACCCCGCCCGGAATGTTCAGCGAATCGGGGGAGTAGATGCCCTGGACAACCACGCCTTCGGTGAGCAGGCCACGGACCTTCGGGTCGGACTCGCCGGGCCGGGAGGCGTACGGCGGCCGGTCCAGCACGAGCAGCTGATCACGCGTACCGGCGAGCAACTGCGCGAACCGGGCCGCGATCGCCTCCTGGCCGACGATCACCTCGACCAGGTTCTCCGGCCGGTGCTGCTCCTGGGCGTGGACCTCGGACAGCAACACCCGGGCCTCCGCGCGGACACGGTCGAGCTCAGCACGTCGTACGGCGACCAACCCGTCGACGGCCACGTCCGGACGGGTCGGCAGCAGCCGCGGCGGATGGTCAGAGGTGGTGGTGAGCAGGCCGAGCGACTCCAGCCGGTCGACGGTCGCGGCGACCTCGCGCTCATCACGATCGAGGAGTTTGGCCAGCTCGGGGACGCCGCAGCCGGACGCCGTCAGCAGGGCGCGGTACGCCTCCTCGTCGGGTGGCTCCACCCCTACCGACTCCAGCACGCATCCTCCCCAGACCGGATTCTGGACAGGCTATCTCGTCCGCTGGACCAAGGTGGAGTCCTTTTCCGCCCGGTGGCGACTTCGCGACATGTCCGGGATACGTCAACGCGCCCCCTGGTGCGGATGACCTCAGGTTGGGGTATGCCTGACATGCCGGGCGCGCGCGGACCGGACAGGGGACGCCCGGTCAAGCCTCAACGCGCGCGCCCCGCCTCATCTGATGGGACCATGTCACCTACGTGACGCACCGATCCCAGGGAGGCACGATGAGTGAGAGCACTGCCGCCGCCGAAGCAGCCACCGGTGAGCGACCTGAACTCAAGCGGGTAATGGGACCAGGACTGCTGCTGCTGTTTGTCGTCGGCGACATCCTCGGCACCGGTGTCTACGCATTGACCGGCAAGGTGGCCGGTGAGGTCGGCGGAGCGGTCTGGCTGCCGTTCGTGTGCGCCTTCGTCGTCGCGATGCTGACCGCGACCAGCTACCTGGAGCTCGTCACGAAGTACCCGAAGGCCGGCGGCGCCGCGGTCTACACGCACAAGGCGTTCGGCGTGCACTTCCTGACCTTCCTGCTCACCTTCGCGGTGATGTGCTCCGGCCTGACCTCGGCCTCGAGCGCGTCGAAGGCGTTTGCGGCGAACTTCTTCTCCGCCGCCGACATCGACCCCGAGCGTGGGTCGCTGCTGATGATCACCGCCCTCGCGTTCATGACACTGATCGCGTTGGTCAACCTGCGCGGTGTCGGCGAGAGCGTCAAGGCGAACGTCGTCCTGACCCTGGTCGAGCTGAGCGGTCTGCTGATCGTCATCGGTATCGGCGCCTGGGCACTGCTCGGCGGCGACGGCGACACCTCCCGGCTGACCGAGTTCAACGTCCCGGACGGTGAGTCGCCGTTCGGCGCGGTCACCGCCGCGACCGCATTGGCGTTCTTCGCGATGGTCGGCTTCGAGGACTCGGTGAACATGGCCGAGGAGACCAAGGACCCGGTCAAGATCTTCCCGAAGATGATGCTGATCGGCCTGAGCGTCACCGGCGTCATCTACGTCCTGGTCGCGATCTCGGCGGTCGCACTGGTCTCACCCGAGGAGCTGAACAAGGGCGCCACGCCCCTGCTGAAGGTCGTGCAGGCCGGTGCGCCGGGCTTCCCGCTCGAGGTGTTCGCCTGGATCACCATGTTCGCGGTCGCGAACTCGGCGCTGATCAACATGCTGATGGCCAGCCGCCTGCTGTACGGGATGTCGCACGAGCGGGTGCTCCCCGGGCCGCTCGGCCGCGTGCTCCGCAAGCGGCGGACGCCGTACATCGCGATCCTGTTCACCACGCTGCTCGCGTTCGCACTGATCGGGTACGCCGATCTGGCCGCGCTCGGCGGGACGACGGCGTTCCTGCTGTTGTGCGTGTTCGCGATCGTGAACGTGGCGGTGTTGGTGTTGCGCCGGGACCGGGTCGAGCACAAGCACTTCCACGCGCCGACCGCGTTGCCAGTGATCGGCGTCGTACTGTGCGTCTACCTGGCCAGCCCGCTGTCCGGCCGGGCGTCGGGCGACTACAAGATCGCCGGCTGGCTGATGGTGGTCGGCGTCGTGCTGTGGGCGATCACGTGGGTGCTGAACAAGTACGTGTTCAAGCGGCACGCCGATTTCGACCCGTCGCATCTCGATCCGCAGGGTCCGGTGAACTGACCGGCAGGAACGCCGCGACCAGAACCGTCGCGAGGGCCGCGAGCCCGGTGGCGACCGCGATCCAGCCGAGTGCGGGGTAGTCCGCACCGGCGCCGAGCGCGAGCCCACCGAGCCACGGCCCGACGGTGATGCCGACGTTGAACGCGGAGAAGTTCGTTGCCGTCGCCAACGTCGGCGCGTCGCCGGCCAGGCTGAACACGCGGGCGTTGAGCGCCGGGTTGGTCGCGAAACCGAAACCCCCGAGCAGCGCGGCGATCGCAATCGCGGCCGCCGGAATCGACGCGGTGAACGCGAGTACGGCCGACAGCACGACCAGACCGGTGATCCCGGTGAAGAGGGTGTGGAACGGCAGCGCGTCCGCGAACCGGCCACCGATCGTGATGCCGATGAACGAGCCGAGGCCGTACAGCGCGAGTACGCCGGGGACCGCACCTGGCTTGAGCCCGGTCGTGTCGATGAGCAGGGGAGCGAGGTAGCTGAAGACGACCAGGATCGTTGCGGTCACCAACGCCGTCGTGCCGAACGCGAGCCACAGCCGGGCGTTGGCCAGCGCCCGCAACTCGTCGGGGAGCCGTGGAGCCTTGGCCGGGTCGGGTCGGCCGCCCGGGACGGTCGCGAGCACGCCGGCCATCGCGAGCACACACAGCCCGGCCACGGTCCAGAACGCGGCCTGCCAGCCGAAGTTCTGGCCCAGCACCGTGCCGATCGGGAGGCCGACGATGGTGGCGATCGTGAGTCCGCCGGTGACGATGCTCATCGCCCGGGCCCGGCTGTCCTTCGGTACGAGCGCGACCACCGTGACAGCCGCGACCGACCAGAATCCGGCGTACACGAAGGCGCCGACGACGCGGGTGGCGAGCAGTACGTCGTAGTTCGTGGTGAGAGCGCCCGCGACGTGCGTGAGCGCGAAGATGCCGAGGAACAGCAACAACGCCGTACGCCGGGACCAGGTCAGCGTGACGACCGCGAGGACCGGGGCACCGACGAGCATGCCGACCGCGAACGCCGAGATGAGCAGGCCGGCCGCGGGGATTGAGACGTGCAGATCCGCTGACAGCTCAGGCATCAGCCCGGCCAGCATCAGCTCGGAGGTTCCTTGCGCGAAAATGCTCATGCCGAGCACGTAAACGGCGATCGGCATCGCGTTCCCCCACCCAGTCGACGGCCACGGCCAGTATCTCAGACATCACCCTCTGCTGTCGCCGCGCCTGCCACGGACTGAGACTTGGCCCGATACGGCATCGTTGGGTTATGAGCTCCCAAACACCCGCGAAGCGGACCGGCCGGACGGTCGACACCGCCCGGATCGGCGGTGGGCTGAAGCTGCTCGCCGTGCTGGTCGGGCTGATGTGGCTCAGCGAAGTCATCGACACCGCGCTGCACGGAGACCTCGACAAGTACGGGATCGTCGCGCGCGATCCACAGGGCCTGATCGGCATCGTCACGGCACCGTTCCTGCACCTCGGCTTCGGCCACCTGATCTCGAACACGCTGCCACTGGTCACCCTCGGCGCCTTGATCGCGGTCAGCGGCGCGGCCCGGTTGTTCGCGGTGACCGCGGTCGTCACGGTGATCGGCGGGTTCGGGACCTGGCTGATCTCACCGCCGAACACGATCACGATCGGCGCCAGCGGCCTGGTCTTCGGGTACGCCGCCTACCTGATCGCGCGCGGCCTCTTCAACCGGCGGATCGGCCAGGTGCTCGTCGGCATCCTGGTGATCGTGGTCTGGGGGAGTGCGCTGCTCGGCGGCCTGCTGCCACAGGACGGGATCTCGTGGCAGGGCCACCTGTTCGGCGGTATCTCCGGCATCCTCGCGGCGTGGTTCCTCGCCGACGACAAGCCGGGACGTGGATTGGTCCGACCGGTCAAATGAGCGTGGTGGGGTCCGTGTTCGCTCCGCAAATCACGACGACCACGCGCTCACCGGCGGCCGGCTGGTAGACGCCGGACGTCAGCGCCGCGTAGGCAGCAGCCGCGCCGTGCTCCACGCCCAGGTGGTACGCGTGCCAGAGCTCATTGCGAGCGGCAACGATCTCGTCGTCGCTCACGAGCAGCGACCGTACGCCGTTGTCCTGAACGGCCGCGTACGCGAGATCGCCGACCCGGCGGGCACCGAGTGAGTCGGCCGCGATTCCGGCCACCGGCCCGTCGACCGGCTCGCCGGCTTCGAGCGCCCTGTGCAGGGCCTGCGACAGCTCCGGCTCGACGCCGACGACGCGGGCCTGGTCGCCGATCGCGGTCGCGATGCCCGCGAGCAGACCACCGCCGCCGACCGCGACCAGGACCGTGTCGAAGCCGTCGACCTGGTCGAGCAGTTCCAGGCCGACGGTGCCCTGACCGGCGACGACCTCCGGCTGGTCGTAGGCGTGCAGCAGCAGTGCGCCGGACTCGTCGCGCGCTTCGACGGCCGCCAGGTAGGCCTCGGCGTACTCGGTGCCGATCTGGACCACCTCTGCCTCGAGCTTGTGCAGTTTGGCGACCTTCGGCGCGGGGGCGTTCGCCGGGACGAAGATCCGCGCGTGGACGCCGAGTCCGCGGGCTGCGTACGCCGCCGCGAGTCCCGCGTTGCCGCCGGAGGCCGCGACGATGCCCTGTCCGGTGAGTTCACCGGATTCCTTGGCACTGAGCAGTCGGTTGAACGCCCCTCGGGGCTTGAACGATCCGGTGTGCTGCAGGTGCTCCAACTTGAACGTGAGCCCCGAGGCCACCTCGATCACCGGGGTACGCCGTACCCGTCCGGCAATCCGCTCCGCCGCGGCCCGAACCTCGTCCACTCTTACCGTCATGGCCCTAACCCTGCCACGATGATGACCAGTCTTTGAATGGAGCCACCAGATGGGCGCGTACGACGAGAGCTATCGGCGGAGTCTCGCGGATCCCGAGGGATTCTGGCTGGAGGCGGCGGAGGCGATCAGCTGGAGTTCGCCGCCGACCCGGGCACTCGACTCCTCGAACGCACCGATCTATCGCTGGTTCCCGGACGGCTCACTGAACACGTCGTACAACGCTCTCGACCGGCACGTCGAGTCGGGGCACGGGGATCGGACCGCGCTGATCTACGACTCGCCGGTCACCGGGACGGGACGCTCGTACACCTATGCGGAGCTGCGGGACGACGTCGCGCGGTTCGCCGGCGGGCTCGCCTCGCTCGGGGTCGGGAAGGGCGATCGGGTCATCGTCTACCTCCCGATGGTGCCGGAGGCCGTGGTCGCGATGCTCGCGTGTGCGCGGCTCGGGGCGATCCACTCGGTGGTGTTCGGCGGGTTCGCACCGAAAGAGCTCGCGGCCCGGATCGACGACGCGACGCCGCGTGTGATCATCGCCGCATCGTGCGGGATCGAGCCGACGCGGGTGGTCGAGTACAAGCCGATCATCGACGCGGCGCTCGAGCTCACCCAGCACCAGCCCGAGCACACGATCGTCCTGCAGCGCCCGGAGGCTCTCGCCAAGCTGGGTGAGAACGATCTGGACTGGACCACGGTCGCCACCGCGGCCGAGCCGGTCGGATCGGTCGACGTTGCGGCGACCGATCCGCTCTACATCCTCTACACGTCCGGTACGACGGGGAAGCCGAAGGGCGTCGTCCGTGACAACGGCGGCCACGCGGTCGCACTGAGCTGGTCCATGCGCGCCGTCTACGACATCGGCCCGGGCGACGTGTGGTGGACGGCCTCCGACGTCGGCTGGGTGGTCGGCCACTCGTACATCGTCTATGCCCCGCTCCTGGTCGGCGCCACGACCGTCCTCTACGAAGGCAAGCCAATCGGTACGCCGGACGCCGGTGCGTTCTGGCGGGTCATCTCCGAGCATGGCGCGAAGGCTCTGTTCACCGCTCCGACGGCGATCCGTGCGATCAAGAAGGTCGACCCGTCGGCCGCGGAGGTGGCGAAGTACCCGCTGGATACGTTCGGCACGCTGTTCCTGGCGGGGGAGCGGACCGACCCCGAGACGTACCACTGGGCTCGCGAGCATCTCGGCGTACCGGTCGTCGACCACTGGTGGCAGACCGAGACCGGGTGGGCGATCGTGGCCAACCCCCGTGGACTCGAACAGCTTCCGACGAAGCCGGGCTCGGCCACGGTCCCGATGCCGGGCTGGGACGTGCAGATCCTCGGAGCCGACGGCAAGCAGCTCCTCCCGAACGAAGAGGGCGCGATCGCGATCAAGCTCCCGCTGCCGCCGGGTGCGCTTCCGACTCTGTGGGGCGACGACCAGCGCTACATCGACAACTACCTCAGCCAGTACGACGGCTACTACCTGACCGGCGACTCGGGCTATCGGGACGAGGACGGGTACGTGTTCGTGATGGGCCGGACCGACGACGTGATCAACGTGGCCGGGCATCGATTGTCCACAGGCAGCATGGAGGCGGTCCTCGCGTCACATCCGGCCGTCGCGGAGTGCGCGGTGATCGGAGTGCACGACCCGTTGAAGGGACAGTTGCCGCGCGGTCTCGTCGTACTCAAGGCCGGGGTCGAGATCTCCGAGGACGTGCTGCGCGAGGAGTTGGTGGCCGCCGTACGACGGGACATCGGGCCGGTGGCGGCATTCCGGGACGTGTCCGTGGTGGACGGGCTGCCGAAGACCCGGTCGGGGAAGATCCTGCGCAAGACGATGCGTGGGATCGCCGACGGCCGGGACGAGCCGGTCCCGTCGACGATCGAGGACGCCGCCGTACTGGATGCGCTACGGCCGATCCTGCGTTCGGAGAAAGTCGAGGACGAGCGGGCCGGCGACTGAGTGGAACTCGTGGAAGTACGCGTGCCGCGCGCCGGCGATCAGCTCGGCACGTGCCCGCGGGATGCGGTCGGCCAGGAGTTGGGCGTTGGCGGCCGGGCTGAAGATGTCGTCCGATCCGTGCAGGATGAGCGTCGGCGCGGTGATGGTCGGCAGGCCGTCCCAGGCGTCGTGCTTGTTGCTCGCGACCAGGTGACGGCGCTTCGCGTACGCCGGCATCGTCGTGTCCCCGAGGACCGGGTACGGGCCGGGGTTCGCGGCCAGCCACGCCGGGGTGTACATCAGGTCGAGCAGGACCCGGTCGGTCCGAGCCGGGTCGGCGAGAGCGCGGCGGATCTCCTGGCTGCGTTCGTACCCGTGTTTCGCGCCGGGCGACGTGCAGCCGAGGACGAGTGCCTGCAGCCGGTCGGGATGGTTGATCGCGATCCACTGGGCGACGCGGCCGCCCATCGAGGTGCCGTAGATGTGCGCCGCCGGCAGGCCGAGGGCGTCGAGCACCGCGACCACGTCGTCGGCGAAGCCGGGTGTGCTGTAGACCTCATCCGGCTTGTCGCTGTCCCCGGTCCCGCGCCAGTCCAGCGTGATCGTCCGGTACGACGCCTCGAAATCGGCGCGGACGGGATCCCACCAATGGTGGTTGTTGGACTGCCCGGCGAGCAGGACCAATGGTTGCCCTACGCCACCAACCTGGAAGGCGATCCGGGTCCCGTCGGCGGTCCTTGCGTGCGGCACGGGAGCAGTCTGCCCGATTCCGTCGGCATGGTTCGGTCGCGGGTTAGGCTGCAGGTATGCGAGTCGTCATTGCGGGTGGCCATGGACAGATCGCGTTGCGGCTGACGAAGGTGCTGAGTGGTGACGGGCACGAAGTCGTCGGGCTGGTGCGGAATCCCGACCACGAGGCCGACCTCGCCGCGGCCGGCGGGCAGGCCGCCGTACTCGATCTGGAGCAGGCCGATGCCGCAGCGGTGGCCGGCGTACTGGCTGGTGCCGATGTCGCCATCTTCGCGGCCGGTGCCGGTCCGGGCAGCGGGAACGCGCGGAAGGACACGGTCGACCGTGGCGCCGCCGCACTGTTCGCGGACGCCGCCGAGCAGGCCGGCGTACGGCGTCACATCCAGGTCGGATCGATGGGCGCCGACACGGCCGACTCGCTGAACGACGACGAGACCTTCACCGTGTACCTGAAGGCGAAGTGGGCCGCCGAGGAGGATCTGCGGGCGCGGGATCTCGACTGGACGATCCTGCGACCGGGCGGCCTGACCAACGACGCCGGCACCGGACAGGTGCTGCTCGCGGACAAGACCGGCTACGGAAAGATCACCCGCGACGATGTGGCGCTGGTGCTTGCCGGCCTCTGCAACACCCCGGCCTCGATCGGCCGAACCCTGGAACTCATCGCCGGAGACACTCCGGTCGGTGAGGCGTTGAACAATCTCTGACGTTGCCACGAGCAACAGAATGTGATGGATATGAGCGACAGTCTCCGGCAGGTGGAGTTCGAGCGCCTGACGAACAGCAGCTACGAGGTCCGCAACGTGCGCGGCGGCAGCATCCGGGTCGGCTCCGGTGGCGCGGACACCGACTTCACCCCGGTCGAGCTGCTGCTGGCGGCGATCGGCACCTGTTCGGCGATCGATGTCGACGTCGTGGTCAGCCGCCGGTCCGAGCCGACCGAGTTCCGCGCGGTGGTCCGCGCCGACAAGGTCCGCGACGCCGAGGAGGGCAACCGGATGGAGAACCTCGCGGTCGAGTTCACCGTCCGCTTTCCCGCGGGCGAGGACGGCGACAAGGCCCGCGAGGCGCTACCCCGCGCGGTGAAGATGTCGCACGACCGGCTGTGCACGGTCAGCCGCACGGTCGAGCTCGGCACGCCGGTCACCACCACGGTCAACGACGCCGACTGAGCGGTTACATCAGGCTGGATACATCTAGCCGGATGTAGATTGGCGCGGGTGAACGGAGTCGATCTGTACCTGCTCGGCCGCGCCCTGATGAAGATCGGCGAAGAAGCCCTGCCCGAGCCTCCGAGCGGCGAGGGCAGGTACGCCGGCAGCGCCCGGATGGTGCTGATCGTGGCCAGCGACATCGCCGAACACCCGGACACTGCGGTGGGGGAGATCGCTAGACGCACCGGCCTCCCGCAGAGCCAGGTCTCCACGGCGATCGCGCGGCTGAAGGAGGCGGGCGCGGTCTTCACAACATCCGACCCCGCCGACCGTCGCCGCGCCTTGGTCACCGGGACGACCGACAGCCTTGCCGAGCTCCGCGCGACCACGATCTCCCCGGCCTTGACCGCAGCCCTCGATGATCCGAAGCGGGAGGCTGAGGTGACCGAGCTGCTCGAACAGCTAGCCCGCGTTCTGCTTCCGGACCGCAAGATCTAGGAACTCGGCCGGCGCGCGGAGACGGGTCGTCAGCAGTTGCTGCGTACGGCGGGCGTCCAGGCGGATGTTCGAGGACTCGCCGGGGGTGAAGGTGAGGCGGTCGGGGTCCAGGCCGTCCCGGATGGCGATCAGGCGGCCCAGGTCGTAGCGGGTGAGCGGCTGGGGACCGGCGATGTGGGCGACGCCGGTGTGGGCGGAGGTCAGGAGCTCGAGCAGGGCTGCGGCCAGGTCGGCGACGTGGACCGGGCAGCGGATGTTGCCGCTGTACAGGGAGCCGGGACGGCCGGCCGCGAGGTCATGGACGAGGCGCTCAGTGGCCGACTGACCGTCGTCGCCGACGATGATCGACGTCCGCGCGATCACAGCCGACGGATCGATCGCCCGGACCGCGGTCTCGGCGGCCGCCTTCGCCGCGCCGTAGGTCGTATCCGGGCAGGGCGGCTCGTCTTCGTCGTACGGCGTATCCCGGCCGCGGAACACCGCGTCACTCGAGACGAACACCAACCGCGCACCCCGCGCGGCGACCGCGATATTGGCAGCGCCGTGAGCCGTGGTCGCCCAGTCGGACTGCTTGTACGCGGCGTGGATGATCCCGTCCGGCCGGACCTGACGGAGTACGTCCAGCACCTGGTCCAGTCGACGTACATCCAGCTGCACCCCGCCCGGTACTGGCTGGGAGTGGTACGTCGGTACCACTTCGTGCTCGGCCAATCGCAGCAGCTCGTTCCCCAGCAACCCAGCGGCCCCAGTGACGAGCAGCCTCACCCGTTCAGCCTACGCCGCTCCAGCCGCCAGCCGGCAGTACGCGTACTCCGCTTGACCTCACCCACGGTCCGCACCTTGCGTGGTGTCATCCATGACTGTGACGGCTTGTGCAGCATCCACCCGCCCCCGATCGTGATCGCCGCGTGCTGCACTGCATACCCACCATCACGCCAAACGAACACAGTCCCGGGTACGTTGTCCCTCCCGCCCGCCGTAGTGTTCTCCGCCAGCCACTCCTCGAACGGCTCCCGCAGCATCCACACGTCCTCGGCCCCGGCGACCCCGCACGCGGCCATCACCGTCCCGAAGCAGTTCGGCCCGCTCCCGTCCGGAAACGTCCCGGCCAACTCACGGACTCGCGGCAAATCGGCCGGCCACTGGCGAACCTCCGCATGCCGGCTCGGTCCCAGGTCCTCGCTCACGATCAACGGCAGGACAGCGGCAGCATTGTGCAGCAACGACTTCCACCAGACGAACCGATGCCCGTCAGCCTGCTGACGGATCGCCGGCCCGAGCACGCCCGACCACCTGTGCACCGTCGGAACCGCAGCGCGATCATGCTGCACCTGAGCCCGCACCAACGCGGCCCGAGTCGCCTTCGGCAGTGCTGCGAACGACGCCTCGTCCAGCCAGCTCACCCGCACAGCCGATCCGTCAATGCCGTACACGCGATAGGTGTCACGCTGTTCCGCGGTCGGCTGCCGGTCGTCGTCCAGTGGCAGTTCCCAGTCGGCTGCCTGCCTCGGCGTCAGGAAGAACGGCTGCTCATCGGGCGCGAGCCAGTCGACCCAACGCTGCAGGAGACCGGGGGAGACGGGGATACCGAGGACGGTCAGCACGCGGTAACGCTCTCATCCGGTGCCGACTCAGGCCACTGGCTTTCCCGGCCCGCGATACGGCTGCGTCTGCGAGTACACCAGATTGGTCGTCGTACTGCCGAACTCGGTCAGCTCGTTCACGAGCTCCTCGAGATGCGGCATCGACGCCGCCGCGACCTTCAACGTGTAGCAGTCGTCACCTGTGGTCCGCAGGCACTCGAGGATCTCGGTCCGTTCCTTCAGCAGCTGATGGAGCGGCGCGTGCTTGTTGCCCGGGTACTTCAGTCGTACGACGGCCAGCACCGGATAACCGACCTTCGTCAGGTCCACATCGGCGCGGTAGGCCTTGATCACGCCGATCGTCTCGAGGCGCCGTACCCGCTCGGTCGTCGCGGAGGCGCTGAGGTTCACCCGGCGGCCGAGCTCGGTCAGCGACATCCGGGCGTCGTCCTGCAGCTCGGCCAGGATGGCCCAGTCGGTCGAATCGAGACTCTCGGCCATACGGGCAATCTACCGGTGATTCCCCGGTGGAGACCATCGGACGCCGGGAGGAATCTCTTCAACACCGGCATCCCGCCTGGATAGCCTTGAGCCCGTGGAAATCGGTGTGAACGTCCCCAACTTCGGCCCAGGCACGAACCCGGCCCGACTGCGCGACTGGGCGCAGGTCGTCGAAGGCCTGGGCTACGACTTGCTGATGGTGTCCGACCACGTCGCGATCACCGAGGACGTCGCGGCGCAGTACCCGGCACCGTTCTACGAGCCGTTCACGACGCTGAGCTGGCTCGCCGGGATCACCCAGCGGGTCAAGCTCGGGACCACCGTACTGATCGCGCCGTACCGGCATCCGTTGCTGGTGGCAAGGATGGCGGCGAACCTCGACCAGCTCAGCGGCGGCCGGCTCGTCCTCGGTGTCGGGGTCGGCTGGGCTAGGCAGGAGTTCGAGGCCCTCGGCGCTCGCCTCGAAGACCGCGGCCGAGACACCGACCGGATGCTGGCGGAGCTCCAGCGCGCGTGGGCCGACAAGGCGGACTACGGGGACGTGATGATCCCCATCTGGGTCGGCGGCGCTAGCCCGGCGGCCCTGCGCCGTACCGTACGGTTTGGTACGGCGTGGCATCCGCTGCGGCAACGCCTCGACCAGCTGCGCGCGGGGCTGGATCGGCTGCGGACCACCGCCGCATCGCTCGATCAGCCGGTACCCAGGTTCGCGCCGCGGATCCTGCTCCGGCTCACCCCCGATCCGCTGCCCGACGACGAGCGGATCGCGGGCGAGGGTTCGCTCGAGCAGGTGCTGGCAGATCTCGACGTACTGCGTGAGCTCGGCGCGCAGAGCGTCGTACTGGACCCCTTCGAGGGGGATCCTGCCGAGACCGAACGGCCCGAAGTGGCCTGGCAAGCGCTGGCGACGATCGCCGCGCATCGATGACTGGAGACGAAGTGACCCCCGAAGCAGAAGGATTCCTCCGCCGCGCGATCGCGTTGGCCGCGGCCGCCCGGGAAGCGGGCAACCCGCCGTTCGGCTCGCTGCTGGTCGGACCGGACGGGACCGTCCTGGCCGAGCAGCAGAACACGACCATCACCGACCGCGACGTCAGCTTCCATCCGGAGCTCAAGCTCGCCGTCTGGGCCGCCCGCGAACTCTCACCCGAGCAGGCCGCCGGCACCACGATGTACACGAGCTGCCAGCCCTGCCCGATGTGCGGCGGTGCGCTGGCGCGCTCCGGCCTGGGCCGGGTCGTGTACGCGCTGTCCGGCGACCAGCTCGACGGACTCAAGTCCACCGGCGGCTTCCCCGCCGTACCGCAGGAAGGACCTGCGCTGTACGACGAGGCACGCGTGCCGGTGGACGGGTACTACAGCTGACTCAGACCGGAGCCAGGCAGAGCGTGTATTTGGTAGAACCGCGCTCGTAGACGTACGACGCCTCCGAGCCGGCGAAGTCCTGGCACCGGCTGTCGTCGGTCGAGTCGTCGAGCTTGCCGACGATCCGGTACTCGGCGTCGGACGACGTACAGTCGACGACCTTCACGTCCGGGTTGCCGGAGGTGCCCTTGTTCACCACGCACGAGCCGACATCGGCGTTCGAGGTGGAGTTCAGGTTCGCGAAGACGATCAGCGCGACCACCGCGACGGGGATGATCAGACCGAGGATCGCCGGGCGCTGGAACAGCGGCTTGCCCGGGTTCATCGGCTGACCGGGCCCCGGAGCGGGCTCGGGCAGGCTCTTGAACTTCTGCATCGGGCCGATGTTCATCAGCATCGTGATCGGGTTGACGATCGACGACCCGATACCCCACCAGCCCTGCCACAGGCTCTTCGCCGTCATGTCGCGGACCGAGGCGATCCCGCAGGTGCGGCAGAACGGACCCTGGCGCTTGAGGAACCGCATCAAGATGATCATGCCCTGGTGCCCGCGCACGGTCGCGTCGACCGCCGGGTAGCCACCACAGAACCGGCACTGCTGCTGACCCTGTGGGGCGAACGCCTGCCCCTGCTGCGGGAACGACTGCCCTTGCTGGGAGAAGGACTGTCCCTGCTGCGGGTAGGGCTGGCCCTGCTGGAAGGACTGCTGCTGGTACGGCGCCTGCGGGGGCTGACCGTACTGCTGCTGTCCGGGGTGACCCGGCTGGCCTGGCTGGCCGCTGTACCCCTGGCCTTGCTGAGGCTGGCCCGGCTGTTGCGTCGGCTGCTGGTTCGGCTGGGCGTACTGGGGGAACTGCTCCGGGGGCGGCCCGTAACCGCCCGGCTGACCTGGGTAGGGGTTCTGCGGCGGCTGGGGAGGGGATGTGGTCACGGACGATTCCTGTAACTCGAGGTCGGAACGGAGACGAACTACCGCACCCTACTCACCCCAGTGGTCCACTTGGGCCCTGGTGTGGCACTGTCTCGCCCATGCTCACCATCGGCCCGCTCACCTCTACCGACCGTGACGCCTGGCAGACCCTGTTCGACGGTTACAACGAGTTCTACGGACGCACGATGCCGGCCGAGTTCTTCGACCAGGCCTGGGCCAGATTCCAGCGGGATGTGGAGATCCATGCCCTCGGTGCACACCTCGACGGGCAGCTCGTCGGGATCACGCATTTCCTGACCCACGCGAGTACGACGGCGCCCGATTCCTGTTACCTACAAGACCTTTTCACCGCACCCGAGGCACGCGGCCAGGGCGTCGCGCGAGCGTTGATCGCGGCGGTCACGGACTGGGCTCGCGAGCAAGGGTGCGGGCGGGTCTACTGGTCGACGCACGAGACCAACGCGACCGCTCGCCGCCTCTACGACCAGGTCGCCGAGAACCGCGGGTTCATCCTCTACGTGATTCCGCTGTAGCGGTCGGCGAGCTCGCGGCCGAGGCGGGCGAGCTCGGCCTGGACCTCGGGCGGGTCGGTCACCTCGATCGAGCCGCCCCAACCGGCGAGATGCTGCGCGATCATCAGCGGCGTCGGTGCGGTCACCTTGAGCCGCACCCGGTCGCCGTCCATCCCGTCGACCTCGCACTGCCGCCCAAGCCGATCCTGCATCACCCACACGAACCGTTCGTCCATCAGTACGGTCGCCGTCAGCCCGGAGCGCCGTTCCTCCATCCGGTCGACGATCTCGTTCCAGACGGTGGACAGGTCGAAGTCCGCGGGCCGCTCGAACGCTTCCTCGGTCAGGTCGGCCGACACCACTCGCTCGACCCGGAACGTCCGTTGCCCACTGTCGGTCTGCGCGATCAGGTACCAGATGTCGTCCTTGTCCACGAGCCCGAGCGGATCGATCAGCCGCTCGGACGGCTCCCGGCCCCGACCTTGGTAGACCAGTTGCACGCGACGACGTCGTACGACGGCATCCTGCAGTCGGCGTACGAGCTCGGGCTGTTCCTTCACGTGCTCACCCCAGCGGGCCGGGTCGATCACGACCGCCTCCGCCGCGGCTTCGGCATGTTCGCGGAAGGTGCCGGGCAACGCTTGTACGAGCTTGCGGAGCGCGGCCTTCGCGTCCGGGGCGATGGAGGCTGCGGGGCCGACCAGGAGGAACAGTGCCTGGGCCTCGGTGGCGGTGAGTCCGCTGAGATCGGTCCGCGCGCCGCCGATGAGCTGCCAGCCGCCGTTGCGACCGGGCTGTGGATAGACCGGGATGCCGGCAGTCGACAGGGCCTCGAGATCGCGGCGGGCGGTGGCGACGGAGATCTCGAGCTCCTCGGCGAGCTCCGCGGCCGTCACCCGGCCGCGGGCCTGCATGAGGAGCAGTGTCGCCACCAGCCGGTCCGCTCGCATGGACCGATCGTCGCAGAGTAAGCGCTCATCTGGTGAGCACTTATATGTGTGGTTCCTATGGTGCTGTGACTTCCTTCGGTGCGTCCTCGCCGACGAGGCCGTCGATGGATTCGCGGATGAGGTCGGCGTGGCCCGTATGCCGTGCGTACTCCTCGATCATGTCGGCCAGGAGCCGGCGCAGGTTGGGGGAGGTCCCGTCGGGCCAGACGAGTTTGCCGGTGAGGTCGAGGCCACCGTCCTGCAACGCTTCGGCCACCGAGGCACGGGATTGGGCGACGGCGTCGCGCCAGAGCTTGAGGAGTTCGTCGGGGGAGTCGTACGCGGCGGTGCGCCACTCCCAGTCGGGATCGGAGTCCCAGTCGACCTTGTTCCACGGTGCGCCCGGGTCGCGGCCGAGCAGCCGGTGCGAGAACATGTCGGCCTCGACCAGCGCGAGGTGCTTGACCAGACCGCCGAGCGTCATGGTCGACGGGCCGAGCTTGGCATTCATCCCGGCTGCGTCGAGTCCGCCGACCTTCCACGCGAAGGTCCGGCGATTGCGTTCGAGCACACCTAGCAGCGTCTCGATCTCGTCGCCTGCCGCCGGTAGCTCCATCACGGTGTTGTAGTCCATGTCCGGGACGCTACCCTCGGTTCCGGACGGTCCCCTTCCGGAATGGTGAGGCCTGTGGCGCACGATGTGAGTCCGACCGCGCGGACGTTGATGGTGCTGGAGCTGATCCAGAACAGCCCCGGCATCACCGCCGACCAACTCGGCGACAAACTCGGGGTCTCCGAACGGGCGGCCCGCCGGTACGTCGCGATCCTCCGCGAGGCCGACATCCCGATCGAGTCGGTGCGCGGTCCGTACGGCGGTTACCGGGTCGGTCGCGGGTTGCGATTGGCGCCACTCATGTTCAGTCCGACCGAGGCGCTCGGCCTGGTGATGGCGGTGCTCGAGGGACCACGCGGCGCCGACGACCCGGTCGACATCGCGCTCGGGAAGATCATCCGGGTCCTGCCGGAGTCGATCGCCCGTGCGACTGACGCCGTACGACGGGTGAGTGCACGCGGGCCGGATCCCGGTGCGCGGACCCCGGATCCGGAGATCACTGCCGCGTTGGTGTCTTTGAGCGGAGCCTGTCGGCGGGTGACCATTCATTACCGCCGGCACTACGGCGAGGAATGGCCCATGGACGTCGACCCGTGGGCGGTCGTCGTACGCCGTGGGCGGTGGTATCTGCTCTGCTGGTCGCACGGAAAGAATTCGCAACGCGTGCTCCGGGTGGACAAGGTCACCAAGGTCGAAGCGCAGGACACCGAATTCACCCCACCCGCGGACCTGGATCCACTGGCCGTCGTCGAGGAGCATCTCGCGATGGGCTGGAAATACCCCATCGAGGTCATCATCGACGCACCCCGCGAGGAGGTAGCCCACTGGATCCGCCGCAGCATGGGCCGCCTCGAGGTGGTCGACGACACCCACACCCGCCTCCTGGCCAGCACCGACGAGCCCTACTGGTACGCCAGCCAGTTGACCGCCCTCCCGTGGCCCTACAAAATCCTTGGATCCCCAGAACTGAAAACCGCCGCCCAGAACATCGCACAGCGTCTACTCGAAGCCAGCGGGAGCACGGACGAATGAACGAGATCGAGTTTGCCGGCGAGATTTGGTATTGGCGGGGGCCGGCGCCTTGGTATTTCATTACGGTGCCGGATGAGGAGAGCGCCTATTTCGAGGCGGAATCCAATTTCGTCACGTATGGGTGGGGGATGATTCCGGTGCAGGCCGAGATCGGGGGCAGTGTGTGGGACACCTCGATGTTTCCGAAGGACGGGCGGTACATCCTGCCGGTGAAGGCTGCCGTGCGGCGGGCCGAGGATCTTGACGACGGCGACGTACCGACGGTGCGGTTGCGGCTGCGGAGCTGGCAGGCCTCCGTCTGAAACTGTCGGCGGGGTTGGCTAGCGTTCGTCGTACACCCCAGGAAAGGGAGGGAACGGCATGTCCACGCTGGCAGATCGGCCGAACACGGCTCTGATGGTGATCGACGTCCAGAACGGCGTCGTCGAGGGCGCACACGAGCGTGATCAGGTGGTCGCGAACATCAGCACCCTGGTCAGCAAGGCCCGCGCCGGTGGGGTGCCGGTCGTGTGGGTGCAGCACTCGAGCGACAACCTCGTGAAGCACAGCCACGAGTGGCAGTTCGTCCCCGAGCTCAAGCGGGACGAGTCCGAGCAGCTCGTCCACAAGACGTTCGCCGACTCGTTCGAGGACACCAACCTCGAGGACGTCCTCGCCGCGGCCGGCATCGGTCGCGTGATTGTCAGCGGCGCGCAGACCGACGAGTGCATCCGCTCCACCATCCACGGCGCGATGGTCCGCGGGTACGACGTGACCCTGGTCGGCGACGCGCACACCACCGAGGACCTGTCCGAGTGGGGCGCTCCGACCCCGGACAAGGTGATCGCCCACACCAATATCTACTGGGAGAACCACCGAGCCCCCGGCCGCACCGCCGCGGTCCAATCAACGGCCGAGGTCAGCTTCACGGACTGACCGATAGGTACTCTGCGGCATGTGACCCATCGCGTTCTGCATCTCTCCGACACTCACATCAGCCGGACAGGCCCGGACGAGGATGGCGCCGACGGTCCCCGCGCGCTGCAGGGGCTGTTGCACGACGTACGCCGAGTGCCGGAGCTGGACCTGGTTGTCGTCAGCGGGGACATCGCGGACGACGGCTCGAAGGAGGGCTGCGACGCGGTCCGTTCGGCTGTTGGGGCGTTCGCCGCCGAGCGTGGCATCCCGCACGTGTACTGCACGGGGAACCACGATCGCCGGGAGGGCTTCGCCGCCGCGCTCGGCTCCGGTCATCTCGGTCCGGACGGCGCATCCATCGGCCGTCCTGCTGAGGTCGACGGGGTGATCGCAGCGGTGAGCGAGGTCGACGGCCTCCGGGTGATCACGCTGGACAGCCTTGTCCCCGGCAAGACGCACGGTGTGCTCGGCCGGGACCAGTTGGACTGGCTCGCTGCGGAGCTGGAGACACCGGCGCCGGCGGGGTCAATCGTCGTACTGCATCATCCGCCGATCTTCGTCGACGCGATCCCATACCAGCAGGCCGTGGTCCTGCAGGAACCTGAGGAACTCGGCCGGGTGCTGGCCGGGACCGACGTACAGGCGGTGCTGTGTGGGCACATGCATCACCAGCTCACCGGTCGGCTCGGTAACACGCCCGTATGGGTGACGCCTGGCGTGGTCACCCGCATCGACCTCACCGCACCGACCGCCCTCGTCCGCGGAGTCGTCGGCGCCGGCGCGACGATCGTGGACCTCGGCGGGCGGTTCGGCCCGGTATTCCACACTGTGCACGCTCGCGACCCGCGTGCTGGGTCGGAGGTCTACGTCTACGACCCAGCGATCGGCGAGCACGTCGCCGAGGACACGTATTAAGTCTGTCTATGAGTTCGCGGCTGATTTGGCATTAGACGTTATGGATTGTTCGGGCGCACGCTCGAAGCATGACAACCACAACGACCTCCACCAGTGAACTCACCGACCTGATCGCAGGCGTCCGTACGGCGATCGCCCAGCAAGCCGACTGGAGCGGGACGGCCGACCTCGTCGCCGCCGAACTCCGCCGGCACCTGCCCACTCCCGACGTACTGACCGCCGAGCAGCGGCTCGGATCGCCGGACAACTACATCAGTCACCGGCTGCACGTCGAGCCCGACGGCTCGTTCTCGATCATCGCCCTCGTCTGGCAGCCCGGCCAGAAGACCCGAATCCACGACCACGTGACGTGGTGCGTCTTCGGCGTGATCCAGGGCGTCGAGCACGAGGACTTGTACGACGCCGACCTCCGGCTGGTCGGCCAGAGCGACAACGCGGTCGGTGATGTCAGCGGATTCGCCCCGCCCGGCGACATTCACCGCGTCAACAACACCTCGGACACGACGGCGATCTCGATTCACATCTATGGCACCGACGTGACCCGCATCGGGTCGAGCGCGCGCCGGTACTACGACTGACGCCGGGCGGCGACCGTCGTGGTCGCCACCCGGCTGCCGGTATCAGTCGGTCACGCTGTCGAGGACGGTCCTTTCCTCGGGGGAGAGGCGAATCGATCCGGCCTCGAGGTTCTCCTCCAGGTGAAGCTGGCTCGACGTACCCGGGATGGCGAGGACGTGATCGCCGCGGGACAGCGTCCAGGCGAGCCGGATCTGCGCCGGCGTGGCACCATGCCGATCCGCGATCTCCTGAATCACGTCGTTGATCGAAACGCCGCCCGTTTCCCGAGACTCCGCGGTGAGCGCGAAGTAGGGAACGAACGCGATGCCCTGCTCACCGCAGGTCTGCAGGATCCCGTCGTTCACCCGTCCGTAGCCGACGCCGTACCTGTTCTGCACGGCAACAACCGGAGCGATTTCCTGCGCCTGTGCGAGCTGTTCGGCCCGGATGCTCGCCAGTCCGAGGTGCCGAATCATTCCCTTGGCCTGCAGTTCCGCCAGGACCCCGAAGTGTTCGGCGACCGAGGGCAGACCGGCCTGACGCAGATAAACCAGGTCGAGTGTCTCCAGGCCGAGCGCCTGCAGATCGGCCTCGACCAGCGCTCGCAACTCGTCCGGCCGGCACATCCCGGCCTTCGTCGGCCCGACCTTGGTGGCGATCACCAGGTCATCGCCGTACGGCGCCAACGCCTCACGGATCGCGTCCTTCGCCCAGCCGAGCGGCTCGAACTCTCCCGCAGGGCTGCCGGGCGGTGCGTAGCTCGGGTAGAAGTCGGCCGTGTCGAGGTGGTTCACGCCGAGCTCGATCGCCCGGCGCAGGAGCTCGACCGCATGCTCCCGTACGCCGGGCCTGTCGCCGGCGTTGCCCGCCAGCCGCTTCGTCCCGAACCCGATCCGCTGCACCCTGCGGTCGCCGAGTTGCCAGAATTCGGTCGGCTTGCGCTCGAGAATTTCATCTGATAAGTTAATTGGTAGAGTGACATTCTTTTGTGAATTCTGCATTCGGCCAGGATAAGACTCTCGGAGTATTAAGTCCAGCATTTCGTGCAGATTGTTTGCGTTACTCTCTCCCGGTGGATCTCAGTCAGCGCCAGCGAGACCTCCTCTTCGAGTGGCTCCCCGATGCCGAGGTCGTGACCGACCGCAGCTGGGGTCAGGTCGGGACGACCGTCCTCGAGGTCATGGCCGGCGGTTCGCGGTACATCGCCAAGGCCGGCAACGCTCAGGACCACCACCTGGCACGTGAGTTGCTGCTCCTGACGCGATTCATGCCGGGGGAGTTGGTGCAGGGGAGCGCCCACGAACGACTCCCGGAGACGTATCGGCAGGCCGGTGGCATCGCATGATCGCGGCAGCCCTGGCATCGGGTGAAACTCCGTTGTGACGGCGCAGCTGTGCTGCCATGGTCGCCTGCATGACCAATGAACTTCTCCGTGAAGCGCTGACCCTGGATCGGTATCCGCGCTCCAATACCTACGACCCACAATGGATCGTCGACAATCTGATGGGTCCACACCCGCTGTGGTCCACCGAAGCGCTCATGCAGGTGATGACGCTGGAGCCTGGGACGCGGGTGCTCGACCTCGGCTGCGGTACGGCGCTGACGTCGATCTTCCTGGCCCGCGAGTACGACGTCGACGTCTGGGCGACCGATCTCTGGGTCGACCCGACCGAGAACTGGGAGCGCATCAAGGAAGCCGGCGTCGCCGACCGGGTCAGCCCGATCCAGGCCGACGCCCACAAACTCCCGTACTCACACGGTTTCTTCGATGCGATCGTCAGCATCGGCGCCTACAACTATTTCGGTACCAGCGCCGACTACCTCGCCAGGTGTGTCGATCTCCTGAAACCGAGTGGCGTGCTGGGAGTCGTCGTACCGGGCATCCAACAGGCCCCCAACTTCACGCCACCCGCGTACTTGGCCGAACGCTGGGGACCCGATCTGTGCACCTGGCTCCCGCCCGACTGGTGGCGAAACAACTGGGAACGCACCGGCCTAGTCACCGTACAAACCGCCGACATGATCCCGAACGGTTGGCAAGACTGGCTCCTGTGGCTGAAAACCTGCGCCAAAGTAGACCGCGGCTACACCCCAGACGAACAAATGCTCGAAGCCGACCAAGGCAATCATTTAGGACTAACCCGGCTAGTAGCCCACAAACAAACCCACCTATTGTAATTCAAATACACCCGGGGGAGCGCGCAAGATGGTCAAGAAGTCATCATTCGAGGTCAACCGCGGTTTCCCAGGAGCGGCCACAAGCGAAGCTCCCGACAAATACAGCTAGCCCATCGACTCGCGCGATCCGGACTCGCTGTTACTCGCGCTGTTCGACGCGCTGGCGTCTCGGCACTAGCAGCTAGTGGGCGTCCCAGGCTCACACGCAACGTCCAGCGACCCCATCCTCACCACCTGGTGCAACTACCTGAGGGAGAGGCTCCTGAGCGAGGACATCCCCACTAGTTGACATAATGTTGATTATCGGCGCACAAGCAACGGGAGTGGAAGTAGATGCAACTACTCCCTCCTGTTGACGTTGAGCGCGCTCCTGCAGGTCAGGCTCCACATTGCGATCGACGACACGCCGGGCCGGCATCCCGCAGCATTCGCGAACCAGCCCGAAGCTGCCCAAGTCCGCGCAGGACGCAGCCGTCGAGCGCGTGGTCCACACCGACGAGCTCACCGCGCGTGACCGGGCTGCGGCCATCTTGGTCATCGTCTTCGGCCAGCACATCGAAGATGTCATCCAGCTGACCTGGGACGACGTCACCGTCACCGACGACGTCGGCATCGTCCGGCTGGGGAAGACCGAGTTCGCACTCCCCTCCCCCTTGGACGAGCCCATGCGTCAGCTCGCCGCGGCGCCCGGGAACGACCTCACCGCCTCCCACCCCAACAGCAACTGGGTCTTCCGCGGCTACTCCCCCGGGAGCCAACATCCACGGCGCGAGCCTCCGAAGCAGACTCAAGGTCATCTTCAGCACCCGTGCTGCCCGGCTTGGATCACTGCACGAGCTGACCAAGCTCGGGCCGGTGCCGATCATCGCCGACGCGCTGGGCTACCACCCGTCGACAATCGAGCGCCACGCCATTGGTTCGGCGAGCACCTACGCTGAATACATCTCTGCCGCACGCGACCTACGGAGGACGTCGTGAGCCAGCCTCCCGAGATGACGAGGTACCTCACCGACCTGGCGGGAGTTGCACTACCTGCGTGGCCGGCTCAAGGACGTCTTCAGCGTCGCGACCTGATCAGTCGACGGGTTACTGCTTGAAGAACGTCTTCAGTACCCGGGCCATGAGTTCGGGGGCGACGACGTGTCCCTGCCCGTCGAGCGTGTGTCGTTCGGTCTGGGGGGTGGCAGCGACTATCGCTTTCGCGGCGCGGTCGAAGAAGTCGGTCGGGAGGCCCGCCATCTGGGGCTCGGTGATCGGACCCTCGGTGATCACCAGGACCGACTGAGTGATGCGGGCAAGACGGTTCGTGGGGATCTTGTAGTCATTGAGGACCACGGCGTCCTTGACGAGCGTGTGGGCGAGCGCGACGGACGAGGCCCAGATCGGGTGTTGTTTGCCAGCCGCGATGTCCGCGTCGGGTCCGCCGGTAAGCCTCATGAACAGTTCCAGGAGCTCCTCGTCCCGGCCGGCTTTGTATGCCTCGTGGGTGTCCGCGAGGTACTGGTTGAACCTCGGCCGCAGGTCGTCCCCGATCGCGTACGGCACATCCCACACCGCGATCTTGTCGATCGCCGAACCTGCCGCTGCTGCCTCCAGCGCGAGGGCGCCGCCAGATGAGGCGCCGTACAGGTGAACTGAGCCGCCGGCTGTCGCAATCAGCGCGTCGAGGTCGTCCACCTCCCGTGCCACGGCGTACGGCGGTGTATTGCCGCTGGCGCCCCGGCCGCGTCGTGCGTAATTGTAGACCGTGAAATGGTTGGCAAGGAGCCGGGCCAGCGGCGCGTTCTCAGCGCCGTCGTCCAGGGTGCCGCCGACGAGGATCACCGCCGGGCCAGTGCCTTTCCGGTCGTAGGCGATCCTCGTACCGTCGGCGGACGTCACACGAAGTGTCATCTCGTTCACTGCTTCTCTCCATTTCTCGATGCGTGGTCGTCACCGTCGGAGCAGGTCGACCAGGATTGAGTTACGTGGGCTGCGCCCTCCGTCACTTGCACTTCGGGCCGGGTTCCGTCGTCGAGACCTCCCCCGACTCTCAGCCTTGGGCGACCTGACCGGCTCGACACGACTCGACACGGCTCGACGGCGTACGGCCCGAACCTGGCCCACGCCACCGACGCCGCCAGAGCGCCGAAGATGATCGTCTGCACGATCGACGCGTACTCACCGATCACCAAGTTGGCGATCGTCGCGCCGATCATCGTGACGACCAGGCCGGACGCGGCGAGAGGCGTCAGGATCGGCATGATCCGGGTCGCGGCCGGCAGGATCAGGCCAAGTGCGCCGAGTATTTCGGCCACCCCGGCGATCCGCATGAGTACGACGGGTACACCCTCGGCCAGCGCTGCCACGTCGGCTTCCGGCGGGAACACCTTCATCGCGCCGGTTCCCAGGAAGCCCAGGGCCAACAAGCCCGATACAAACCAGACTGCGGTCTTCATGTGGACCTCCACATTGATGAGGCTAGTCAAATTTGATTACTTGGCCAAAGTACACGCGGAGGAAACGACTAGTCAAGTTTGTTTAGAAGCGCTTCTTGAGGTGATCGGGGACCGTTCGCCACGAACCCGGATCATCGGCCATGGTGTAGGCGCCCTCAGACAGTCGTTTGCTCAGGCTCTTCGCCCACTCCAGTTCGGTGCGTGCGTGTCCCGCCCACAGTTCGGCCTGCTCGCGGACGTGCTCGGGGATGTCCCGATTGGGGTGCTCCCGCCACTTGGCCTGCACTACGAGCTCCGCTTCCAGGCGCGCGACCCGTTCGCTAACGTGCGCGATGGCATCTGACCTGGTCAGCATGGGCAACATGGCGATGGACGCGTTGAGCATGTCCGGGTCGTGGGTGCGCCGCAGACCATCGCGGACCAGTTCGACTATCTCGTCACGTCCCCGAGCTGTCGCGCGGTACAGAACGCGCTCCGGCCCGGAGTTGCCCGGCTCGGCGTGTTCGGTGAGGAGGCCATCAGTCGCCGCCTTCTTCAGCGCGTGATAAACCGAGCCGGGCTTGATCTTGGCCCAAGTCTCCGCACCCCAGCTCTGCAGTTCGGACCGCACCTGGTAGCCATGCGCGCCGCCGGAGAGGTGCACGATACCGAGTACCAGGAGCTTCGTCGCCGACATGCGCCCACCTCCGCTCATTCTGCTCGGACTCGCTCCGCGCTGCTCAACAAGTTCAATCGCCTCGGCAGCCAGCGCAAGCGCTGCCTGCGCTCGGTTCACTCACTTGTAGGCTCGAGCATATGAGCTTCCGGGCCGGGGTCAGAAAACGGGTCGGCGGGAGGTGGGTGTGGCGGTAACCTCTGACTCATGTTGACTGCGCAGCGAATGATGGGGCCCTTGGTGGGGCTTGTCGTTGTGCGCTGATTCAGGCAGTCGAGCCCACGGTGGTGGACTCGACTTGATGTGGGGCTCCCTGCCGATCTGACAGGGAAAGGGAACCCACCTGTGAAGCCGTACTACATCACCACCGCGATCCCCTACGTGAACGCGGCGCCGCACCTCGGCCACGCGCTGGAGTTTGTGCAGGCTGACGTGCTCGCTCGCCATCGGAGGCTCCGCGGCCAGCGGGTCCGGTTCCTCTCCGGCACCGACGACCACGCGCTGAAGAACGTTCTCGCCGCTCGGAACGCCGGCGAACCGGTAGCCGACTACGTGAACAGTGCCGCCGACCGCTTCCAGGCACTCCAAGACCTTCTCGAGCTGAGTTTCGACGACTACATCCGAACATCATCCGACCCGCGACATCGCCCCGGCGTCGACTATCTGTGGCAGCGCTGCGCTGATGCGGGCGACTTCTACGAACGCGCCTACACGGGTCTGGACTGCGTTGGTTGCGAGCAGTTCTACGAGCCGGACACATTGGCTGACGGACTCTGTCCGGAGCACGGCACTGAGCCCGAGCAGGTAACTGAGACCAACTGGTTCTTCCGCTTGTCCCGCTACCGCGATCAGATCAGGGACGCGATCACCTCCGGCGCTCTCACGATCAACCCGCCCCAGAAACGCAACGAAGTCCTCGCGCTCCTCGACACGGGCCTGCAGGACTTCAGCGTCTCCCGCCCCGCAGTTCGCGCGGGCGGTTGGGGCATCCCTGTCCCTGGCGACGAGAGTCAGGTGATTTACGTCTGGTGGGACGCGCTCACCAACTACCTCACCGCCCTCGGCGTGGATCGGCCCGGCGCGGAGTACGAGTTCTGGTGGGCCGGCGACGGTGAACGCGTGCACGTGATCGGCAAGGGCATCACACGCTTTCATGCCGTGTACTGGATCGGTCTCCTGCTGTCCGCCGGCCAGCCACTCCCGACCACCATCCATGTCCACGACTACGTCAATGTCGGCGGCGCCAAGCTCTCCAAGAGCACCGGGAACATCGTCGATCCCGTTGCCCTGGTCAACCTTTATGGCACGGACGCCCTGCGCTGGTGGATTACCCGCGAAGTTCCGCTCCTCGGCGACACCGAGTTCACCGCGGCACGCCTGATCCAGGCCTACAACACCGACCTCGCCAATGGAGTCGGAAACCTCGCCAACCGCACCGTGACCTTGTTGCACAAGCACTACGACGGCCGACTGCACCTCGATACTGAACCAGTGGTCGGACCGGCGTGGGACAGCGTCGAGCTGGACGCGGCCTGCGCTGCCCTGCCGTCGAACATCGACGCCGCCCTCAGAACCGCAGACTTCCGCTCGGCGACCGCCCACTTGGTTGCCGCCGTGAATCTCGCCAATCAACCACTGAACGCGGCGGAACCCTGGAAGGCACTCAGGGACCCCGACGGGGACGCTCGCCGCATCCACCGTCTCCTCAGCCGCGTCGCGCAGGCATGCCGCACGATCGCCACGGAGCTCGCGCCGTTCTGCCCGGCTGGGGCCACCCGACTCGCAAGCCAGCTCGACATCGGCGACCGGGTCGCGGCCCCCGAGCCGTCGTTCGTTCGGCTCACGTGAATCGGGTTAGGACGCCTCGAGGGTGAAGGTTAGGACGCCTCGAGTACGAAGAAGATGAAGCTGATGAATCTTGGGGGGTGCTTCAGGTCCTTGAGGGCCGGCGGGAGGATGTCGGGTGTTGCCGGGGTTACATGGTTCGATCGGGTTCGAGCTGGAGGAGCTGATGGGACGGGGTGAAGCCGAGGCGTTCGTAGACGGGCACGGCTTTGCGGCCGGAGTGGACTGTTACCCGGGTTGCTCCGAGGGTAAAGGCATGCTGGGAGGCGGCCTCGACGAGGGCTGAGCCGAGACGGTTGCCGCGGTGGGCGGGAAGGACGAAGACGCTTTGGATGTCGGCCGAGTGGCGATCGGTGTCTCCGGGGCGCGGTGCTCGGGGAACCAGGGCCAGCCACGCCATCCCGACCAGGACGGAATCGGTGCTTGCCGCAACGAAGGCGAAATGTGTGTCGCTGTGGTCGGTCCACCAGGCAGCAAGATCATCCGCGAATGACTCGACGGATTGCTTGGCCTGCTGGTCAGGTGCGGCGTTCAGCCAGAGCAGGCGAGCCAACTGCGTGACATCCGCCTGACCTGCGATCCCAATCTCCATACGCACAGTCTTTCCCAGCCCCACTCCCCCTACGATTCGGCGCGGGCTCGGAACGTACGGCGGTACGCCATCGGCGACGTCTTGATGTGTTTCGCGAAGTGCTGCCGCATCGCCACCGACGTACCGAACCCGCAATGCCTGGAGATCTCCTCGACAGACAAGTCCGTCGTCTCCAACAGCTCCTGCGCATGGTGGACCCGCTGCCGCAACAACCACTGCAGCGGCGTCGTGCCGGTCTGTTCCCGGAATCGCCGGTTCACGGTCCGCGGACTCGTTCCGACGTACGACGCGATGTCTGCCAACGTCACCGGCTCCCCCAGTCGTTGCCGCAGCCACCGCATGACCGGCTCGAACGATCCGTGGTCGTCGCCGGGCTCCGGGTGGGCGATGTACGGCGCCTGTCCCCCGTCCCGCTGTGGCGGCACGACCATGTGCCGGGCCACGTCAGCGGCGACAGCGGATCCGAAGTCCTGACGGATCATGTGCAGGCACATATCGATGCCACTGGCCGCGCCGGCCGAGGTGAGCACGTCGCCGTGGTCGATGTAGAGGACGTCGGTGTCAACAATCACCCGGGGATAAGTGTCGACGAGTAGGTGCGCGCGAGACCAGTGCGTCGCGATCCGGCGGTCGTCCAGCAATCCGGACGCGGCCATCACTCGCGCACCTCCGGAACTGATGGACGCGATCCGGATGCCGCGCCGATGCGCCTCCCGCACGAGGTCGAGCGATTCGGCCGGTGGCTCACGGCCCGTCGGGACGCCGACCACCACGATGGTGTCCGCCTCGAGGGCGTCAGCCAACGGGTACGGCGGCCTACACCGGAACATCTCGACAGCATCGACCCCGCAGATGGCGAGCTCGCGGTCGTCACCACACACTCGTACGTCGTACAGCCGCGGACCGAACAACTCCCCCGGCTCCCGCTCGACCGAGTGCGCCGTACTGAACACCTGCAGCGGCATCGCCAGGTCGAAACTGTGGACGCCTTCGAAGACGAGAACTGCCAGCCGATGCATGACCATAATCTATCGGTAAGAGGCATTCTTGCCACTGTCACTGAGCGTTAACTTCTTCGACGATGAGGGGATGCTGCTCGCCATTCTCCTGACTGCTGGTTTCGTCGGCCTGTTCGCCGCCATGGGCTGGCTCACCGATCAACTCCTCGGTGGCCAAGCCCGACAGTGGGCACAACACGTCGTAAAGAGCGAGGAGGTGAAGCGCCCGTGACAGACACTGCGTGCTTCGCGAAGAGATCGAGCAGTACGTCGTGGCCCTGGGTGAAGTCCCAGTGCTCGGCGGGCAGACCTGCCGTGCGGGCGCCTTCGACGTTGGCGGCGTTGTCGTCGATGAACAGGATCGATTCAGGCGAGGCGCCGATCTGGCGTGCAGCCCGGGTGAAGAAGGCCGGGTCGGGTTTCGCGACGCCGAGCTCGTAGGAGTAGCAGCTGACGTCGAACAGGTCGTCGTACCCGAGGGTCGTGCGCATGTGGTCGCCGCGGTAGCTCTCCTGGTTCGTGCCCAGGTGTACGCCGTATCCGTTCTGTTTGAGGGCTCGCACGATCGCGAGAGACTCCTCGATGACCACGATGTTCTGCCAGACCGCGGCGTACACCTCAGCCACGGGTACGTCGACGCCGTAGCGTCGGAGGGTCGCCTCGAGGACCGGCATGTAGTCGCCCTGGCCGGCGAGCATCGGGAGTTCGTCGCGCCAGGTCTCGTGCAGGAACTCGCGCGCGCGATCGCCGAGATACGGCTCCATGGCCGCGTACCAGCCGCCGGGCAGGTCTTGCAGTACGCCGTCAGCGTCGAACAGCACGTGGCGAACAGTCATGCCGCCGATCCTGCCTCAACTCTGGCCGGCGCGGTGACGGCCGGGTGTCGTGCCGACGAGATTCGTGAAGGCCGCGATGAAGCTGCTGGGGTTCGACCAGCCGCACGCATGTGCGACCCGCGTCGTATCGTGGCCGTCGGCAAGCAAAATCAGCGCGTGGTAAACGCGCAGCTGCGTGCGCCATTCGTAGAACGTCATCCCCAGCTCGTCGTGGAACAACCGGCTCAGCGTCCGTCCACTCGCTCCGACCGCTTGCCCGAGTTCGGCCAGCGACGTGTTGTCGCCTGGATCGTCGTACAGCTTCTGTGCAACGGCTTGCAGTCGATCGTCCCGCGGTTCCGGCAGCTGCAATGGTTGCTCGTGCGCCTCATCGAGCTCGTCGACAAGGACCCGGCACAGGCGAGCCCGCGCGTAGCGATCCAGCTTGCGTACGCCGGCTTCGTAATTGCGTGGCCCGGTGAGCGTCAGTAGAACCTCGCGGGCCAGATCCGAGGCCATGAACACGACCGGATGCGTCGGCAGCAGCCGAGCCACCGACGCCGGCAGGAACTCGATCCGCATGTCGGTCTCGCCATGAGCCCGATGCCGATGCCTGAAGCCGGCCGGGGTCCAAGCAACCCGATTGGCCGGGACGATTGCGGTGCCACGCTCGGTCTGCACCGACAACACTCCCCTGGCCGCATACACCAGATGTCCGCGCGGATGGGCATGCAGCGAACTCACTCCGCCCGACGGCCAGAGATGGACTCCGCCGGCCGGCCAGAGGCGAGACTCGACAGGTTGGCGGGCAATCGGCACAATCTGGCATTCTACCGGTGGCCAGCCGCACCGCGTACTGACGAGACTTCCACCATGAGTACGACGATGCGAGCAGCCGTCTGTGTCAGCGCCGGAGACCCCGAAATGCTGCAGATCCGAGAGCTACCGATCCCAGCGGTCCGAGAAGGCTGGAGCCTGGTGCAGGTGAAGGGGATCGGCCTCAACCGGTCGGAGCTGAGGACCCGGCAGGGGCACTCCCCCAGCGTGAAGTTCCCACGCGTCCTCGGCATCGAATGCGTGGGCATCGTGGCCGCCTCGACCGATCCTCACATCCCGGACGGCGCGACCGTTGCCGCGGTGATGGGCGAGATGGGCCGCGAGTACGACGGTGGCTACGCGGAGTACGTGTTGCTCCCGAACGAGCTCCTCATGCCCATCACCACCACCCTGCCGTGGGACATCCTGGCCGCCCTGCCCGAGACCTACCTGACCGCCCAGGGCTCACTGGGTACGCTCGAACTCGCCGCGAACGACCGCCTGCTCATCCGCGGCGGAACCTCGTCGGTAGGCATGGCCGCGACATCGATCGCGGCCGGCCACGGTGTCGAGACGGCAGCCACAACACGACGTCTCGACAAGACCCACGCGTTGAAGGCCGCCGACCACGTCCTCGTCGACGACGGTACGTCGCTCGCCGCGGACCTGCACGCGATCTGGCCCGAGGGACCGGACTACGTGCTGGATCTGATCGGGACAAGCACCGCGGTCGAGTCCCTGCACCTGGTCCGCCGAGGCGGGACAGTCTGCATGGGCGGCACCCTCAGCGGCTGGCTGATCCCTGACTTCGAACCGATCGCGATGATCCCGTCCGGAACCAAACTCACCGCGTTCCACAGCGACAATCTCAAGGGCAGTACGGCGGTCCTGCAGCGGATCGTCCGCGAGGTCGAGGCCGGCGTCTATCGCCCTGACGTGGACCGGGTCTTCCGCCTGGACGACATCGCGAAGGCCCACCACTACATGGAGAACAACGAGGCCACGGGCAAGGTCGTCGTACTGCCCTAGCCGGGTAATCGCGTTGCGGTGCAGGCCTTGTCGCCCTAGCGTTGCAGCACCCCGATAGATCGGAGCTGCGGATGACTGTTCACCTCTATTCACTGACTTTTGGTGCGCACGAGCCGGGGGCTGTCGCGCAGTTCTGGGCGGGCATGCTGGATCGTCAACTGGCCGACGGGATGGAGCTGCTGCCGAACGACGACACCGGGTTCCGGCTCCGGTTCGTGTCCAGTCAGCTGCCGAAGGATCGCCAGAACCAGGCGCACTTCGATCTCACCAGTGCGACCCTCGAGCAGCAGCAGGCGACGGTGGCGCGAGCGCTCGAGCTCGGCGGTCAGCACCTCGACATCGGTCAGAGTCCGGAAGAGCCCCACGTGGTGATGGGCGACCCCGAGGGCAACGAGTTCTGTGTGATTGAGCCAGGCAACAACTTCCTCGCCGACACCGCCTTCATCGGCGCGGTTTCGTCCGACGGCTCGCAACAGGTCGGGTACTTCTGGAGCAAGGCGCTGGACTGGCCGCTGGTCTGGGACCAGGACGAGGAGACCGCGATCCAGTCGCCGCACGGCGGCTCGAAGATCAGCTGGGGCGGTCCCCCGGTCGCGCCGAAGACCGGACCGAACCGGCTGCACTACGACCTCGCTCCGCCGGCTGACGGCGACCAGCAGGCTGAGGTCGACCGCCTCGTCGGCCTCGGTGCCACGCGCGTCGAAGACACCTCGCACGAGCCCGGTGCGGTGTCGATGCTCGACCCCGACGGCAACGAGTTCTGCGTACTGACGCCGCGCTAGCAACCTGTTTCAGCCTGGCCCGGCGTCGGCGGACACGCCGTACAACATGACGCCGATCAACTCGGTCGTGCTCGTGAAGTAGTCCACGGTCGAATCGGCTCCGACCGTTGCAGCGGTCGGAGCCGGTTCATTTCAGGCCCAGAGCGACGTCGACGATGTCCGCCCGCGGCGACAACGACGGGACCTCCGCAACAGGGATCCACTGCGCGTATTCCGTCGTACCGCCAACCTCCGTCGTGCCCAGCGATCCGCCCGTCACCCTGGCCGCGAAGAAGATCCGGACCGACTTGTACGGGCGCCTGTCCCGCCCCGGAGCCGGATCGGTGAAGGAGTGCACGTTCAGCGGTTCGCCGAGCTCGACCGTATATCCGGTCTCCTCGAACACCTCTCGAACCACGGCGTCCTGCACGGACTCGTCGTACTCGACGCCACCGCCTGGCATCGACCAGCAGGCCACCGCGTTCTCGTTCCCGACGAACCAGGTCAGCAGCACCTGCCCGTCCTCGACAATCAACGCGTACGCCGCCAACCGAGTGTCGTACTCCTTGAAGTGCACCGCCCGACAATACCCAATTACCCGCAGGGGCCGACCGTGGTGATGACGCCTTGATGGTCCGAGGCGGGGACCTTGTAGCGGCCGGCGTCGTCGGAGCACCACGTGGTGAAGATGTGATCGATGCGGACCAGGAGAGCCGACCATCTGCCGATCTGGGACGGCCGGCCCCAGGTGTCGAGCATGGCGTCGGTCAGATGGTTGTCGAGGACCCGATAGTCGCGTCCTCGGTCGGTGGTGTTCAGATCGCCGGCGACCACGACCGGGCGGGTGGCACGCTCCGCACGGGCAGCGATCTGCTCGATCAAGCGGTGGTGACCGGCGACGGTGGTCTGGTAGCCGGCCCCGCTGTCCGATCGGGAGTCGAACGTCGCTCCACCCGACGTCCACCACGGACGCGGCACGTGTGCGGCGATCAGATCGAACTCCCCCGACGGCGCCTCCACCCGCAGCATGAACCCGGGCAAATCGGGCCCCGGCCGCTCGAGCACCGTCAGAGGCCACCGGCTGAAGATCCCGATCGCGGGACCGTTCCAATCACTCACCCGCACCGGATACGACTCGGACAGCCGGGTGGTGAGCGGTTCACCGATCTCGGACACGACGAGTACGTCGGCCTTCAGCGCGAGCAGGTTGTCCGCCCCGTCGAGCTCGCCGGCTCCGATGTTCGCCGCCGCGATCCGTACGGCGCGAGTCGCGTCGACGGTCCCGGTCCCGTGCGGGATCCACGGCACGACGGTCCCCACGATCCCGACCAGCAACGTCGACACGGCGAACACCACCAGCGGCCGGCGCCGCCGTCCGAACAAGCCCACGACCAGGAAGGTCAGGACCGCGAGCACCGGCAGCAGAATCGCCAGTACGTCGGTCACCACACCCAGCCGGTCGCGCACCAAGAACCATGCCCAAGGCAACAACCCGGCCAGCGCGAGCACGCCGTACCGGCGCCTCCACGACAAGCCGGCCCCCACCCGCTCCCCGGTCCCCACCACTTGTCCAGGCTATGTCGGCCGGCAAGCGATGGGTACAGACATCGAGTGAACAAGTGAGGGCCGCGGTCAGCTGGTTACTGAGGGTCCTGCACCAGTCCCAGCACGTTGCCGTCCACGTCAGTGAACGTCGCCACCAGGCGGCCGGCGCTGACGTCGCGCGGCGGCTGCTTGACCGTGCCGCCCGCCTCGGTGACCTCGGCCAGCTTGGCCTCGATGTCGGTCACGTGCCAGTACGCGATCGGCGCGGACATGTCGGAGTTCGGGACCAGGCCGATGTGCTGCCCCTCGGCGTCGTACCCGACGTAGTACGCCGAGTCCGCCGACGGCTCCACACCGAGCAGGGCGGTGTACACCGGCTTGGCCTTCTCCAGGTCCGACACAGGGTGCAGAACCGTCTTGATCCCTTGCGTGGAAGTCATTTCGTCGCTCCAGAACTGCTTGATTGATTGCTGACAACACCCACGCTATTCGTGCGCGAACTCAGGTGCTTCTCGATTCCTGACCGGTTCAGCCGACGTACTCGGACAGATGCTTACCGGTCAGTGTCTTCGGCTTGGCGATCAGCTGCGTCGGGGTGCCTTCGAAGACGACCTTGCCGCCATCGTGGCCGGCGCCGGGGCCGAGGTCGATGATCCAGTCGGCGTGCGCCATCACGGCCTGGTGGTGCTCGATCACGATCACCGACATGCCGCCGTCGACGAGGCGGTCGAGCAGCGCCAGGAGCTGTTCGACGTCGGCCAGGTGGAGGCCGGTGGTCGGCTCGTCGAGGACGTAGATGCCGCCCTTCTCGCCCATCCGGGTCGCGAGCTTGAGCCGCTGCCGCTCGCCGCCGGACAGCGTGGTGAGCGGCTGACCGAGGCTCAGGTAGCCGAGTCCGACATCTGCCAGGCGTTCGAGGACCTTGTGGGCGGCCGGCGTACGCGCGTCTCCGTCGGCGAAGAACTCGACTGCCTCGGCGACCGGCATCGCGAGCACCTCGGCGATGTTCTTCCCACCGAGCGTGTACTCCAGCACGGCCGCCTGGAACCGCTTGCCCTCGCACTCCTCACACGGCGACTCGACGGTCGCCATCACGCCGAGGTCGGTGTAGATCACGCCGGCACCGTTACAGGCCGGGCAGGCGCCCTCGGAGTTCGCGCTGAACAGCGCCGGCTTCACGCCGTTCTCCTTCGCGAACGCCTTCCGGATCGGCTCCAGCAGCCCCGTGTAGGTCGCCGGGTTGCTCCGGCGCGAGCCACGGATGGCGCCCTGGTCGATCGACACCACGCCCTCGCGGCCCTCGATCGACCCACGGATCAGCGAGCTCTTGCCCGATCCCGCCACGCCGGTCACGACGACCAGCACACCGAGGGGTACGTCGACATCCACGTCCTGCAGGTTGTTCGTCGACGCACCGCGGACCTCGAGCACGTCTGTCGCCGAGCGCACCGACGGCTTCACGGTCGCCCTGTCGTCCAGGTGCCGCCCGGTCAGCGTGTCGCTGGTCCGCAGCTTCTCGACCGTGCCTTCGAAGACGACCTCGCCACCACCCGAACCGGCACCCGGACCGAGGTCGATGACGTGGTCCCCGATCGCGATCGTCTCGGGTTTGTGCTCCACGACGAGCACGGTGTTGCCCTTGTCCCGCAGCTGCAGCAGCAGGTCGTTCATCCGCTGGATGTCGTGCGGGTGCAGTCCGATCGTCGGCTCGTCGAAGACGTAGGTCACGTCCGTCAGCGACGACCCGAGGTGGCGGATCATCTTGGTCCGCTGCGCCTCGCCGCCCGACAGCGTGCCCGCCGGCCGCTCGAGCGACAGGTAGCCGAGGCCGATGTCGACGAACGCGTCGAGCGCGTCGCCGAGTGCGTTGATCAGCGGCGCAACCGTCGGCTCCTTGATCCCACGGACCCAGCCGGCCAGGTCGCTGATCTGCATCGAGCACAGGTCGGCGATGTTCTTGCCCTTGATCTTCGACCCGAGCGCGTCCTGGCTGAGCCGGGTCCCGCCGCAGTCGGGGCAGGTCGTGAACGTGATCGCCCGCTCCACGAACGCGCGGATGTGCGGCTGCATCGCCTCGACGTCCTTGGACAGGAACGACTTCTGGATCTGCGGGATCAGCCCGCTGTAGGTCAGGTTGATGCCCTCGACCTTGATCTTGGTCGGCGCCCGGTGGAGCAGGTCGTGCAGTTCCTTCTTGGTGTACTTCTTGATCGGCTTGTCCGGGTTGAAGTAGCCGGCGCCGCGGAAGATCCGCCCGTACCAGCCCTCCATGCTGTAGCCGGGGATCGTCAGCGCGCCCTCGTTCAGCGACTTGTTCTCGTCGTACAGCGCGGTCAGGTCGAAGTCGGTGACCGAGCCCATGCCCTCGCAGCGCGCGCACATCCCGCCGGCGTAGACGGCCTCGCGCACGACCTTGCTCTCGCCGGCGCCCTTCTCGGCCCGCATCGCCCCGGTAGCGATCCGCTTCGGGACGTTGAACGAGTACGCCGTCGGTGGGCCGAGGTGCGGCTTCGCCATCCGGCTGAACAGGATCCGCAGCATCGCGTTCGCGTCCGTGGCGGTGCCGACGGTGGAGCGCGGATTCGAGCCCATCCGCTCCTGGTCGACCAGGATCGCGGTGGTCAGGCCGTCCAGTACGTCGACCTCCGGGCGGGCCAGGCTCGGCATGAACCCCTGGACGAACGCGCTGTACGTCTCGTTGATCAGGCGCTGCGACTCGGCCGCGATCGTGCCGAACACCAGCGAGCTCTTGCCCGAGCCGGACACCCCGGTGAAGACCGTCAGCCGGCGCTTCGGGATCTCGACGCTGACGTCCTTCAGGTTGTTCACCCGGGCGCCGGTGACGCGGATCAGGTCGTGGCTGTCGGCAACATGTTCGGCACTGGTCATGCGGGTGTTCTCCAAGTCGTTTCAGGAGGACTGGTTGATCCGGACGTGGTTGCCGGCCGGGTCGCGGAACGCGCAGTCGCGGATGCCGTACGGCTGGTCGATCGGCTCCTGGATGACCTCGGCGTCGGTGGCCTGGAGCCGCTCGAACAGGCTGTCGAGGTCGTCGGTCTGGAGCACCACGGTCGCGTACGTGCCCTTCGCCATCATCTCGGCGATGGTACGGCGCTCGTCGTCGGTGATCCCGGGGTCGACGGCCGGCGGGGTCAGCACGATCGAGGTGTCCGGCTGCCCGGGCGGTCCGACCGTGATCCAGCGCATGCCCTCGTACCCGACGTCGGTGCGGACCTCGAAGCCGAGGACGTCGCGGTAGAACCGCACGGACGCCTCGGGATCGGTGTGCGGCAGGAAACTGGCGTGAATCTTGATCTCCATGGCGTCAAACTACGTGCCGGACGCCGGAGTTGCTTCTCGATTCCTGATCGGTCGGGTCACCTGTTTCGCGACACACGACGGAATGCCGATGGTCGCGTCGGCCGCGCGGTCCTTGTAGACACTCGGCGGCATCCCGACCAGCTCGGCGAAACGGGTGCTGAAGGTCCCCAGCGACTGGCAGCCGACCGCGAAACAGACATCGGTCACACTCATCCCGCCCCGGCGCAGCAGCATCATCGCGCGCTCGATCCGCCGCGTCATCAGATACCCGTACGGCGACTCTCCGTAAGCGCGCTTGAACTCCCGGCTGAGATGCCCGGACGACATGTGCGCGCCCCGGGCCAGCGCCTCCACGTCCAGCGGCTGCGCGTAGTCCCGATCGATCCGGTCCTTCACCCGCCGGAGGCGCGCCAGATCCGCCAGGCGCTGCTCGTCCGCACTTCCCGTCACCCCTGGAATCGTGCCATGCCCGGTCAAGGAAGTCATTGATGCACTAGCGGCCGGTTGTGCCGTCCACCTGCTCGCGGATGATGTCGGCGTGACCGGCGTGCCGGGCGGTCTCTTCGATGAATCCGATCAGTACCCAGCGCAGGTCGTGGGTCTTGCCGTTCCGGGTGACGGGCGCGTCGGGGTCCCCGATCGCGGCGATGATGTCGTTCGACGCGGCGCAGGCGGCGCGGTAGTCGGCGCGAAGGGTCTTGAGGGAGATGCCAGGGCCTACCTGCATGGAGCGCTTGCCGCGGTGGGCCGTCCCGCCGGCGACGATCTCCTCGAACCAGAGGGACTCGGCGAAGGTGAGGTGCTGGAGCAGGCCGGCGAGATTCGTCCCGGAGTCGACCGTGCTGCGGCGTGCGTCCGCCTCGCTCAGGCCCGCCAGCTTCTTCAGCACAACCGCGCGCAGCCCGTCGAGGGCGGACCGCAACTGCTCCAGCTCGGCAGTCATGCCAGCAATATAGATCAGCGCTTGCCCCAGTTCAGGTAGGCGACGTTGGCCAGCAGCCAGCCGAACCCGATGGCTTGTTGGCCGTCGCGTTCGGGGCTGAACTGGTAGCGGTTGTACAGCGCCAGGCAGTGGTCGTGGACGGATCGGTCCCAGGCGTTTGCTTGCATCCAGCGGGGCGCTTGCTGGGCGACCGTGGCGGTGCCGAGCGCGGTGCCGGCGACGGTGGTGTTGATCGCGGGCAGCCCGTCGGCGTCCGTGGTCGCGACGTGGCGAGTAAATGTCCGCGCGATCCGCGCCATGTCCTGGCCGGTGAAGCCGAGCTTCGCGCGGAACGCCCGTACGGCGAACTCCACGTCGATCGCCCCGTGGCTGATGTCCTCGAACTGCTTCGCCGGTCCCCCGGACGGGGTGAAGATCGAGATGTCGGTCGCGGGATCACCGGTCTTGGCGAAGCCCTCGTAGATCCGGCCGCCGGTCGGCCAGTAGTGCCACAGATAGGCGTCCTCGGCGTCGGCGGACAGTTGGCCGGCGAACATCCGGGCCATCGCGGCGACCTTGCGCCGGTACGTGCGATCTCCGGTGGCGATCGCGAGTTCGACCAGGGTCTGGCCGAGACCGACCGATTGGTTGATCGGCTGCTCGCATCCGTCGTACGCGAGGGGTTGTCCTTTCGGCCAGATCAGGTGGTCGTCGCGGTATTCCCAGTCGTGGACGGCGACCGCTTCACGGCAGGCGTGCAGGTACTCGGCGGCCTTCCTTCGGTACCGGCGTTGCAGTCGTGGTGAGTCGCTGACGAGGCGGACGAAGCTTGCGATCGGGTAGGTGATCATGCCGGTGTGGACGGCGAAGATCACCGGCTTGGTCTTCATCGGGAACTCGCCCGTGACCGGCAGGTCGCCGGCGGCAGGTGTCGTACGGCGATCTGCGGCGGTCAACTGCAGTGGGCCGGGGGCAGCCGCGTAGATCCGGCTCACCGCATAGTCCGGGCCGGCCGGGTCGAGGCTCAGGTCGGTGAGCGTCACGGTGCGGTTGACCTCGGTGTTCACCATCGTGACCGTGAACGCGTCGGGCCGGGAGCCGGTGCTGACGGTCACGGTGGTGTCTTCGGCGTACGGGAGCGCCTGGCGGAGGTCGAGCAGGGCGCGGCCGTTGCTGTCGGCAAGGGTTGTGTAGCCGGTGGTGTACGGATGGTCGGCGCGCCAGGCGGGGAGCGAGAGGCCGCGGTAGTCGGTGACGCCGCGCTCGCTGTCGCGGACGGAGAGGACCTGGTCGACGTTGTCGATCAGCCGGTCGAGGTAGTAGTGGTCGCCGTACTTCTCGTACATCCGGACCAGGCCGAGCAGGACGTAGGACTGGCTCCAGGCCAGCATCCCGGACCGGCCGTCGCGGTTGGTGTTGTCGTTCGGCTGGTCCGGTTGGCCCGGGCTGCCTTGCTGGAACAGGCGATCCCAGTCGTCGAACGTCTTCCGGGCGGTGTAGTCGATGCCGTCGGCGTACGCCGGGAGCGCGGAGAACCCGCCCGCGGCGATCACTCCCGCCGCGGTCACTCGTAGGACGTCGCGACGGGTCGGGCGGATGTCGGGCATGGCGGGCGGCCTCCAGCGGATCGGGGCGGTGGTTGCTGGCTAGACCACATTCTTCCGCAGTCGCGGGCTTACGGCAGCTCGACCTGCAGCGGCAGCTTGGACAGGAAGTCGGCCGCGTCGAACATCGCCCCGGCCGTGGCCACGCCCGTTGCCCTGGTCTCTCCCGCGAGGATCCGCTGGACGGCCTCAACGGCTAGCGGCGCCGAGATCGCGTAGATGTCCTGCCCGCGCGCGGTGGCCCGGAGCTCACCCTCCGCGGTGCGGATCAGGACGTCGACCGCGAACGTCTGGTCGGACCGGCCGAGCGCATCGGCGGCCACGGGCGCCGGCGTGTCCGGGCTGAACAGATCGCCGGCCGCCTCGACGGACATGTAGGTGCGGACCTCAGGTACGGCGAGGTGGCTCGGGATCGTGATGACGTCGGCCATGGTGAACTCAGCGATCACGCGGCGCCGGCCGAGCGGCTCGGGGAAGTCCCAGTCCTGCTGGACCGGCTGGTCGTCGTGGTACTGCAGTGCACCGTCGCTGAATCGCACCCGCCGCCCGCCGCGCTGGTCGTGCGAGACCTGTCCGGCCGCGCGAGTACCCGGAGTCGGGTGCCAGCTGCTCAGTCCGTAGGCGACGTGTACCTCGTCGGCGCTGGTCCGGTCCCCCAGCGCCGCGGTCGTGAGCAGGTCGCCCAGGCCACCGTAGAACGCCATCGCGGGCACGACCGGTGTGATTGTCTGCACGCCGATTGTCGACAAGTTCGCCTCGAGTTCGGCGGCGACATCGACGTACGGGATCCCCGCCCGGATGGCCGCCTCGACCATCGGGCCGGCGGTCGCGGCGAACGGGCCGGCGCAGTTGATCACGGCCGAGGCACCCCGCAGCGCCTGGTCGAGCGCGCGCCCGTCGTCCACCGTGGCCGGTCGGACCTGGAGGTCGCCCCATTTCGAGGCGAGGGTCTCGAGCGTGGTCGCGTCGCGTCCCGCAATGACGGTCGGGACACCGCGCCGCAGCAGCTCCTCGACCACAAACCTGCCGGTGTGCCCGGTCGCGCCGTACACCACTACCGCACTCATCTTTGTCTTCTCCTCCGATTGTTGACAATACGAGTCTTGCCGCGCGGAGGCCGGAGGTGTGAGAGTCCGGAACGACACCATCCGTACACTTTCGGACATGCACACTGTCGCGCTGGCGACCGCCGGGCATCTGCTCCACTTCGAGCTCGGCATCGCGTACGAGATCTTCGGCAACCCGCCGCTCGGTCACGTCGACGACTGGTACGACGTCGTCCTCTGCGGGCCTGGCCCTGTTCAGGTCGGTCCCTTCAAGGTCGAGCCACAAGGCGGCCTGGAGCGGTTGGCCACCGCGGACACCGTGATCGTGCCGGCCTGCGTTGACACCGACGAGCCGCCGCCGGTCGACCTGGTGGAGGCGGTTCGCGAAGCACATACGGCCGGTGCCCGGATCGCGTCCCTGTGCACGGGGGCCTTCGTGCTCGGGGCGGCCGGGTTGCTGGACGGTCGGCGGGCGACCACGCATTGGGGGCACGCCGACGCGTTGAGCGCCCGGTATCCGCTGGCTGAGGTGGATCCGGATGTCCTCTACACGGACAACGGGGACGTGCTGACGTCTGCGGGCAAGGCGGCTGCGATGGACCTGTGCCTCCATCTGATTCACCTGGACCACGGCGCGACGATCGCGAACTCGGTCGCGCGGCGGCTCGTCGTACCGCCGCATCGGGCCGGCGGTCAGGCGCAGTTCGTGTCCACGCCGGTGCAGGTGAGCGGCGACCACACGCTGTCCCAGTTGCTGGCCTGGGTTCAGGAGCGGTTGGACCAGCCGTTGACCGTCAGCGACCTGGCCCGCCAGGCGAGTACTAGTCCGCGGCATCTTGGCCGGCAGTTCCGCGCGGTGACTGGGCAGACGCCGCTGCAATGGTTGCTGACGCAACGTATCCGCCGGGCCCAGCAGTTGCTGGAGGCCACGAACGACGGGATCGACAGGGTCGCCGTCGCCACCGGAATGGGTACCGCCACCACGCTGCGCCGGCAGTTCAAACGAGTCGTCGGAGTCCCGCCTGACACCTACAGACGCACCTTCCACAGCACGTAGGCTGACGCCCATGGCGACCTACCCACAGCGGATGCACACCGCGCTCGACACCACCGACGCACGTGGGCTGGCGGAGTTCTACCGGGAGCTGCTGGGTCTGCGCTACCGGGACGGCGACGAGCCGCCGGCCGACGGTACGACGGACGACGCCGACTGGCTCGTCCTCGTCGACGACGCGGGTCATCGGCAGCTCGCGATCGCGCAGGTCGACGAGCTTCCCGCGGCCACCTGGCCCGAGCCCGGCGTACCGAAGCAGATGCACCTCGACTACGCCGTACAGTCAGTCGACGAGCTGCACCACCACCGGCAGCGTGCCGAGGCCTTGGGCGCAACACTGCTGCTCGACCGCACTTCCGAAGACTCCGAGCCCCTCTACGTCCTGGCCGACCCAGCCGGCCATCCGTTCTGCCTACTGGTGGGGGTTGTATGAGCAAGCAAACCGGGTACGCCGACGTCAACGGGCTGCGGATGTACTACGAGGTCCACGGCTCGGGCGGGACGCCGTTGCTGCTGTTGCACGGTGGGCTGTTCAACATCGACCTGCAGTTCGGTGCCCTATTGCCCGGGCTGACCGAGAACCGGCAGGTCATCGCGACGGACTTCCAGGCGCACGGGCACACCAATGACGTCGACCGTCCGCTCAGCACAGTCGGGCTGGCCGCGGATGTCGTCGGGCTGCTGAAGGAGCTCGGCGTACCTCGGGTGGACCTGTTCGGGTTCAGTGTCGGTGGTGCCGTGGCGATATACCTGGCGATCAAGCACCCGGAGCTGGTCCGGAAGACGGTCATCTCGTCGGTGTCGTTCAGCCGCGACGGCGACCGTGCGGAGAACGCGGACGCGGTCGGCGAGATGAAGGTGGAGATGATCGCCGGGACGCCGATGGAGGCCGACTACCTGGCGAAGTCGCCGCACCCGGATCTCGAGCACCTGCAGACACTGCTGACCAAGCTCGGCAACTACGACCGCGGCGCCGCCGAATGGACCGACGAGGACATCCGCGGCATCGCCGCGCCCACGCTCCTGACGTTCGGCGACTGTGACGCGGTCAAACTCGACCACGCCGTCCGCTTCCTCCAGCTCCGCGGCGGCGACGTCAACGGTGACTTCACCGGAGTCCCCGCCAGCCAGCTGGCCATCTTCCCCGGCACCACCCACTTCAACGGACTGTCCCGGACCAACCTCGTCCACGACGCAGTCACCACCTTCCTCGACGCCTGAGGCGCAGACGCGATGCCGACCGGACGAGAAGACCGGCTACGTCGCCAAGCCCTTATGAGCTGAGGCGGAAGACCGGCCAGGCGATCTCGGTGCGCCAAGTGGTGGGATCCGAGTTGTCCCGAGGGCCGATGGTGTAGGTCTCCTGGACCGGGCCGGCGACGGTGAGGGTGTGGTCGTGGGTCCAGGTGGCCAGGCGGCCGTAGGTGACGGCGATGTCGTCGTGTGAGCCGACGTGGACGGTGGCGGCCAGGTCGGTGGCTGAGAGTTCGACGGCGCGGACGCGGCCGATGGACGGCGGGATCGCGGTTGGGCGGTAGACGCGGACCTTGCCTCGGCCGTCGGTGAAGAGCTCGTTGTCGTAGTGACCGCCGGGTGGGCCTAGACGCGCGGGCGACCCGACGGCGGAGTCGAGTTCGGCCATCGCTCCGGCGTACCAGTCGAGGACGTCGGTCAGCTCGACCACATCGGTGATCGCGGCAACCATCCGGGCAGGTTCCGATCGCAGTTCGACGACGAGGTCGCCGGGTTCGGGCCGGAGGAGTCGCTGCAGCGAGGTCACCGCCGCCCGGGTCCGATCGAGGGATGCCTGCAGGCGGTCCAGGTGGGTCGCGACGAGCTCGGCCCGGGCCTGCGGATCGTCGGTGCCGAGGATCTTCTCGACGTCGGCCAGCGGTACGTCGAGCTCCCGCAACCGATGGATCACCTGGGCCGACGGGATCTGCGCCGTCGAGTAGTACCGATAGCCGCTGGCCGGATCGACCGAGGCCGGCGAGAGCAGACCGCTCTCGTGGTACCGCCGCAGCGTGCGCACACTCAGCTGCGTCGCCTGCGCGAACTCACCGATCGTCAGCCCTCGCATCACCCCGCCACTCTGCACCCTCCCCCGGCGAGAGAGTCAATTCCTTGACCCTCACCCGCCGGGAGGCAGCACCGTGGTCCACATGTTGCCTGACACGATCACGAAGTACCTGGCCAGCCACACCACCCGCGACGCCGACACCGCCATGCAGTCGTACGCCGAGAACGCCGAGGTCACCGACGACGGCAAGACCTACCGCGGTCGCGACGAGATCCGGGCCTGGTTCGGCAGCGCGGCGAGCGAGTACACGTACACCAGCGAGTTGATCGCCACCCGGAAGATCGACGACACGACGTACGTCGCGACCCATCACCTCGAGGGCGACTTCCCCGGCGGAACTGTCGACCTCGACTTCACCTTCACCCTCGAGGACGACCGGATTGTCCGACTCGTCATAGCCTGAAGGCGTGGAGCGAGCATTGGCGGAGTTGCGGGAGCTGATCGTCGCCGCGGCCGGACGCGAGCAGACGATCGACGGCCTGTTGTTGTCGATCGTCGAGGCACCCACTCCGCCGATGTCGACGCTCGCGACGCCGACGTTCGCGCTCGTCGCGCAGGGCCGCAAGCGGCTGGCGGTCGGCGACCGGGTCTTCGAGTACGGCGCCGGCGACTACCTCGTCGTCTCCGTCGACCTGCCGGTCACCGGCCACTTCGTCGAGGCCTCGGGAGCCGAGCCGTGCCTCGGCGTCGGCCTCGAACTCCGGCCCGACCTGATCGCCTCGCTGCTCCTCGACTCCGCCGACCGCCAGGTTCCCGGCCCGTCCGTGCAAGGGCTGACCGTCAGCCAAGCGCCGTACGAACTCATCGACGCGGTCATCCGCCTGCTCAGGCTGGTCGAGCAACCCGACGACGCCCGCGTTCTCGCGCCACTTGTCCAGCGTGAGATCCTCTGGCGCCTGCTCCGCAGCCCGCAGGGAGCAGCGGTCCGCGAGATCGGGCTCGCGGACAGCAGCCTCTCGCACATCGCCGGCGTGATCCGCTGGATCCGGGATCACTACACCGAGCCGTTCCGGGTCGAGGAGCTGGCCGAGATGGCCCGGATGAGTACGTCGGCCTTCCACCGGCACTTCCGGACCGTCACCGCGATGACGCCGATCCAGTTCCAGAAGAAGATCCGGTTGCAGGAGGCGCGGCTCCGGCTGGTCGGGCTGGGTGAGGACGTGACGAGCGCCGGATACGCCGTGGGGTACGACAGTCCGTCGCAGTTCAGCCGTGAGTACCGGCGCGAGTTCGGTGCGCCACCCAGCCGCGAACGTGCGTCACAACCCTAGAGCAGGATCGTGCAAGTGATGGCGAGCAATTGTCTATCGAGTCCCAAGCTCTCACGCGTTTACTGGAGCGGTACCCATCCAAGACGCTGTAGGGAATGACACGATTATGCAAATAGCTGTGATCACTGGCGGGAGTTCCGGCATCGGGCAGAGCGCGGCGTACGAGGTCGCGAAGCGTGGGATCGGGGTGATCCTGACCTACCGCGGCAACCGCGACGGCGCCGTGGAGACGGTCGAACGGATCGAGAAGGACGGCGGTACGGCGGTCGCGCTGCCGCTGGATGTCGGTCGGGTGGAGACGTTCGGCGAGTTCAAGACCGCGCTGACCGAGGTGTTGCGGCAGTGGGAGCGGACGTCGTTCGACTTCCTGGTCAGCAATGCGGGTGTCGGGCAGCAGCCGGTGATGTTCGAGGACACTACGGACGAGCTGTTCGACCAGATGATGCGGGTCCACCTCAAGGGTCCGTACTTCCTGACCCAGACCCTGTTGCCGCTGATCGCGGACGGCGGATCGGTGGTCTTCACCACGAGCTCAGCCGGCCTCCTCACCAGCCGCCCGTCGCCCGGCTATTCGGTCTACGGCAGCATGAAGGGCGCCCAGGTGGTGCTCACCCGCTACCTCGCGAAGGAACTCAGCGCCCGCGGTATCCGCGTCAACGCCGTCGCCCCCGGCGTGACCCGCACCCGCCTCGGCGACGACGCCTTCGCCCGCTACCCCGACCTCATCCCGCCCATCGCCGCCCAAACCGCCCTCGGCCGCATCGGCGAACCCGACGACGTCGGCAAAGTCATCGCCTTCCTGCTCTCCCCCGAAGGCACCTGGATCACCGCGCAGACACTGGAAGCCTCTGGCGGCTACGACCTCTAGTTCAGCCGGTTCCGCGGTTCAGATAGGTGCAGAGGCAGACTTTGTTGCCTTGGGGGTCGGCGAGGACGGTGAAGGCTGGGGCTTCGCTGTCGTCGGTGATCGTGCCGCCGGCAGCGAGGGCAGCCTCAATGCGGGCCGGCACTACCTCAGGTGGGAGCCAGAGGTCGAGGTGGAAGCGTTGACGAGGGGTTTCGTGCCCGTCGGTTCCCTGGAACCAGAGGCTGGGGAGGCGAGCGCTCGGATCGAAGACGTCGACGCCCTGGAACGGGAGGCCGGTCAGGACGGCGGCCCAGAACGGACCGATCTCGGCCTCGTCGGCGGTGTCCAGGGCGATCTCGACCTGAGCGATCGAGGCCGGGTCGGAGGTCAGCCCCTGCGCCTGGGCGATCGCGCTGAGCTGCCGGGCCAGGTCGACGTCGGCCTGGGTGACGCTCGGCCCGACGACCTCGGGACCTTCCTTCGGCCGGTACACCGCGTCGGGGCTGAGCAACCGCACTTCCACGAACGAACCGGTCAGTCGCACATCCGGCTCACGCCCAACCGCCGCGCAGGCTTCGCCGACAGCCGTCACAAAGGTCAGCGCGTCGGCGAACGACTGCACCAGGAAGCACCCATGGAGCGATTGCGAAAGCTTCCGCCAATCCTCGACACCAGCATCCTGAATCGCTTGCCCGCTCAGCATGTCCATGCCCAGAGGCTAGGCCACCGGGCAGACAGTTTCAGACCTTCAACGCGGCGAGATCCCGCTCGGCGTACATCCGGTGCTCCCACTCCTCGCTCAACACCGCGCCGAGGCAGTCGCGGACCGGATAGCTCTCCGACGCCGGATACCCGGGCTCGGCCACCGGAACGGTCTGCTCACTCAACCGCTCATCCGTGAGCTCGGCAAAGAGCGTCCGTACGGTCGCCATCCGGTCGGCGCGCAATGCGAGCACCTCGTCCAACGACGGCCGTACGGCGCGATCCCGCGGTACGGCGGGTTCGTCAGGCATCTCGTCATGCGGCAGATCCAGCGGGTCCCACGGAGCCGGATCGCCGAGCACAGCCCGTCGTACCCAGGCATCCGTCGCGAAGACCAGATGGCGCTGCGTCTCGATGAACGACCACTCACCATTGATCGACTCATGCAGCAACTCCGGCGGAAGCGCCCGGGCCTTCTCGACCGTCTCGGCCCACAATCGCTCGAGCAGCTCCCACGCCTCCCGATACCCGTCGGCGTCACGCGGCCGCATCTTCTCGCGCCCCGGATGACGCCGGTTCAGCTCGGCATCGACGAGTGGAATCACGTCGACGCCGTACACCGTCAGGTCCCGGATGTCGCCGTTGATCGAGGCACCGATCATCACCGCGTGAATCGTGGCGCCGTTCAGATTCACGTTGTCGAACGCGACACCACTGAGGTTGATGTTGTGGAAGCGCGCCTCGCTGAGGTTCACGTTCTCGAACTGCGCCCCACCCAGGTCCTGGTCCTTGAACTCGGTCACCCGGCCAAGCTTTGCGTGGGCGAGGCGAGCCCGTCCAGGGTGAGTCGTGGTAGACCTGCCTGAACCCGCCTAGCTGAACGAATGGAGCGGCATGTACCGCAGGCTCGTGCTCAAGTTGTCCGGACAGGCAATCGCCGGCCAGAACGACTTCGGCTTCGACAGTGACCGGCTCACCCACCTCGCGAACGAGGTGATCTCTCTGCATGCGACCGGCGTCCAGGTCGCGGTCATCGTCGGAGGCGGCAACGTCTTCCGTGGCAACCGGTCCGACGAGTGGGGTATCGACCGGGTCGAGGCCGACAACATCGGCATGCTCGGCACCGTGATCAACGCGGTCCTGCTCCGCGGCCGGCTCACGGCGCTCGGTGAGGCCGACGTCCACCTGATGACCGCGGTCCCGATCAACAACCTGGCCGAGCCGTACATCCGGCTGCGCGCTCTCCGGCACCTCGAGAAGGGCTCGATCGTCCTGCTTGCCAGCGGCAACGGGCAGCCGTTCACCACCACCGACTACCCGGCCGTCCAGCGCGCGATCGAGCTCGGCGCCGACGCCCTCCTGGTCGCCAAGAACGGCACCGACGGCGTGTACGACGCCGACCCGAACAAGCACCCCGATGCCAGCCGTTTCGACCACCTCACCTATCAAGAGGTGATCGACCGCGGCCTCGGCGTGATGGACCAGACCGCCTTCATCCTGGCCCGCGACCACCACCTTCCCCTCCACGTGTTCGACATCGACCGGCCGTCCGCCGCCTCGGCGATCAGCTCAGGCACCCGGATCGGCACCGTCATCAGCTGAACGGTGTAGCCATCGGCTAAATGGTTTGCCGCCGCGCCCGGCGGTTGCTGTACTCGAACGCGTACCCAGCAGGTGTCTAGTCAAGGAGTTCTGTCATGCGACCTCGCTTCATGTCTGTCGCGGAAAGAATTGACACCTGTTCAAGGGACATGAAGCTGCGTGAAAGTACTGAACCTAGGGATTCTGGCGCATGTCGACGCCGGTAAGACGAGCCTGACCGAGCGGCTGCTCTACACCGCCGGGGTCATCGACGAGATCGGTAGCGTCGACGACGGCAGCACCCAGACCGATTCCCTCGCGCTGGAACGCCAGCGCGGTATCACCATCAAGTCGGCGGTCGTGTCGTTCGCGATCGGCGACCTCACCGTCAACCTGATCGACACTCCCGGCCACCCGGACTTCATCGCCGAGGTGGAGCGGGCGCTCAGCGTGCTCGACGGCGCGGTCCTGGTGATCTCGGCCGTCGAGGGCGTCCAGGCGCAGACCCGCGTCCTGATGCGCACGCTCCAGCGGCTGAAGATCCCGACGCTGATCTTCGTCAACAAACTCGACCGCCGCGGCGCGCAGGACGACACCGTACTGACGTCGATCGCGGCCAAGCTCTCCCCCGCGATCGTCGCGATGGGCGACGCCACCCACCTCGGCACTCCCGAGGCGGCGTTCGAACCTCGTCCGTACGGCGAGCTCCTCGAGGTGCTCGCGGACCATGACGACGAGCTGCTGCGGCGGTACGTCGAGGGCGAGACCGTCGACGACGACACGGTGGGCAAGACACTGGCCGAGCTGACCGAGAGAGCCGCCGTACACCCGGTCTACTTCGGCTCGGCCATCACCGGCGCCGGCACCGAGGCTCTAACCGACGGGATCCGCGAGCTACTCCCCCGCGCCGCCACGACCGACGGACCGCTCGACGGTTCGGTGTTCAAGGTGGAACGTGGGCCGGCCGGCGAGAAGATCGCGTACGTACGCATGTTCGACGGCACCGCGCGAGTCCGCGATCGAGTGGAGTTCGGGACGGCCGGGGAGGCCAAGGTCACCGCCCTCCGAGTCTTCGAGCGCGGCGGGGCAACCCCGGCCGCCGAGGTCCGCGCCGGGCAGATCGCCCAGCTGTGGGGCCTGGCCGAGGTCCAGATCGGGGACCGCCTGAGCGATCAGCGGAACGAAAGAGTCACTGAGCGCACCACCCAGGAGATGTTCGCCCCGCCCACCCTGGAGACGGTGGTCACCCCGAAGCAGCGTTCGGACAAGGGCAACCTCCGCGTGGCGCTGGCCCAACTCTCGGAGCAGGACCCGCTCATCAACCTGCGCCAGGACGACCTGCGCCAGGAGATCTCGGTCTCCCTGTACGGCGAGGTGCAGAAGGAGGTCATCCAGACCACCCTCGCGACCGAGTTCGGGATCGAGGTCGAGTTCCGTGAGTCGACCACGATCTGCATCGAGCGCGTCAACGGCTCAGGCGAGGCGGTCGAGTTCAACAAGAAGGACGCGAACCCGTTCCTGGCCACGGTCGGGCTCCGGATCGAGCCGGCCCCGGTGAACGCCGGCGTCACGTTCGAGCTGGAGGTCGAGCTCGGCTCGATGCCGTACGCGTTCATGAAGGCCGTCGAAGAAACCGTCCGGGAGACGCTCGAGCAAGCGATCCACGGCTGGCAGATCCCGGACGCACGGGTCGTGATGACGCACTCCGGCTATTCGGCGCGGCAGAGTCACGCCCACGCCGTGTTCGACAAGAGCATGTCGAGCACGGCCGGCGACTTCCGGTTCCTGACCCCGCTGGTCCTGATGACGGCCTTGCGCCAAGCCGGTACGACGGTGCACGAGCCGATGCACCGGTTCCAGCTGGAGATCCCGACCGACACGACACGCGCCGTACTTGCGGCTCTCGCGAGGCTCCGGGCGATCCCGCAGGTCCCGGCGCTGGCTGCGGGAACGTCAACCCTGGAAGGGGAAATCCCCGCAGCCGCCGTCTACCAGCTCGAGCAGCAGTTGCCCGCGCTGACCCGCGGCGAGGGCGTGCTGGAGTCGGCGTTCGAGCGCTACCAGCCCGTGACCGGGCCGATTCCGGAGCGCCCGCGCACCGACCACGATCCGCTCAACCGGCGGGAGTACCTGCTGCACGTTCAACGCCGGGTGTGACCGTGCCTCGAACCACGGTCGCTCCGAGGTCGTCGTCGGAGGTGATGCGAGTGCTCAACCCGTGCGCTCGCATCACCGCGGCAGCCACCGGCGCCTGCTGCTCACTCATCTCTACGAACAAGTGACCGCCATCAGTCAGCCACTCCGACGCGCCCGCCACCACCCGACGCAGTACGGCGAGACCGTCGGCCCCGCCGTCCAACGTCACGTGCGGCTCATGCAGCCGAGCCTCCGGCGGCAACAACCGGATCTCGTCGGTCGGCACATACGGCACATTCGACAGCAGTACGTCGACCTGCCCGCGAAGCTGATCCGGCAACGCCGAGAACAGGTCACCCTGATACACCGACCCACTCCACTGGGCCAGATTGCGCCGAGCACACCGAACCGCGGCCGGCTCGAGGTCGGCGGCGTACAACGACACCTCCCGCCCGGCCGCGATCGCCGCACCCAACGCCCCCGACCCGCAGCCCAGATCCAGTACGACGGCCCCCGGTGCGGTCACCGCCAGCGCCTCGGCCACGAGGAACTCGGTCCGTCGACGAGGGACGAACACACCGGGGTCGACAGCGATCCGCAGCCCGCAGAACAACGCCCACCCGAGGACGTGCTCGAGCGGCAGCCCGGAGACGCGCCGATCGACCATCGACGCGATCTCAGCCGCATCGCGGGCTGTGTCCACGATCAGCGCCGCCTCGTCCTCGGCGAACACACACTCGGACGCGCGCAACCGATCGACCATCGTGCCGAACTCAAGAGCAGAAACAGCCACAGAACCCCTTCAAAACAAGAAGTTCAGCTTACCCGAAGGCGTTCACCCCGGTGAGCTCTGCCGACACCGTCCACAGCCGCGCCGCCGACGCCGCGTCGATCGCGTACGGCCGCACGCCCCGGCTGTCGTCGGTGGACACCTCGGCCACCTCGCAGTCCTCGCAGAACACCCCGCCGAGCCCGTCGAGCTGTGGCGACGTCGCGGCCCAGACCTCGGTGGCCGCGCCCTGCTCCGGGGACTTGAAGCCGGGGTTCAGCGGTTTGCCGTCCTCGTCGATCCAGCCGAAGCCGACCATCTCCTCGCGCGGCAGGTGCCGCTGCAGCGGGGTCAGGATGCCGCCGGGATGCAGCGCGAACGCGCGGACCCCCGAGTCCTTGCCCAGGGCATCGAGTTGGACGGCGAACAGTACGTTCGCGGTCTTGGCCTGTCCGTACGCCTCCCACTTGTCGTAGCCCTGCCGAAACTCCAGGTCGTCCCAGCGGATGTCCGACCGTCGGTGCCCGGTCGACGACACCGATACGACCCGGCCGCCGCCATCAGCGGCGATCGCCGGCCAGAGCCGGTTCACCAGCGCGAAGTGCCCGAGGTGGTTGGTCGCGAACTGCGCCTCCCAGCCCGGCCCGACCCGCGTCTCCGGCGAAGCCATGATCGCCGCGTTGTCGATCATCATGTCGATCGACCGGCCCGACGCGAGGAACCGGTCCGCGAACGCCCGCACACTGTCCAGATCACCGAGGTCCAGCTCGTCGATCTCCACACCCGAGATCCCGGCCAGTGCCTCCCGCGCCGCGTCCGGCCGTCGCGCCGGTACGACGACGTGCGCGCCGGCCTTGGTCAGCGCCCTCGTCGCTTCCAGGCCGAGACCGGAATATCCACCGGTGACGACGGCGAGCTTGCCGGTCAGGTCGATCCCGGCGAGGACGTCGTCCGCGGTGCTGTCGTGCCCGAAACCCGAGCCGATCTTGTGCTGTGAGGTCATGGCCTCGACTGTACGAGTTAGAGCTTGCTCTAGGTCAAGCGTCGAGGTGCGGGTTCTGCCGCAGCGACTCGGCCAGCCGTTGCAGCGCCGGGTTGGGACTGTCCGGACTCCAGCACGCGTGCAGCGTCACCGAGTGCGCGTCCGCCGCGTCGAGCTCCCGGTAGCGAACGCCCTCGACCCCCATCGCCTTGATCGAGCGCGGGATCAGCGCGCACCCGAGGCCGGCGCGGACCAGGGCGAGCATGGTCGGAACCTGGGAAGCCAACTGGCTGACGGCGTACCGATCCATCCCGATCATTGCCGCGCAGATGTCGTGCAGGTACTGCGATCCCTCCGGGCTGTAGCCGATGTAGTCATCGGTCGCGTCAGCCAGAGTGACCGGGGTACTGCCGGTGGCCAGCGGATGCTCGGCGGGTACGGCGAGAACCAGATCCTCGGAGTGCACCAGCACGGACTCGAACTGCGACGGGATCGGCGGCCGGACCAGGCCGATGTCGATCTCCAGGTTCGCCAGCGCCTCGAACTGGGCCGGGCTGACCAACTCGGTGAGCTCCGACGTCACCGCCGGCGTCCGTTTCCCGACCATGGTCAGGAAGTCAGCGAGTACGGCGTACGCACCGATCGCGGTGAAGGCGATCCGGAGGGTTCCGGTCTGACCGTCCGCCGCCCGGCGGGTCGCCTCGGGGGCGACCTCCAGGAGGGCGAGGACGCGACGGGCGTGTTCGAGGAAGACGTCGCCGGCCGCGGTCAGGCGGACGCCGCGACCGGTGCGGTCGAAGAGTCGGACGTTCAGCGTTCGCTCCAGGCCCTGGATCTGCCGGGTCAGCGGCGGCTGGGTCAAGTTCAGCCGCTGCGCGGCGCGGCCGTAGTGGAGTTCCTCGGCGACGGCGACGAAGCCGCGGAGTTGCTGCAGCGACAAGTCCATACCGGCACGGTATCGGTTCATGCGAAATAGGGCTTGGACCTGCATAACGGAAAGCGCCTACCGTCAAGGCAATGCCTACCGAAGGAGTTTCCACGGTGCCCAAGCTCGCTGCCTTGTTCTCGCCCGAACGCGCCGCCGACGTGATCGACGCCGACACTCGCCGGCTGCTCGAGGACCGCTTCGAGGTCGTCTGGGCGGACGCCGGGCACGCCGCCGGTCCGGCCCAGCCGGGGAAGCCGCCCGCGCTCGACCCAGCCGCCGTACCCGACCTGGCCGCCGGCGCCGACGTACTCCTGACCAGTTGGGGCACGCCGCACCTCGGCAAGGAACTGTGGTCCGACGGCAACGGGCCGAAGGTAGTCGCGCATGCGGCCGGCACGGTCAAGAACCTGATCGACCCGAGCATCCTCGATCAGGGCGTGGCGGTCTTCTCGGCTGGACCACGGATCGCCTGGTCGGTCGGCGAGTACTGCCTGGCCTCGATGCTCACGCTGGCCCGGCGGCTCCCGCGCTTCGACGGAGCGATCCGGCAGGGCGGCTGGAAGCAGGCTGATATCCGCGGCCATGAGCTCGCCGGTGCCAAGGTCGGCATCGTTGGCGCGAGCAGCACGGCCCGCGCGCTGATCACGCTGCTGAAGCCCTTCGGTTGTGACGTGGTCGTCTACGACCCGTATCTGACCGCCGACCGGGCGGCCGACCTCGGCGTGCGCACGACTAACCTGGAAGAAGCCGTCGAGAGCCCCTTCCTGACGATCCACGTGCCGAACGTGCCCGAGACCAAGGGCATGATCACGCGCGAACTGCTCGAACGCGTCCCCGACGGCGCGGTCGTGGTGAACTCGTCCCGCGGCCCGGCCGTCGATCAGCAGGCACTCCTCGACCACGTGCTCGACGGGCGCCTCTACGCCGCCCTCGACGTCTACGATCCCGAGCCGCCGACCTTCGACGCCACTGTCCTGCAAGCGTCCAACCTCCAGCTGAGCCCGCACATCGCCGGCGACACCGCGGAGGGTCACCTCGCGCTCGCCGGGTACGTGCTCGCCGACGTCCTGAAGTGGCTCGACGACGGCACCCGCGGACCGAGCTTCGTCGACCCGGCCGTCTGGTCGATCGCGGCCTGAGAGGACGTGCACATGTCCCGGATCACCCAGGTAGAGGTCTTCCCGGTCGCGGTCCCGTTCGCCCGCCGCTTCGTGATCGGCAGCGGCGCGGTCGGCTCCCCCGGTGACGCGCCGGATCAGGCCGCCGCAGTGGTGTTCGTGAAGCTGACCACCGAAGACGGGATCGTCGGCTGGGGTGAGCAGCGAGCACTCCCCAGCTGGAGCTACGAGACCGCCGAGACGATGGCGGTGGTGATCAGGCGGCACCTTGCGCCGATCCTGCTCGAGCTCACCCCGTTCGACGTCGAGCTCTTCCACCAGCGCGCCGCCAAACGACTCAGCCCCGCGGTCTCGAACGGGTTCCCGTTCGCCCGCGCCGCCATTGATGTCGCAATGCACGACGCCGCCGGCAAGCTCGCTGGCGTACCGGTGCACGCTCTGCTCGGCGGCAAGGTGTACGACGAGATCCCGCTCTGCTCGGCCATCGGGGTCGGCGACCCGGAAGCGGTTCGCGAACACGCGCTCCAGTCGTCGGACTATGCGGCGTACAAGGTCAAGATCGGGGGCGACCTGGACGCGGACACCGCGGCGATCCAGGCCGTGGCCGAGGTCGCCGGCGGCAAGCCGCTGTGGCTCGACGCGAACCAGTCCTACCGGCCGAGCGCACTCAAACAACTCCTCGACCGTACGGCGGACATCCGGACGATCCACTGTGTCGAGCAGCCGGTGCCGAGCACCGACACGCTCGCGATGCAGCGGCTACGCGGACTGATCGACCTGCCGATCGCGATCGACGAAGGCAGCTTCTCCGCCCAGGATCTCGCCCGCGCGATCCGGCTGGACGCCGCCGACCTGGTCGTGGTCAAGGTCTGCAAATCGGGCGGTCTGCGCAATGCCCTGAAGACCGCCCAGACCGCGCTCGCGGGCGGCGTCGAACTCCTTGCCAGCGGCCTGACCGACTGCGGAGTCGCGTTCGCCGCCGCGTTGCATGTGTTCAGTCAGCTCGAGCTCGCCCTGCCCGCCGAGCTCAACGGGCCGGAGCTGCTGTCCGATCTGTACGTCGAGGGGCTGAACATCACCAAGGCCGTCGCGACGGTCCCCACCGCCCCTGGATTGGGCGTTCAGGTCGATGAGGAGCGAATCCGCGCCAAGTCGATCGACCTGCTCTACCGGTGAGGAGAACCCCCATGACCGTCCTGTCCCGTCGCGGCTTCCTCGGGATGACCGGCTTCGCCGGGCTCGGGTTGGCTGTCGCCGGCTGTTCGTCCGGTCCGCCGGCCGGTGCCGCCACCTGGGCGATGTGGTCCAGCAGTGCCGCGGAGAAGAAGGTCTGGAACGACTTCAGCAAGTACGTCGAGCAACAGCTCAAGGTGAAGTCCGTCCCGACTCTGACCCCGTCGAACGGGTACCCGACCAAACTCGACCTGCAACTGGTCAGCGGTACCGCCGGCCTGGTGACCGCGCTGAACGGCACGCTGATCCCGACGTACGCCGCTCGTGGGGCCCACCGCCCGCTCGACGACCTGATCGCGGCCGACCCGGACTTCCACCTCGACGACTTCTACGACACCAGCCGGCGGATCTCGAGCTTCAACAACAAGACCTACGCGATCGGCTTCGACGTCGCGCCGACGGTCATGTACTACAACAAGACCCTGCTGCAGAAGCAAGGTATCGAGTTCCCGTCCAAGACCGAACCGATGTCCTGGGCAACGTTCCGCGACCTGGCCATCCAGCTGACCAAACCGGGTGAGCAGTACGGCTTCACCTGTGCGCCGGCGATCGACGACCTGGTCTCGTGGATCTACTGCGCGGGCGGCAACGTGATGGACGACGCCGCGACCCGGAGCATCCTCGGTGAGCCGGAGGCGATGCAGGCGCTGCAGTACGTCATCGACCTGTTCGTGAAGGACAAGGTCACTCCGCCGATCAAGAACCTGGTCACCGAGAGCTCGCTGTCCAACTTCATGGAGGGCAACGTCGCCTTCATGCAGAACGGGCCGTGGCAGGTGGTCAACGTCCGCAAGGCCAAGTTCGACTGGGACGTCATTCCGTTCCCGGCCGGTGCGGCCGGCAGCACGCCACGGGTATCGGGCTCCAGCTTCGCGATTCCATCGGGGGTGCGTGAGGGCGCCGAGCTCGACCTCGCGTGGAAGCTGATGAAGACCCTGACCAGCACCGGCGCACTGGACATCTACGCCAAGGCCGGCCGCAACAACCCGGCCCGGCTGAGTGCAGGCAATGCGTTCAAGCCGCCGCCGGACAACCTCGGCATCGTCCAGCAGATCCTGGCCGGCAAGCTCGCCGGCGGTCACGCGTTCGACGTCACCACGAACTGGAACCAGGTCAAGCAGTTGCTCGGTCAGGATCTCCCCCGGTCGTTCCTCGGCCAGGTGACCGTGGCCGACGCGATCACCGGGCTGACCCCGCGTCTCGACGTACTGATGCGGCAGCACCAGGACAACATCCGCCAAGCCACCGCCAGGAAGGGGTGAACCCGATGGCCGTCGACCTCGCTACCGCACCACCGACTGCCGCGCCGCCACAACCCGCGTCCAAACCGACGCCACGGTGGCGGAACCGCGAGACGCTGACCGCCTGGCTGTTCCTCCTGCCCAGCCTGATCGGCTTCCTCATCTTCACCGCCGGACCGGTCGTCGCGGCGGGTGTCATCTCGCTGCTGGACTGGAACCTGTTCAGCCCGCCGCGCTGGGCCGGACTCCGCAACTTCGCCCGCCTGGGACCGGATCCGACGTTCTGGTCCGCGCTCGGCAACACGGCGTACTTCACCTTCGTCAGCGTGCCGCTCACGATCGCGGTGAGCCTGGCGCTGGCCTTGCTGCTGAATCAGGGACTGCGCCGGGTCGCCGTCTTCCGGTCGCTGCTGTTGTTGCCTTACGCAACGATCACGGTGGCGGTCGCGTTCGTCTGGATCTGGCTGTACATCCCGCACGACGGCCTGGTGAACGTCGTACTCGGGTGGTTCGGGATCGACGGACCGACCTGGCTGATCTCGGACAACTGGGCGATGCCCGCGCTGATCCTGATGAGCGTGTGGAAGAGCTTCGGCTTCGGCATGGTGGTGTTCCTGGCCGGTTTGCAGGCGATCCCACAGCAGCTGTACGAAGCAGCTCGCGTCGATGGCACGTCCCCATGGCAGAGCTTCCGCAACGTCACGCTGCCGATGCTCTCGCCGGCCCTGTTCTTCGTGATCGTCACGTCGATCATCGGTTCGTTCCAGGTGTTCGACCAGGCGCTGATCATGACCAACGGCGGTCCGGGCACCCGCACGACGACCCTCGTCATGTACATCTACCGGACCGGCTTCGAGAACTACGACCAGGGGTACGCCGCGGCGCAATCGCTGGTGTTGTTCGCCTTCATCGTCGTGATCACCGCCGGTCAGTTCCTCTTCCAGCGGAGGCTGGTGCACTATGACAACTGAGGCCCTGACAACTGAGGTCCTGCCACTCACGACGAACAAGGTGCTGCAGCGGAAGCTGATCGTCTTCGCCTGTTTCCTGGTGACGGGGATGACGCTGATCCCGGTGGTCATGATGGTCCTGGTCGCGTTCCAGTCCGACGCGGAGTCGATGGCCGCGAAGCCGTCGTTCTGGCCGAGTAGCTGGCACCCGGAGAACCTCACCCGCGCGTTCGAGTTGGTCCCGCTCGGGAAGTACCTGCTCAACACGGTGTACTTCGCGGCCGGCACGACCGTGCTCGAGACGGTCACCGCGGCGTTGGCGGCGTACGCGTTCGCGCGGCTCAACTTTCCCGGCCGGACCTGGCTGTTCGGGATCTATCTCGCCACGCTGATGATTCCGTCCCAGGTCACGCTGATCCCGCAGTTCGTGCTGGTCGCGAAGCTGCACGGCATCGACACGTGGCCGGGAATGATCCTGCCGCACGCATTCACCGCACTCGGCGTCTTCCTGCTCCGGCAGTTCTTCCTCGGCATCCCCCGCGACTACGAGGAAGCCGCCAGGCTCGACGGCGCGAACCGCTGGCAGGCCTTCGTCCGCGTGATCGTTCCTCTTGCCGTGCCGGCGATCGCGACCCTGGCTGTCTTCAAATTCATCGGTCAGTGGAACAACCTGCTCTGGCCGTTGATCATCTCCAACAGCGACGCCACCCGGACGGCCTCCGTCGGCCTGCAGGTCTTCCAAGACACCAACGGCACCCAATGGAACCTGCTCCTGATGGCTGCCACCGTCACCACCGTCCCCCTGATCATCCTGTTCTTCCTGACCCAACGCTGGTTCGTCCGAGGCATCACCATGAGTGGACTGGGAGGCCGCTGATGTCCTATCTATGGTCCGTTTTCACCAAACCCTGGGCCGGGCTGGCCGGTGACGAGCTCGGGCGGTTGGTGGCTGGGATCGGGTTCGGCGGGGTCGAGGTTCCGGTGCGGGACACGGCGTACGTGACGTCGGCGACGGCTGGGGCCGAGTTGCCGAAGTTCACCGCGCAGTTGCGGGCCGAGGGGGTCGAGCCGATCAGTGTCGCGAGTGACCTGTCCGAGCAGGTGTTCGCCGCCTGTGCGGAGGCCGGCGTACCGATGATCCGGATCATGGCCAAGCTCGGATCGGACGGGTACGCCACTTCGGTACGGCGCAACCGGGTGATGCTCGAGGAGTCCGCCGTACTGACTGAGCGGTACGACGTGCAGGTCGGGGTGCAGCCGCATCACGGGCGGTACGTTGCGTCGACTCTCGGCGTACTGCAGTTGCTCGACGGGCTGCCGGAGCAGTTCAAGTTGGTGTGGGACGCGGCGCACGACGCATTGGCCGGAGACCATCCCGCGGTGACGCTTGAGCTCGGTGCGGATCGGCTCGGCATCGTCAACCTGAAGAACGTGCAGTACATCCGCACCGACGGTGTCTGGAAGCCGTACTTCGTCCAGGCCGAGGACGGACTGTCGGACTGGTCCGCGGTCTTCGCGGCGCTGCAGAAACTCAACTACAGCGGGCCTGTCTGCCTGACGGGTCAGTATTCGGATCCGTCCGTACCGGTGGAGAGGCGGCTCGAGAAGGATCTGCACACCGCTGTCACATCCGCGGCACAGCATCCGTCAAGGGAGTGAAATCACCACCCGACAAGTACTGGAGAACCTCCCATGAACGCACGGATGACCAACCCCGCAGCGATCCTGCCGGACGCCACCAAGGGCATCCAGAACATCTACAAGGCGATCGGCCAGTCCGGCGCCTCGGGTACGACGCTCGAGCTCGTGCACCTGCGGGCCAGCCAGATCAACGGCTGCTCCCCGTGCGTGTTCGGTGGGATCAAGTCGGCGCTGAAGAACGGTGAGACCGACGAGCGGCTGCATCAGGTCGCGGCCTGGCGCGAGTCCGCCCTGTTCACCGACGCCGAGCGGGCCGCGCTCGCGATGGCCGAGGCCGCGACCCGCCTCGCGGACCGGCCGGAGGCAGTCACCGACGAGATCTGGGCCGCCGCGGCCGAGCACTTCAACGAGAAGGAACTGTCGGCGATCGTGCTGATGATCGCGCTGACCAACATGTTCAACCGGATCAACACCACGGTTCGTGAGCCGGCTGGGGCCACCTGGTAAGTAGTCTGAACGCCGGTGTCGAGACAGACACCGGCGTTCCGACGTACTCGGTGAATGGAGGCGCGATGAAATACATGCTGCTGATCTACGGGAACACCGAGACGTGGGATGCCCTGCACGCCGAGGGGATCGACCAGGTGCTCGAACAGCACCACAAACTCACCGACGAACTCAAGGCCAACGGCGAGTACGTCGACGGCCTCGGACTGACCACCGCGAACGCGCAGGTGGTCCGGGTGAACGACGGGGTAGCGGCAGTCACCGACGGGCCGTTCACCGAGGCCAAGGAAGTGCTGGCCGGCTACTACCTGGTCGACTGCACACCGGAGCGGGCGCTCGAGATCGCGACCCGGCTGCCGGAGGCGAGATTCTCGCCGATCGAGATCCGCTCGTTCACCGATCCGATGAAGCCCTAGGTTCACTGCCGGGTGCGTCGGCAGGTTTCACATGGCTGGCTGCATGGTGCGGCAGGTCCGCTCGAGGGACTTGCCGGCCTCAGCTGGGCGTTGGCACCTGAGACCGGCGAGTCACTGACCAGGCCTTAAGGGAGGGCCCTGTTCCTAGGGTTTGCTCGACGCGAGGATGACCCCACCTGAGGCAGGTTGGTCACCCATGCCTCGGCCACCCTGGACGAACACGGTAGCGCCTCGCTCCGGTGCCGCAGCACCGTCGCCGAGTCGCAGCGTGGTGGTCATGCCATTGCTCAGTCTGAGCACCGCCACGCGTCGCGGCCGGACCGACGGAATCGACGAGTTCACCTCGTGGATGCCGGTACACACCGCCGGTTGGATCGAAGCCCGGCCGAGTCCCGCGTTGCCGTGACTCCTCACATCACGGCACTGCTCGGCGAGCTTTGTCATCGCTGACACACTTCCCCCTTCTCTTGTCCCCGAGTGATAGTTGGCGGCCTACCAAGACGGCGCACCGCGTCACTCCCCCGTCCTTCCCGCACCCGGAAACGACACGGAAGTGATCACCGAAGCCTCGCTGAGAGTGACGGGGTTTTCAAGGGATCGTGACAGGAATCCCGCGCTCCGGAACCGCTGTCCACGTTTGCCTACAAGGCGTTTTACTGACCACCGAAGCCGGTGGTAGCAATCCCCTTGATGATCTGGCGCTGGAAGAACAAGAAGACGACGACCAGTGGTAGCGCGGCCAGGATTGCCGACGCCATGTTCTGCGCGTACTGCAGCCCATAAGCACTCTTGACCGTCTGCAGCCCGACCGGCAACGTCATCAGGTCCGCATCGGTGGTCACAATGAACGGCCAGAGGAAGTTGTTCCAGGCACCGATGAACACGAAAATCGCCACCGCTGCGAGGATCGGCCGCGACAACGGCAGCACGATCGACCAGAACACCCGCAACCGGTTCGCGCCGTCGACGCGGGCCGCATCCTCCAGCTCAACCGGGATCTGATCGAAAAAACGTTTGAGAATCAGCACCATCGCCGGCGCGAATGCCTGCGGCAGGATGATGCCCCAGTAGGTGTCGACGAGATTGAACGCGAGCATCTGCCGGAACAACGGCACGATCAGCAACTGCGGCGGGATGATGATGGCCGCGATGATCGCGGCGTACAGCCATCGTTTCCCGGCGAACTTCACCCGCGAGAACGCGTATCCGGCGAGCGCCGAGGTCGCCACGGTGATGAGCGTGATAGCGACAGAAGTGAGCAAACTATTCCAAGCCCACGCAGGAATGTCACCGGCTGACAGAACCTTCCGATAGGCATCGAAGCTCAGCCCGTCCGGCGGGTTCAGGCTGACCGTCGACGCACCGGCGTCGGCCTCACTCTTCAACGACGTCAGCACGGCCCAAGCGAACGGTACCAGCCAGGTTACGGCCAGGACCGCAAGCACGAGCAGCGCGGCCATTCTGGACACGCTCCACGGGTTTTCGCCAGGCTTGTGACCTTGTCTCATCCTGGGTTTGATCCCGCGGCTCAGGGTGTAGGTGCTCATGCGGCACTCCTGCGGTTGATCAGCTTGAACTGCGCGAGCGACACCAGCACGATGATCGCGAAGAACAGGTACGAGACGGCCGACGAGAATCCGAACCGGTAGCCGGTGAAGCCGGACTCGTAGATGTACTGCACGATCGAGCGGGTCGATCCGGCCGGACCGCCGTTGGTCAGCATGTAGATCTGGTCGAACACCTTCAGCGACGCCAGGACCTGCAACGTCAGAATCAGTGCGGTGGTCGGTGCCAGTTGCGGGATCACGATCGAGAACAACTGCCGCCACTTGCCGGCGCCGTCGATCGCAGCCGCCTCGAACTGCTGCTCGGGGATGTTCTGCAACGCGGCCAGATAGAGCAGGAAATTGAAGCCGATCGTCCACCACAGCGTGGTGATCACGACCGAGATCATCGCCACCTTCGGGTCCTGCAACCAGGCGACGGGTCCGATGCCGAAGTCCGCGAGTACGCCGTTGATCAAGCCGATCTTCGGGTTGTACATCCAGCTCCAGAACATCACCACGACGGTCGAGGCGAGCAGGTACGGCAGGAAGAACGACAGCCGCCACAACCACCGGCCGGGCAGTCCGAGATTCACCAGGATCGCGAACGCCAGCGACAGTACGACGAGTGGGACCGTGCTGAGCACCGTGAACCAGATCGTGTTCCCTAGCGACTTCCACATGTCCGGGTCCCGCAAGGCATCGCCGTAGTTGGCGAACCCGAGCAGACCACTGCCGGACCCGGTCAGCGTCTCACCGGTGAAACTCAGGTAGAGGCCGTACAGCGCCGGCACTATCAGGAAGAGCACGAACAGTACGGCGAACGGCGCCGCGAAGGCCCACCCGGTGAGGTTCTCCCCACGCCGGGCCTTCTCCTTACCCTCAGCGGCAACCTGCCCGGTCGCCGCTGGAGTGTCAGTGCCAGTATCAGTGGCGGTCGACATTTGGGCCCTCCTCTCACACGGGCTGCGGACGGTCGAGCAGTACGTTCAGCCGCTTGACGAAGCCTTCGAACCCCGCGGCCGGATCCCCGCTGCCCAGGTACACGTTCTGCACGTTCTCCGCGAAGTAGTTCTGGAAGTCGCTCCCCGCGCCGGAGAACCACACGTCCGGGTCGTAGTTCACGTACGCCGGAATCTCCGCGTAGTTCGACTGCGGCTTCAGCGCCTGGTACTCGGCGCTCTTCACCACCGGCTGGTACGCCGGAATGTGGCCACCACCGTCGGCCCACTTCACCGACCGCTTCAGGATCTCCGCGACCATCGTGTACACGTGCTTGCGCCGCTCCGGCGACACCTTCGACTGCCGCGGCAGCACGAACGTGTGCGAATCGGCGTACGCCGCCTGGGTCCCGAACAACGGTGGAATCGGCAGCGCGTCGACCGGCATCTTGGCGGCCTTCAGCACCGGCAGCTCCCACACCCCACCGAAGAACATCCCACTCTCGCCATGCAGGAACTCGCTGGTCGCCGTACCACCGTCGCCCGCCTTGCTGGCGATCTTGTCGTCGAGCAACGACTGGACGAAGGTGAGCGCCTTCACCCCGGCAGCCTCGTCCACCTGGGCCTGCTGCCCCGGAACGAGCTTCATCTCCGCGCCGAGCTGCCGGTAGAACGTGTAGAAGAGGCGCCACATCTGCGAGCCGTCACCGAGGTACCCGTACGAGAGACCGTGCTTGCCGGTGACCTTCTGCAGCTTGGTCGCGACCTCGGTGAAGGCCTCGGGGCTCTTCATCGAGTGCAGCGCGTCCGTCACACCGGCCTTGGTCGCGTGCTCGGTGTTGTAGTAGAGGACGAACGGGTGCGAGTCGAGGGCGATCGAGTAGAGCTTGCCGTCGTACATCCCCTTCTGCCACACCAGCGGCGGGAAGTCGCTCTCGCGCAGACCGACCTCTTCGAGCAGGTCGAGGTCCCAGGGCTCGAGCAGGCCGCCGGGCGCGTACCCGGCGATCCGGGACGCGTGCATGATCGCGACATCCGGAGCGCGGCCGCCGGCCGAGGCCATCGCCAGCTTGGTGTAGTACGGCGCTCCCCAGGCCAGCACGGTCTGGGTCGCTTGGAACCCGAGGTTCGCGGCGTTGACGGCGTCCACCAGGCCGGCCATCACGATGCCGTCTCCACCGGTCATCAGGTGCCAGTAGCTGAGCTCCGCCGTCGACCGCGACGCACCTGGCGCACAGCCGAACAGCATCCCGCCACCAGCGAGCGCGGCTGCTCCGGTGAGCAGCCTGCGCCGGGAGATCTTGTCTCTCATACGGTCTCCTTCGCAGGGCGGGACCGATCATTACATCGTTAGAACGTGACGACAAGACTCCTGTGTGTGTTTTTGTGGAAACGTATCCGTCAGCGTGCGGTACTGGCGCGTTCGACGATCCGGTGTGGGATCATCACGCGGCGTGGCGCCGTGTTCTGGTCGGACATCCGCTCGCCGAGCAGGTCGAGTGCGGCCGCGACGAACGCGCGGCGGTCGAAGTCGACGGTCGTCAGCGGCGGGATCATGAACTGGCTCTCGAGCACGTTGTCGAACCCCGCGACCAGGGTCTGCTGCGGTACGGCGATGCCCGCGTTCCACAACGCCGAGATCGTGCCCGAGGCGAGCGAGTCGGTGAAACAGAAGAACGCGTCCGGCAACTCGTGCTCGGCCAGATACTTCCCCACCACCGTCGCCGCGCCCTCCGGCCGCCACCGGTCCAGCCCGATCTCGAGCACCGGATCGACCGCTACGCCGGCCTCCTCGAGGGCCTGCCGGTATCCACTCGTCCGCAACCGGGAGGCCGCCGTACCCGGGCCTTCGGCAGAGCCGGCCAGGACGCCGGCGCCACTCGATCCGCGCGGGACTTCCGGCGTACCGACGGCTGCGATCCGGCGGCAGCCACGGTCGAGCAGGTACTTCGTCATGTCCCGCGCGGCCGCGACGTTGTCGATCGCGACCTGGCTGACGAGGTCCTGGTCGACGTCGCCGATCAGGACGACCGGCGGGAGCGGTCCGGCGGACATGACCGCGCTGTCGTCCAGGTTGACCGGGTTCAGGATCAGGCCGTCGACCAGGTACGCGCGGGCCTTCGAGAGCAGCTCGAACTCACGCTTCGGCTCGGCCGCGGTCTGCTCGATCTGCACAGCCCAGCCCCGCTCGTGAGCGAGCTCGACGACCAGGTGGACGATCTCCGCGGAGTACGGCCGGAGCAGGTCGGGCAACGCGAGCGCGATCATGCCGGACCGCCCGTTGCGCAGGCCGCGGGCGCTCATGTTCGGCACGTAGTCGAGCTCGGCCAGCGCACTCTCGACCCGCGCACGGGTCTCCGGGCGGACGAACACGACCCCGTTGATCACATTCGACACCGTCTTCGGGGACACCCCGGCCAGCTTGGCGACGTCTTTGACGGTGGCACGCATGCCGCCCATTGAAACATCTGGCGACGTTGTCAGGAATTCACCGAGTCGCGAGGGCGCCGCCGTTCACGTGCAGGACCTGGCCAGTGAGGTGGCGGGCGGCCGGGGACGCCAGGAAGTAGATGGTTTCGGCGATGTCTTCCACCTGCCCCTCCCGCTTCGTCATCGTTGCCGCGAGCAACGTCTCTCGGCGTTGCGGGGTAAGCCTGCCCTGGAAGAACTCCGTCTCGGCCGTGAAGCCGGGGGCGACGACGTTCGAGGTGATCCCGCGTGGACCGAGCTCAGCGGCGAGGTCCTGGTTCCACAACGCCAGTCCTGCCTTGGAAGCGCCGTACGAACCCGGTCCGCGGGCGCCCGCGATCGAGCCCAGGTGCACGACCGCGGTGGTGAGTCGCGGTGCGAGTGCGGTCGTGGTGAGCACCGCACTGATCAGGTTGGCTTCGAGGTTGGCGATCCAGTTCGCCTTCACCTGCGCCAGCCCACCGTCCGGCCGGCCGAAGTCGGTATTGCCGCCGGCGTTGTTGACCAGTACGTCGACCTGGTCCGGCAACTCGCCGAGCAGTCGTTCCACCTGCTCCGGGTCGGTCGCGTCGCACACCACTCCCCTGGCTCCCAGGTCGGCCGCGGTCTTGGCCAGCACATCCTCCCGGCGGCCGGTGATCACCACCTCGTCGCCGTCCGCACGGAACCGCTCGGCCGTCGCCCGCCCGATCCCGGTCGCTCCCCCAGTCACCACAACCAGTCGCGTCATGCTCGAAGTCCTCACGTTTAGACCTAAAGGTTTAGACCTAAACGTACCATGGTCTCCGTGGCCGACTCCTACCCTCTTGATTCCCCGAGCCCCTATCCCGCCCGGGAGATCGCCCGAGCCTGGCAGCGGGAGCGGCCCGGGACACCGACCGACTCGATCGAGATCGTCACTCCCCTGTGGCGGCTGGCCAAGCTGTTCGCCGACGACCGGCGGCGGTTGCTCACCGATCTCGGCATCGACCCGGCCACGCTGGATCTGCTCAGCGTGCTGCGCCGGGCGGGGACGCCGTACGAGTTGAGTACGCGCGAGCTGAGCCGCCGTACGCTCGTGACCGCCGGAGCGATCTCGCAGCGGGTCGCCCGCGCCGAGGAGTCCGGCCTGGTGACCCGCCGGACGGCCGGCGACGGCACCCGCGCGGTGGTCGTCACCCTCACGCCGACCGGTCACGACCTGATCGAGCGCACCGTCGACCAGGTGCTGACCCGCGAGGCCGAGCTGGTCGACTCGCTCTCCCCCAGCGGCCGCGAGCAGCTCGCCGTCCAGCTCCAGGACCTCCTGGACGACGTCGGCCGGCGGACCAAAAACCTTTCGCCCGACGTATAAACTTGAGCCCGGCTCGTCAGTCGGGGCCGTCGCGGCAAAGTTTGTACTGGCGCTTCAATGAGAAAATTGAAGGATGCTTGCCGCCGACAGTCACGATTTCATCCAGGTCCGCGGCGCCCGCGAGAACAACCTCAGTGGCGTCTCCCTCGACATCGCGAAGCGCCGGCTCACCGTCTTCACCGGCGTCTCCGGTTCCGGTAAGTCGTCCCTCGTCTTCGACACGATCGCCGCCGAATCGCAGCGACTGATCAACGAGACCTACACCGCCTTCGTCCAGAACTTCATGCCGAGCCTCGGCCGGCCCGACGTGGACGCACTCCAGAACCTGTCCGCCGCGATCATCGTCAACCAGGAACGGATCGGTGCCAACGCCCGGTCCACCGTCGGCACCGCGACCGATGCCCACACCATGCTCCGGGTCCTGTTCAGCCGGGCAGGTACGCCGTACGTCGGAGGGCCCTCGTTCTTCAGCTTCAACCGGGCCGAGGGGATGTGCCCGCAGTGCGAGGGGCTCGGGCGGACGACCGAGTTCGACCTCGACGAGCTGGTCGACCGGGACAAGAGCCTGAACCAGGGCGCGATCAAGGCGCCCGGGTACGCAGTCGACACCTGGTACTGGCAGTTGACCGCGACGTCCGGGCTCTTCGATCCGGATCTGCCGCTCAAGGAGTACCCGGCCGACAAGTGGCAGCAGTTCCTCTACCAGGAGCCGATGAAGATCAAGGTCGGCAAGAGCAACCTGACCTTCGAGGGGCTGGTCAGCAAGATCAAGCGGCAGTACCTCGGCAAGGATCCGCAGTCGTTGCAGAGTCACGCCCGCGCCTTCGCCGAGCGCGCGATCCACCAAACCACCTGTGCGGCCTGTCACGGCGTCCGGCTGAACGAGGCGGCCCGGACCACGACCGTGGACGGCCGGACCATCGGCGAGTGCTCGGGCATGCAGATCAGCGATCTCGCCGAGTTCGTTGCCGGGATCAACCATCCGGGTGTCGGGCCGATGCTCGAGGGTCTCCGGCAGACGCTCGACTCGTTCGTCACGATCGGTCTCGGCTACCTCAGTCTCGATCGCGAGTCGTCGACGCTGTCCGGCGGTGAGGCGCAGCGGGTCAAGCTGGTCCGTCACCTCGGCTCGAGTCTGAGCGATGTCACGTACGTCTTCGACGAGCCGACCGTCGGTCTCCATCCGCACGACATCCAGCAGATGAACGACCTGCTGCTGCAGCTGCGGGACAAGGGCAACACCGTCCTGGTCGTCGAGCACAAGCCGGAGACGATCCGGATTGCCGATCACGTCGTCGACCTCGGTCCCGGAGCGGGTCTGGCCGGCGGCCGGCTCTGCTACGCCGGTGATCTCGCCGGCCTGAAGAAGTCCGGCACACTCACCGGCCGCTACCTCGATCACCGCGTCAGCCTGCGCGACGACGTACGGCGTCCCACCGGCAAGCTCGTGATCGAGAATGCGAACCTGTACAACCTGCAGGACGTGAGCGTCGACATCCCTACCGGTGTCCTTACTGTCATCACCGGGGTGGCCGGGTCTGGGAAGAGCTCGTTGATCCACGGTTCGCTGGCCGGCCGGGACGGGGTGATCATCGCCGGGCAGGAGCCGATCCGCGGGTCGAAGCGGAGCAACCCGGCGACCTACACCGGGCTGCTTGATCCGATCCGGACCGAGTTCGCGAAGGCGAACAAGGTCAAGCCAGGGCTGTTCAGTGCGAACTCCGTCGGCGCCTGCCCGACCTGCAAGGGCATCGGTCTCGTCTACACCGATCTGGCCATGATGGCCGAGGTCGCGTCGGTGTGTGAGGACTGCAACGGTGCCCGTTTCACGGCCGAGGTTCTCGCCTATCGTCTGCGTGGGAAGAACATCAGCGAGGTCCTGCGGATGACGGTGACAGAGGCACGCGAGTTCTTCCCGAAGGGGACGGCCCGAACGATCCTCGATCGGCTGTCGACCGTCGGGCTCGGCTACATCGGGCTCGGTCAGCCGCTCACCACGCTGTCAGGTGGCGAGCGCCAGCGGCTGAAACTGGCGATCAACATGGGCAGGACCGGATCGATCTACATCCTGGACGAGCCCACCACCGGACTGCACCTGGCCGATGTCGATCAGCTGCTCAGCATGCTGGACACACTCGTTGACCACGGCAACACGGTGATCGTCATCGAGCATCACCAGGCGGTGATGGCCCACGCCGACTGGCTGGTCGACGTCGGCCCGGGGGCGGGTCACGACGGCGGTCGCGTCGTCTTCACCGGCACCCCGGCCGACCTCGTCGAAAGCAGCCCGACGCTCACCGCGGAACACCTCCGCGAGTACGTGCGTGCGTCAGCGGACCAGTTCGGCAGCCAAGGCCTCGATCAGATCGTGCCAAGCGTCTAGGTAGTCGGCGGCGGGGCCGGTCTGGGTCAACACCAGGCGGGCTCCGCCGTTGCCGTCCCGCAGCGCCCAGGTGACGTCACCCTGCGACCACGTGTAGGTGAGCCGCTCGGCCGCTGTCACCTCGGTGGCCGATCCCGGGTCGATGCCCTTGGCAACGAACCCGGCCGGCGGCACGCTTCCCACGGCAGCTGTCTCCGCGCCGGCCAGCAGCTCCCACACCTTCTCCTTGGGCTTCACCAACTGCCGCTCGAACCGCACTCCCCCGTCGTCGGTCACGACACCCTGGTCCAGCCCGTACACCTTCACGAAGTGCTCATGCAGTACGGCGTAGTCCCGCTCGGGCACCGATCCACCCAGGACACGGACAAGCGCGTCGAAACACAGCGTCCAGCCACCGGAGAAGCTCGCGGACCCCGGGCGATCGTCGTACGTCGCGGTGAGGTGCAGCGTGCACCCGTCCGGCGAGGGCTCCAGCTCCCACCGCAGCACCTCGACACCCCAGGTGTATTCGAGCAGCCGCGGCGGGTCGTACGCGCGGATGACGCCGGTGGACTGCTCGTCCACGGGTGCGCCGGGGTCCTCCTCGAACGTGAAGGTGACAGGCCCGTCCAGCCGCAGATCGAACTCGACCGTAGCCGGGAACCAGCCGGCGAGCTGGCTCGGCTCGGTGATCGCCCGCCAGACCTTCTCCGCCGGATGCCGCAGCTCCCGCCGCATCCGCAGGACCGTCCGGCCGTTCTCCGTACTCAGCGTCTCGGTCATGACTCCATATATACCCGATGAGGCATATACGATCAACCGGCGAACCGGACGAGGTCCGCCAACTCCTCCTGCAGCCCGGCAGGTTCTGCACCGAACAGCTCGTAGGCCCGGTCGGCGTGCTGCCACGAGCCCACCACCCGGCCGCCCTGGACGATCGCCGGTCGGAGCATGCCACCGCCCGGATGGATCCGCGTCCGGAACTCCTCGGCCAGTGCGTAGCGCCGGTCCTGGTAACCGAGCAGGTAGGCGTCGAACTCCCCCAGCATTCGCAGGTCCGAGCAGCCCGGCAGGTCGTCGACGGCCACCAACTCCTCGCCGTCGACCTCGAAGGACAGGGTCGCTGCGGCCTGCAGCGCGCGGCGGGCGAGTGGCACCGGAAGTCCTGACCAGGTCGCGAAGTCGCGCACGGTCGCAGGGCCGTACGCGGTCAAATACCTGTGAGCTAGAGCTCCGACGTCACCCTCCTGCACGAGCGGCTTGCCCAGCCAGTCGCTGACCGCGACCCACGTGTCGTGGCCGGGTCCGTAACACAGTCGACCGAGCAGACCGGTGTGCCGGATGAGTGCATAGACCGCCTGGCCCTTGGGCTCATCGATCAGGCCGTGCCGCACGAGCAGGTCGGCCAACTCGGCGCGGTTGCAGGGGCCGTGGTCGAGCAGATGCGCCTCGAGGCGGTCGGCGGCTTCGGCCCGGATCGACTCCGTCAGACCCAGTTCGCCGTACCTGCGCGCAGTGTCCTTGATCAGTTTCGCGCCGAGCAGGCCGAGGAGGGAGCCGGCGTCCTCGACCGTGACGAGTTGCAGGGTGCCGCGCATGAACCAGCCGCGGACGACGGTCCGATCGACTTCCTGGGCATGGGTGACGTCGGCGAAAGTGGTTGCCGTGGATCGGGCTCGGACGGCGTACGCGGCACCTCGCCAGGCCTGGGCCTGAAGTCCCCCCGTCCGGTTGACGACGTCGGCCACCCCTCCGGGGCCGGCCTCGTCCACCGAACGCGCAAGGCTGTTGGCCTGCATCCTGGCCGCCAGTAGCCACTCGACAGACCTCCGCGCCACCCCTGCATGACACCACGAACCGCCCGATCGCGCACTATCAATGCGCAAAACCGCCCCCAGCCGTGTCGGCGGGGGCGGCTTCGAGCCGAAATGTCAGCCGAGGGCGGGCTCGACCAGGTTCGCGAAGTTGGCCTGGCCGGTGACGTTCGGGTGGTAGGACTCGCTGACCGGGTTCGACAGACCGTTGATCCACTCCGGGCTGCCGCAGACGGCGTGGCCGATGAAGGCCGAGGTCGGGTTGACGAAGCTGAACCCGGCGGCGCTCGCCGCGGCGGCGACCTTCGAGTTCAGCAGGTCGGCGGTCGCGTTCAGCCGGGTCATCTCGTCCGGGCTGAAGAACGTGCCGGCGTTGCAGTCGGTGCCGTTGAACAGCCGGGGATAGCCGACCACGACGACCCGTGCCGACGACGCCCGGCTCCGGATCGATCCGTACAGCCCGGTCAGCCGGCCCGGCAGCGTGTTGTTGATGATCGCCTGCGCGTTGGCGACCGCGGTGGTGCAGTCACCGAGCCAGGACGGCTTCGCGCACTCGGTGATGACCGACGAGAAGCCGGCGTCGTTCCCGCCGACCTGCACCGAGACGATGTTGGTCGAGCTGGTCACCGACGGCAGCTGGTTCGCGGTGACGTCGGCGACCCGCGCGCCGGAGCAGGCCACGAAGGTCAGGTTCGCGCCGATCCGGCCCGCGTCGATGTAGGCGTACGCCTTGGTCGAGCGCTGGCAGGACCCGCTGCCGGAGATATAGGTGCGGGTCCCGACACCCGAGGCGTATGAGTCACCCAGGGCGACGTAGTTCGGTGCCGCGGCATGTGCGACGCCCGGACTGAGGAGCATGGCGGCACCGAGCGCCGCGGCGGAGAGCAAACTGGCGATGGACTTCATGGGGGCGGACCGCCTTGTCTGTACGAGGGGTGGCGACAGAAGCACTCAACGTCACTTTTACCGACTCGCGAGTAACACGACAAGGGCCTGGTAAGAAATTCACCGCCAGTTGCCAATTCCGGTAGGCGCAGTTCTCCGTCAGTCGTTCCAGGACGACAGACCGGGTCCCGTGGGCAGTGGATAGCAGCCGTCCACCAGTTCGACCCTCCCGTCGGCCGGCAGCAGACCACTCTCCACATAGATCGTGTTCGGCAGTGCAGCGAGCACGTGAATGTGTGCACCTCCCCCGTGCGAGGCGTACGGCACCCCGAACCCAGCCGCCATCAACCCGATCTCCAGACAGTCGGTCAGCCCACCGGCCCGGCGCAGATCCGGTTGTACGACGCCGACCCCGCCGCGTGCGATCAGATCCCGGAAGGCCGGCTGACCGTACCTGTTCTCCCCCGTCGCGATCGGGATGTCCAGCTTGTCCGCCAGCCGCACGTGGCTCTCGGTGTCGGCAGCCGGCAACGGCTCCTCGAACCACCGGCACCCGAGCTCCTCGTACGCACGCCCCCGACTCAAGGCCTCGGAGTACCCGAAGGCCTGATTCGCGTCGACCATCAGCGGCGCGTCCGGCCCGATCACACCCCGGACCGCCTTGATCCGGCTGAGGTCCTCGCTGAGCGGACCACCCCCGACCTTCATCTTCACGCCCCGGAAGCCCTGCTCCATCGCCTTGGCCGACACGGTCTCCAGGCCCGCGACGTCCAGCTCGAGCCAGCCCACCATCGCGTACGTCGGGATCGCCATCCGCTGCGCACCGAGCAGCTTCCAGACCGGTACGTCGAGCGACTTGCCGAGCAGATCCCACAAGGCCAGATCGATCGCGGAGATCCCGTACGACGACAACCCGGCGGTGCCCTGGTAGTCGGTGAGCGTCTGCAGCCGCTGCCGGATCCCGCGGATCAGCGCGGGATCCTCGCCGACGATCTCCGGAGCCAGCTGCTCGGTGATGATCTTCGCCAGCACCGCCGGTGAACTGGCGACCCGGCCGAAGTACGTCGTACTGACGCCACTCACACCTTCGTCGGTGTCGATCCGCACCTGGACCCGGCCGTTACGGTCGAGCAACTGGATCGCGTCGCGGACCGCGTGAGCCTTCGGCTCCGACACGATCTCGACGCTGATCTCCTTGATCTTCATCGTCACCCCTTGCCCGCGAGTACGTCTTCGACCTTCTGTTTGACGCTGCCCAGTGCCGCCTCGGCGGTCTTCTTGCCGCTCCAGACGTCGTCGAGCACCGGGCGGTAGATGGTCCTGGCCCGCTCGATGTAGCGGCTGAAGTTCTCGTTCACCGCGTTGTCCAGCGCCTGGGTGACCAGCGCGAGGTTCGCCGGACCCTTGTCGTCAGGGACGAACAGCGCGGACGAGCTCTTGCTGACCGGCATGAAGCCGCGCGACTGGGCCAGCAGCTTCGACGCGTCGGTGCCGACGCAGTACTTGAGGAAGTCCCAGGCCGTGTCGGGGTCCTTCGAGGCCTTCGGGATCGCCAGCACGGTCAGCGTGTTCACCGTCGTCCGGTTGACCTTCATCGGCGTCGGGAAGATGTCCCACTTCACCTTCGCGTTACTGCGCAGGTACGGGATCCCGCTGGTCAGCGAGAGCAGCATCGCCACCTTGCCGGTGCCGAGCTGGGACAGCGCCCAGTTCGGAGTCTGCCGGCCGGCCGTGATGGTGGCGAAGTCCGGGTGGACCTTGTGCACGAGGGCCAGGTCGGCGCACCACTGGATCGCCTCCGCACCCTGCGGCTCGGCCAGCGTGAACCGGGTGGCGTCCTTGGAGTAGATGCCGTCGCCGCCGTTGCTGACCGGCCATACGGTCTCCAGCGAGGTGTCGGGGAAGACCAGAGCGCCGTACCGCTCCTTGTTCGGCTTGGTCAGCTTCTTCGCCGCATCGAGGAAGTCGTCCCAGGTCCAGCCGCTCTTGGCCCAGTCCTTCGGCGGCAGCTCGACACCGGCCTCGGCGAACGCGTCGGTGTTGCAGTACAGAACGCCGGGGTTGGTCATGATCGGCCAGGCGCCGTGGCCACCGTCCGGCTGCTTGGCGAAGTTGTAGGCGACCGAGAAGTAGTCGTCCGGCTTGATCCCGTCCTTCTCCAGGTACGGCCGCAGGTCGAGCAGCGATCCTTCGGCGTAGTACCCGCGGACGTAGTCGTCGTTGATCCGGATCACCGTCGGCGCCGCACCGGACGACATCACCGTGCGCAGCTTGGTGTCGTAGTCGTCGCCGGGCACCGACTGGATGTCGACCGTCTTGCCGGCGCTCTTGGCCCAGTTCTCCGCGACCGTGTAGAGCGGCGTACCGCTGGTGGTGTCCCAGGTCATGAAGGAGGCGTTGCCGCCACCCCCGCCTCCGCCGCCGGCACCGTTGTCGCCGCAGGCCGCGAGCGGCAGGCCGAACGCGGCCGCGCCACCGGCCAGGCCGAGGCCTCGGAGCACCGACCTCCGGGAGATGTTCTGTGTCATGGTCGTTCCCGTTCTTTCAGGGTTGAAGGCGCGCAGGGACGCGCCAGGTGGTCCAGTGCTCAGTTGGTGCGCAGCTTCGCGACGGCGTCCTCGTCCAGTTCGACGCCCAGCCCGGGGAGCTCCCAGGGCGTGATCTCCCCGTTCACCGGGACGAGCGGGTTCTGCCAGATCGGCACGTCGTCGAGGATCGGGTTGTGCTCGATGTTGTACTCCTGCGGGTAGACGCAGGACGGCGTACTCACCCACAGGTGCGCGTGGGCCGACGTACCGATCGTCTGCTGGGTGTTGTGCACGGTGATCGGCTTGGTGAAGGTGTCGGCCAGGACGGCGATCTTCTTGAACTCGGTGATGCCGCCACACTTGATGACGTCCGGCTGCAGGATGTCGACCCGGCCCTCCATGATCAGGTCCCGGAACTGCCAGGTGGTGTACTCCTGCTCCCCCGCCGCGATCGGGATGTCGACCGCGTCGGCCAGTCGTCCGTACGCCGCGTAGTCGTGCGCGGCGAGTGGTTCCTCGAAGTGCCAGACGCCCAGGTCCTCCAGTGCGTGGGCGAGTTTGATCGCGGTGTGTTCGTAGTAGGCGTTGTTGACGTCGACCAGGATCGGGAAGTCGTCCCCGACCAGCTCGCGCACCGCCTTCACGGTCGCGATGGTCTGGTCGAAGCCGTCGTCGTGCATCCACGGCGTGGACGAGTGGATCTTGTAGCCGTGGAAGCCCTTCTCCTGGAAGGACTGCGCGCGCTCGGCCTCCTGCTGCGGGGTCATTCCGCGGGCCATCGAGCTGGCGTAGACCTTGGCGCTCTGGCGGTACTTGCCGCCGAGCAGTTTGTAGGTAGGCAGTCCGGCCGCCTTGCCGAGCAGGTCCCACAGCGCGATGTCGATACCGGCGATCGCGTTCAGCTGGGCTCCGCCGGGGCCGAGCTTGTACGGCTTGGTGTAGAGGCGGCGCCACAGCCGCTCGATGTCCGTGGCCTCCTCGCCGACGAGCAGCGGTGCCAGCGCCTGCTCGACCACGCTGTGGGTGACGTGGGCGTTCATCGGGCTGACCTCGCCGATGCCGACCAGGTCCTCGTCGGTGTGGATCTTGATGATGTGCAGCTTGTCGAGCAGGATGATCGATTCGATCCGGGTGATCCGCATATCGGCGTACACCTATCCTTTCAGGCCGGACATCGTGATGCCCTGGACGAAGTACTTCTGGGCGACTAGGAAGAGAATCAGCGGCGGCAGGATCGTCAGCGTGGCGGCCGCCATCATCAGGTTGGTCTGGGTGAAGTACTCACCCTTGAACAGTGCGAGCGCGATCGGCATCGTCTGCAACCGTGTCGAGTTGAGGAAGATCAGCGGACCGAACAGGTCGTTCCACGAGCCCATGAAGGTCAGCGCACCGACCGCGGCCAGGGCCGGCTTCACCTGCGGCAGCATGATCCGCCAGAACGTGCCGAAGGTGGACGCGCCGTCGAGCTTGGCCGCCTCCTCCAGCTCCATCGGTACGCCGCGGAACGCCTGCCGGAGCAGGAACGTGCCGAACACCGGGGTCAGGACGTTCGGGATCCAGAGCGGGTAGTGGGTGTCGATCCAGCCCATCTCGCGGAACAGCATGTACTGCGGGACCAGGTAGACCATGCTCGGGATCATTGCCGTGGACAACAACAGTGCGAAGGCCAGGTTCTTGAAGGCGAAGTTCAGCCGGGCGAAGCCGTAGCCGGCCAGCGAGGCGAAGAACAGCAGGAACCCGACGTTGAGGGCCGCGAGCTTGCAGCTGTTCAGGAAGAACGGCAGCAGGCCGTGGCCGGCCTGGGAGTAGTTGGCCCATTGGAACGTCGACGGGACGAAGGTCGGCGGGGTCTGCAGGACCTCGTTCTCCGGCTTGAGCGACGCGCTCACCATCCACAGCAGCGGCATCGCGAACACGACCGCGAAGAACAGCAGGACGGCGAGGACGACCACCCGGCGCGGGATGTGCCGCGGCGGCCGGTTGATCCGGACCGCCGGGGTTCGGGTGAGGGCTTCAGTTGTCATAGTGCACCCACCGCTTCTCCAGCTTCCACTGGATCGCCGTGACGAGGCCGACGATGACGAACAGCACCCAGCCCATCGCCGAGGCGTACCCCAGCCGGCCGTGCCCGAAGGCGGCCTCGTAGATGTGGAAGATGAACACCCCGGTGGCGTTGTTCGGACCGCCGGACGTCATCACGTAGATGATTCCGAAGACCTGGAACGAGCTGATGAACTGCGTGATGGTCAGGAAGAACAGGCTCGGCGTCAGCAGCGGGAACACCACCGCCCAGAACCGTCGCCAGGCCGACGCGCCGTCGACCGTGGCGGCCTCGGTCAGCGACGGGTCGATGCTCTGCAGCCCGGCCAGCAGGATCACCATCGGATACCCGACGCCCTGCCAGATCGCCACGATGATCACCGCGATCAGCGCGGTCTTGGTGTCCGACAGCCAGGCCGGCCCGTCGATCCCGATCGTCTTCAGGGTCGAGTTGAACAACCCGTTGTCCGGGTCGTACAGCCAGAACCAGACGAAGCCGATCGCGACCACGTTCGTCACCGCGGGCGAGTAGTACAGGGTCCGGAAGATGCCGATGCCCTTGACCTTCTGGTTGCAGAGCACGGCCAGGCCGAGACCGATGAAGATGGTCAGGACGACGACCACGAGCGTGAAGATCACGGTGTTCTTCAGCGACGCGTAGAAGGTGTCGTCGGCGGTGAACAGCTCCTTGTAGTTGTCCAGGCCGAGGAACTTCGGCTTGTTCAGGCCGGACCAGTTGGTCAGCGACACCACCAGGGACGCCGCGACCGGGGCCAGCTGGAAGAACAGCACCCCGAAGATCACCGGTCCGACGAACAACCAGCCGGCCAGGTTCTGCTGCTTCAGCTTGACCTTCTGCCGTCGTTTGCGCACCGGTGCCCCGCCGTCGACGTCAGGTGGTTTGAGAGTCGGAAGGACTGCGTTCGCCATCGGTCACACCTCGATCCCGATGTACTTCTCCTCGAGGAATTCGAGGATGCCTTCGGAGCTGCCCTCACGGCCGAGCCCGGACTGCTTGGTCCCGCCGAAGGGTGCGGCCGGATCGCTCAGGACGCCGCGGTTGACCGCGACCATGCCGGCGTCGATCCGTTGCGCGACCCCGAGGGCCTGGGCGGGATCGCCGTACACATAGGCGATCAGGCCGTAGATGGTGTCGTTCGCCATCGTGATCGCGTCGTCGACCTCGGTGAAGGAGACGATCGCGGTGACCGGACCGAAGATCTCGGTCTGGTTGATCTCACTGCCGTGCCGGACGCCGGTCAGTACGGTCGGCGAGTAGAACGCGCCGGCCTCGGACGACTCACCACCCAGTGCGAGTTCGGCGCCCTCGGCAACTGCCCGGTCGACCAGCCCGGCGACCTTGTCGCGCTCCTCGGGTGACACCAGGGCGCCGAGATCGTTCGACCGGTCGGCGCCGGGACCCATCGCGAGTCCCTTCATCGCCACGGTCATCCGCGCACTGAACTCCTCCACCAGCGAGTCGTGCACGTAGAACCGGTTGGCCGCCGTACAGGCCGACCCGCCGTTGCGCATCTTCGCGATCATCGCGCCCTCGACTGCGGCGTCCAGATCGGCACCGGGCAGTACGACGAAGGGAGCGTTGCCGCCGAGCTCCATCGATGAGCTGACCACCTGGTCGGCAGCCTCCCGCAGCAGCACCCGCCCAACCTCGGTCGACCCGGTGAAGGACAACTTGCGTACGGCGGGGTGGTGCAACATCGCGCTCACCGCCGGACCGGCGGGCACCGGCGTGACCAGGTTGACGACACCGGCCGGGACACCGACCCTGCGCAGTACGTCGACGACGTACGCGGCTGTGAGCGGGGTCTGACTGGCCGGCTTCAGCACCACCGAGCAGCCGGCCGCCAGCGCGGGCGCGATCTTGCGGGTCGCCATCGCCGCCGGGAAGTTCCAAGGCGTCACCAGCACCGAGACCCCGATCGGATCGCGACGGACGACGATCGTCTTGTCACCCGAGGGAGAGAGCCGGAAGTCGCCGCCGATCCGGACCGCCTCCTCGGCGAACCAGCGGAAGAACTCGGCGGCATAGGTCGCCTCGCCGAGGGCGTCGGCGTACGCCTTGCCGTTCTCGGCGACGATGATGCCGGCGAACTCCTCGCGCTCGGCGGTGAGGACGTCGAAACAGGCGCGGAGAAGCTCCGAGCGCTGCCGCGGCGGTGTCGCCGACCAGCCGGCCAGCGCGTCCGCGGCCGCGTCGACCGCCGCGAGGCAGTCCGCCTCGGTGGCCGCCGCGAACTGGGCCAGCTCGGACCCGTCGGCCGGATCGTGGACTGCGAACCGCCGGCCGTCACTGGCAGGACGCCACTGACCGCCGATGAACAGATCGTGCGGAGAGATCATCTGGTGTGCTCCAAGTGGCTGGTCAGAAAGGGTTGCTGCGATCGCCGTCGTACGCGGCCCGGGTGATCTCGGACAGCGCGTCGGTGTCGAGCGGACGGGGGTTGTTGTCGACCAGTCGGGCGGACTTCATGCCCATGGTCGCGACGTACGAGAGCTGGTCCTCGGTCAGGCCGAGTTCCTTGACGGTGCGCGGGATGCCGATCCGCTCGAGCAGGCTCTCCACGGCCTCGATCCCCGCCAGCGCCCGGACGGCGGACGTTTCGTTGCCGGGGACACCGAAGATGGTCGCGATCTCGGCGAACTCCTTGACCCGGGCGGGCGCGTTGTAGCGCATCACGTACGGGAGGAGTACGCCGACGCCGACGCCGTGGGCCGTGTGGGTCAGGGCTCCGAGCGGATACTGCAGTGCGTGGGCGGCCGCCGTACCGGCGACTCCGAGGGCGTAGCCGCCGGCGTTCGCCGCAAGCATCACGTCGGCCCGCGCTTGTGCGTCGTCCGGGTGCTCGAAGGCCGTCGGCAAGGCGTCGGCCAGGAGGGCTAGGCCCCAACGGGCGTAGGAGTCGCTGATCACGTTCTTGCCGACGAAGACCCGGTTCTCGCCGGGCGCGGACGACGGGCGCTGGATCGCGGTGAACGACTCGACCAGGTGGGACACCGCATCCGCTCCGGCGCTCGCGGTCAGGCCGGGCGGACAGGTGTAGGTGAGTTCGGGATCGCAGATCGCGACCATCGGAATCAGGTGGGCGGACGAGATCCCGGTCTTGAGTTCACGGTGACTGTCGCTGAGCACGCAGACCGGTGTCACCTCCGACCCGGTACCGCCGGTCGTGGGTACGGCGATGATCGGGAGGACAGGACCGGGGATCGCGTTCTCGCCGTAGTACCGCTCGAGTGGGCCGCCGTGGGTCAGGAGGAGCGCGAGTGCCTTGCTCATGTCCAGGCAGCTGCCGCCGCCGATACCGATGACGAGCTCGATGCCTTCGTCCTTGGCCGCGGTGTAGCAGGCCTCGATCCCGGCGGCCGGCAACTCGGCCTCGGTGTCGGACCACACCATCACCTCGAGGCCGTGGTCCTTGAGATCGGAGTGCAGCTCGTCGAACTCGGCCGAGGCCGCCAGTCGCTGATCCGTGCAGATCAGGGCTTTCCGTCCGTACTCGGCGGCGTGCTTGCCGAGCAGGGCGCGCTGGCCGGCCCCGAAGACCACCGTGCGCGGGGCTCGCTGGACGCCGAAGGAGGCGGTACTGGTCGTCATCGTGGCGGTTCCTTGTCCGGTCGGGGGCGGGGTCATTCGGCCAGAGCCGCTTCACGCTGAACGGCCTCGAGGGCGGTGAGCTCACGCCACAGGCCGTCCGGGATCTCGATGCCGTCGGCAACGGAGTCCTGGTAGCGGGACCGGGCGCCGTCACCAGGCACCGCGACCGGCGTCGACGGGTCGGCCGGACGGCTTCGGCGTACCTCGTCGAGGTACTCGCCGGCGGAGTGACCGCCGCCGCTCATCAGGATGAACAGGTCGCCCTTGTTGCTCGGGCGGTCGTCGTCGAGGGTCCCGCCGACCGCCTTGCCGTAGGCGGCGCCGGTCAGGAACGTGACCATCGCGCCCAGGCCGAGCCCGAGGCCGTAGCCCTTCGCTCCCCCGAACGGCGCGATCGAGCCGTCCTTCGCCGCGACCGGATCGATCGTCGGGTTGCCGTCGGCATCCAACGCCCAGCCCGGCTCCAGCGGTACGCCGCGGAGCGCGTGGTCGTGGACCTTGCCCATCGAGATCTGCGAGGTCGCCATGTCGAGCACGAGCGGGTGCGGTTGCGCAGGGACGCCGAGAGCCAGTGGGTTCGTGCCGAGGATCGCTTCGGTGCCCCCCCACGGGTGGACGAGGGCCTCGCTGGTCGTCATACCGAGGCAGGCGAGGCCGCGCTCGGCCATCCGGCCGGCGTAGAAGCCGAGCATGCCGAGGTGGTTGTTGTTGGTGATCGAGCAGACTGCGACTCCGTGCCGCTCGGCTGCCGGGACGACAGCCGCCAGGGCTCGGAGTGCGACGACCGGCCCCAGGCCCTGCTCGCCGTCGACGGACAGGTAGCACGGGCTCAGCCACTCGTGCTTGCCGGTGTTCGTGGGGCTCGCCGTACCGTTCGCCAGCCGGCGCAGCAGCCGTGGCAGCCGGAGCAGACCGTGCGACGGCACGCCCTTCGCCTCGGCGACCAGGAGGAGCTCGGCTTGCTGGACGGCCGCCGGTCCGGGCACGCCGGCGGCGATCAGGAGACGTTCGGCCAAAGACTGCGCTGTTGCGAGATTTGTCTGCATCGCGGCCATCCCAGGGTTGACCTTGTGGATTTTTGGAGGCTAGATCAGATCAGATAGGATTTGCAATGGTCTATGAATACGAATCCATAGTTTTCTTCCGATGGGATGGCAGCCGATGAGCCAGCGCAGCACGGAGCCGGAGACCAGCGCCGCTACAGGGCGTCGCGAACGCACCCGGATGAGTGACGTCGTGTATGAACAGCTGCAAGGCTTCCTGCTGGACGGGACGATTCAGCCTGGTGAGCGGATCCGGGTGGACGAACTCAGCCGCCGGCTCGGGGTGTCGCAGACTCCGGTCCGCGAGTCACTCAACCGGCTCGAGGCCGAGGACTTGGTCACGAAAACGCATCTAATCGGATATTCTGCTAGTCCGAAGTTGACGCCGGAGCGGTTCGAGGATCTCTTCGAGGCGAGGTTCCTGATCGAGCCGTACTGCTCCGGACTGGCGGCCGGGCGGCATCAGCGGGTCGAGGTCGAGCAGATCGCGGAGATCGCGGCCGAGCTGCGGGCTCGGTACGAGGCCGGGACGATGTCGTACGGCGCGTTCGCGCGGAAGGACGCCGAGTTCCACCAGGCGATCATCGGTGCGACCGGGAACAGCTACTTCGGCGAGATCTTCGCCAAACTCCACTGCCACCTACAGCTGTTCCGCCTACTCCGCGACTCCCGTGTCACGGAGGAGGCCATCGAAGAACACGACCTCATCGTCACCGCCATCCGCCAACGAGACACCGAAGCAGCCGACCGAGCCATGCACGCCCACCTGAAAGCCTCCCGCTCCCGCCTCCGCTCAGCCTTCGAAAGCACCCCACCCACCCCCACCCCAGTAACCATCCTGCCCCCCGAAAACTGAGCCAGCGCCAGTCCCCCGCACACAGATCGCGCTGACCCCACGCCACAACCGTCACGCAAATGCGCCGGGGTTCAAAGGTGAGGTGAGGTCGCGCATCCGCTCCGCTTGCGCTGGCGCATCCCCTCACACGAGGGGATAACCCTGCGAGGTGCCCCTTCTCCCCCGGTATAGGAGCAGACAACCCACTGTTCGAGGGGATATCCCCTCGAACGCATCCCAACAGCGCCCCGGTCCCACAGTTCCTGGGGCGGTGTGGTTAGTGCTCTGACCGGCGACTGACAGGTCGCCCATCCGCTCCGGTGCGGTGGCGCATCCCCTCACACGAGGGGATAACCCCGCGAGGTGCCGGTACTCCCCCGGTATACGAGCAGACAACCCACTGTTCGAGGGGATATCCCCTCGAACCGCATCCCACCAGCGCCCCGATCCCACAGTTCCTCGGGCGGGGTGGTTAGCGTTCTGACCGGCAACTGACAGGTCGCCCATCCGCTCCGGTTGGTGGCGCATCCCGGCACACGAGGGGATAACCCCCCGAACGCGTCCCGGGCGGGGTGGTTCGCGTTCTGACCGGCAACTGATAGGTCGCGCATCCGCTCCAGTGGTGGCACATCTCGTCACATGAGGGGATAACCCTGCGAGGTGCCGGTTCTCCCCCGGTATAGGAGCAGAGAACCCTCTGTTCGAGGGGGATATCCCCTCGAACGCATCCCGCCAGCGCCCCGGTCCCACAGTTCCCGGGGCGGGGTGGTTAGCGTTCTGATGGCAACTGATAGGTCGCGCATCCGCTCCGGTTGGGGTGGCGCATCCCCTCACACGAGGGGATAACCCGGCGAGGTGCCGGTTCTTCCCCCGGTAGCGCTCCAAGCTCGCATGGCACCCGTCTGTGGGTTCTGGGTGCGGCTTGTCAGCAGGCTTGGGCGGGGGCGCGCACACCCGATTCGACTGAGCCACGCAGCGATGGTTTGTCCCCGTGGAAAGCGGGTGTGGGGAGGTTTTTGGCCTGGATCTGGGGGACGATCCTCCCCGCTCTCAGTGACTCCGCCTCTCAGCCTTGGAATGAGCGCGTTGGGTTAGGAGATGAGGTGCGGGCTATGTCCCGGTTAGCGCTCCGGGCCTGGTACGGACAACGGGTCGAAGCCGTATGGCAGTTCGAGGCGGTGGGCGGCCATCAGATCGCTGTCGCCCAGTAGGTCTCGGGTTTTGCCGTCGGCGGCTATGCGGCCGTTGTCCATGAGGAGGCTGCGTTCGCAGAGTTGGAGGGCGTACGGGAGGTCGTGGGTGATCATCAGCAGCGTTACGTCCAGACCGGCCAGGATGTCGGCCAGCTCGCGGCGGGCGGCTGGGTCCAGGTTGCTGGAGGGCTCGTCCAGGACCAGGACCTCGGGGCGCATTGCGAGGACAGTGGCGACTGCCACCCGGCGGCGTTGGCCGTAGGAGAGATGGTGCGGCGCCAGGTCGGCGTGATCCTGCATGCCCACCTGGACTAACGCTTCCCGGACCCGGTCGTCGAGCTCGGACCCGCGCAGACCGAGATTCGCCGGCCCGAAAGCCACGTCATCGCGGACCGTCGGCATGAACAACTGATCATCCGGGTCCTGGAACACCAGCCCGACCTTCCGCCGTACGACGGACAGATGCTCCCGGTGCAACCCCGTCCCACCGATCTCGATCCGCCCACTCCCCGTACCGCCGGCCACCGACCCAAGGATCCCGTTCAGATGCAGTACGAGCGTCGTCTTACCGGCACCGTTCGGCCCGAGCAGCGCCACCCGCTCACCGCGCTCAATCGTGAAATCGACGCCGTACAGCGCCTGCCGCCCATCGGGATAGGCGAACACCAACCGCTCGACGCGAATCGCAGGACCGCTCACAAGCCGACCACCCTAGCCGCGACCGCGATCCCCACCGCCAGCACGGAGATCGTCAAACCCTGCAGCCACTCCGCCCGCGACGCACCCGCAACACTCAGCAGCGGCATCCGCCCGGTATACCCGCGCGACCGCATCGCCAGATGCACCCGCTCTCCTCGCTCGAAGCTGCGCACGAACAACGCCCCCACTCCCCCGGCAACCGCCTTCAAATGACCCACCCGGCCGCCCGCATACCCACGCGACTCCCGAGCGATCCGCATCCGATGCAGATCATCGGACACCACACTCAAATACCGGACCATGAACGACAAGATCGCCACCAGCGTCGCCGGCAGCCGCAACCGCTCCAACCCAGCCAGCAGATCCCGCGGCGAGGTCGTTGCTGAGAGCAAGATCGCCGCAACCACCCCGAGCGTGCCCTTCGCCAGCACATTCCACCCACCCAGTACGCCGGACTCCGACAGTTGCAGACCAAGCACCTCGACCCGAGGTCCGGTCGCCACAAACGGCAGCAGCACCGCGAACACGATGAACGGCGTCTCCACCGCCAGCCGTCGCGACACCACAGTCCCCGGCAGCCGTGCGATGACCACAGCCGCCACCAGCATCACGGCGTACACCCCGAAGGCCCAGAACGCAGCGGCCGGTGTGGAGACGACAGCCAGCACGAACACGAACAGACCGACAAGCTTCACCTGCGCCGGGATCCGGTGGATCCGGCTGTCGACCGCTACGAGGAGACCGTCACCCGTCACGATGCCTTGTTCGCCCGCAGCGACGCCAGCTTCGCGATCGCCAGGCCGACCACGATCGTGACCAGTACGCCGATGATCCCCGCAAGCGCACCGGACACCTGGGCGTTCCCGATCCCGCTGATCCCGTAATCGGCCAACGGACTCCCCGCGACGGCCGAATCCTTGGCCGCACTCTCGAACCCGAGCTTCGCGCCGACGAACTCCAACCCATCAGGATGCGCGCTGGCAAACAGACTCAACCCGCCGGCTACAACCAGCGAGACCGCAATCCCGACGCCCAACGACCGGCCGGCCGGCTTGGCCCCGATCGGCTTGTCCGGCGACACCGTCGAAGTGTTGCCGTCGGCATCGACCAGGATCAGGTCCTGCTGAAGATGTCGAGCGGCGTACACGAGGTCAGGCCGAGTCGCCACCACCGCACTCAGCACCGCCGCCGTAATAACAGCCTCGCCGATCCCCACCAGCACGTGCCACCCGACCATCGCGGTCGCCAGCTTCCCGATCGGGATATCAACCGCACCCCCGATCGCGTACAGCCCGGTGAAGGCGACCGCCGCGACCGGCACCGACACCAGCGCACCCACCGTCGCCGCCGGTACGACGCTGCCCACCTTCCGCGGCAACACCTTCAGCACCGCCCGCGTCAGGAAGTACCCGACGAGCACCGTAATCAGGCCCATCAGCGTGATGTTCGTCCCGAGCGCCGTCAACCCGCCATCCGCGAACAGCAACCCCTGGACGAGCAGCACCGTCGACATCACCAGTACGGCGGTCCACGGCCCGACCAGTGCGGCCGCGAGCGCACCACCGAGCAGGTGCCCACTCGTCCCGGCCCCGACCGGGAAGTTCACCATCTGCACCGCGAACACGAACGCCGCGGTCAGCCCAGCCAGCGCGGGACCGGTCTCGCGGATCTCCCGGTTCGCCCGCTGCAGGCTGAAGCCGACCGCTCCCGCCGCGATCAGGCCAGTGGCGACGGACGTCGGCGCATCGAAGAACCCATCAGGAACATGCACCCGCACATTCTCGATCTATTTGCGACCCGTTCGCAACAAGCCGTCTCACAACTCTTTCAGCGCCTCGCCGATCGCACGGTGGAATGTCGGGTATGCGTAGATCATCTGTCGCAGAGAGTGCACGGGTACGGCGGCGTGCACCGCGAGCGCGAGCGCGCTCAGCACCTCACCACCGGTCGGACCGGCGCTGGTCGCACCGACCAGGACACCGCGGTCGGCGTCGGCGATCAGCTTGATGAAGCCCTCGTTGCCGGCCTTGTGGATCCAGCCGCGGGTCGACGCCGGGATCTGGGTCAGCCCGGTCCGCACGTTCAGCCCTGCCTCCCGGGCCTGCTTCTCGGTCATCCCGACCGCGCCGATCTCGGGATCGGTGAACGTCACCCGCGGCATCGCGTGGTAGCTCGCGGTCGGCGCGTCGGCCTCCTGCAGGATGTCGCGGACCGCGATGTCGGCCTGGTACATGGCGTTGTGGGTGAACACACCGACCCCGGTCACATCGCCGATCGCCCACACCTTGTCGCCGGCCCGGACGTGCTCGTCGACCTCGATCCGGCGCGCCTTCGGGTCCAGCCCGAGCTTGTCGAGCCCGAGGTCGTCGGTGGCGATCCGGCGTCCCGTTGCCACCAGCAACTTCTCGCCGGACACCGAGGACCCGTCCGCCAGCGTGATGGTGAACGTGTCATCGGCGTACCCGATCTGCTTCGCGTGGGAACCGGTCCGGAAGGTGACCCCGTCGCGCTCGAGTGCCTCGCGGGCCAGTACGCCCGACTCCGGCTCCTCCATCGACAACACCTGCTCGGCGCCCTCTACCACGGTCACCTGGACCCCGAACCGGGCGAACACCTGGGTCAGTTCCATCCCGATCGCGCCGCCGCCGAGCACGACCAGCGTCGCGGGCAGCGTCTCCACCTCGATGGCTTCCCGGTTCGTCCAGTACGGCGTACCCGCCAGGCCCTCGATCGGCGGGACGGCCGGGATCGTGCCGGTCGCGATCACCAGACCGCGGGACGCCTCGTACTCACGGCCTCCGGCGCTGACGGTGTTCGGGCCGGTAATGGTGGCGCGCTCCTTGATGACGGTGGCGCCCTTGTTCACCAACCGGTCGACCGCGACCTTGTCGTTCCAGGTGTCCGTGGCCTCCTCGCGGATCCGGCGAGCCACCGGGGCCCAGTCCGGCTCGACTGACGACGTACCCGCCATGCCGGGGACCCGACGGGTCTCGGCGATCAGGTTCGCGGCCCGGATCATCATCTTGCTCGGGATACAGCCGTAGTAGGGGCATTCACCACCGACCAGCCGGGACTCGACCCCCACCACACTCAGACCCGTTTGCGCGAGTCGCCCGGCCGTTTCCTCGCCACCGACACCGAGCCCGACGACGACCACATCCACCTTGTCAGCCATGCGGCCAAATCTCGCAGACCGACCGCGACCGGCCAAGTGCTGAGCCTGCGTGTCATCGCGCGGTAAGCAGCCGTTCATCGCCGGGCTCTACGCTGCCGGACTCGTAGAAGTGGGGATCCGTTGTTCGATTTCTCTGGTTTCGGCGACATCAATCTCGAGACCGTCATCGCCGCCGTCACCCTGATCGGTACGTCGGTCATCTGGCTGCTCGACCGTTACCTGTGGCGCCGCAAGCGGCTCGTCTACCGGGTCCAGGTGGACGCGCAGATCGGCGTGGCCAACCAGGACCATGCCCGGCACCTGGTCGACGTCGAGGTGATGCACCAGGGCGCGGTGGTCCAGGACCCGAGCATCGTGCTGCTCCGGCTGGACAACGCCGGCGGGACCGACATCGACCCGCACGACATGCAGGACAAGGTCGCGTTCGAATTCCCCGAGCGCAAGATCGTCCGGATGAAGGTGGTCGAGTCGCATCCGGACTCGCTCGGCAAGATGCTCGAACGCCGGATGCTCCCGGTCAACTTCGTCGACACCGACAAGCTCGTCGTACCGCGGATCGCGATCAACCGCGGGGACCATTTCAAGTTCCTGCTGGTGCTGTCCGGGACCGGTCGGGGCGTGACGCATTCCGGCTATCTGGCCGGTGGGTCGACCGGTGGCGGGGTGTACCACGAACCGCGGCCGCGCGGCCCAGGTCGCCGTACGTTGATGTTCGGGGCGCTGACTCTGGTGCTGGTCGGCGCGCTGGTCGCGTTCTTCCTGGTCGACGTGCTGCAGCCGCCGGACAACTGCGCAGCGGGCGACCTCCGGGTGATCGGATCGACCGCCGTGGAGCCGACGATGCGTGAGCTGCGCAGCGCCTACGCGACCGAATGCACGCACGCCAACATCACGATCGCGGCGAACGGCAGCCGCAGTGGTGTCCGCAGTCTGAGCGACCAGGGCGGACAGGACGCGACCGCGGCGAGCAAGGTGATCGCGATGTCAGACGGCCCGGCCGATGACGCCCCCACTCTGCGCGGCGAGCCGATGGCGGTGGTCGTATTCGCGGTCGTGATCAACCGGGCCGCCGACGTGTCGGCGCTGACCACCACGCAACTGCGCGACATCTACAGCGGCAAGGTCACCAACTGGAACCAGGTCGGCGGCCGGGACCTGCCGATCCGGATGGTCAGCCGGGTCGGACCCGACTCCGGGTCGCGCCTGGTCTTCCGGGAGAAGGTGCTCGGCGGCAACCAGGAGCTCGGGATCACCTCGGACGACTGCCGCAAGGACGACGACGCGACGGCGGCGAAGTACCACCGCTGCGAGGTCGGTACGACGGAAGAGCTGCTGACCCGGGCCAACGAGATCGCCGGCGCGATCGGGTACGCCGAACTCGGCGGTGCCCGGAAGTTCCCCGAACTGTCGATCGCGACCATCGACAACGTCGTCGCGGACTCGTCGAAGGTCTCGTCCGGGGCGTACAAGTTCTGGGAGGTCGAGCACGCCTACACCTACAAGGTGCCGGAGACCGGATCGCTGACAGCGACCTTCCTGGAGTACGTCCGCTCGCCGCAGGCGCGCCCGATCCTCGAACGCAGCGGTTTGGTGCCCTGTGGTGATCTCCCGGCCGGGTTCTGTGGTTAGTCTGCGCGCATGATCGTCATCGCTCACCTCAGCGACATCCACCTGGACGGCTCGGACGAGCCACGGGCGCGGCTGCGGCGGATCACGTCGTACCTGGCCGAGTTCAGCCGGCCGGTCGACGTGATCGTGGTCACTGGTGACCTGGCCGACCACGGGCTGGAGAAGGAGTACGCCGAGGTCGCCGAGGAACTGCAGTCCGACATCCCCGTGCTGATGCTGCCGGGCAACCATGACTCGAGTGTTCCGTTGCGTGCCGGATTGACGGCGTACGTCGACTCACCTGGCGACGGGCATCCGGTACATCAGGTCCGTGAGGTCGCGGGCGCCCGGTTCGTGCTCGTGGACAGCACGGTGCCGGAGGAGGACCACGGGCTGCTGTCCGACGAGTCGCTCGCCTGGCTGGACGGCGTACTGCGGGAGCCGTTCGACGGACCGGTGTTCGTGGCGATGCACCATCCGCCGCTGTCGATGCACCACCCGGTCATGGATCAGTGGCTGCTGCTGTCCCAGGAGCGCGTCGAAGCGGTCCTCGAGGGCAAGGCGGTCACGGCCATCCTGACCGGGCACGTGCACAACCCGATCGTCACCAGCTTCGCCGGCCACCCGGTCCTCGGTGCGCCGGGCATCCGCTCGACGGTCCCGTTCCCGTTCGAGCCGGCTCCGCCCAACGGCATCGTCGACACCACCGCTCCCCCAGGCCTGGCGCTCCACATCCACACCCCGGGCGAGCCACTCCAGACCGTCTACCGCTTCCCCTGACACGCAAAGAGCCGGCGCCACCAGGCGCCGGCTCTCGCTCTGACCGGGTCAGGAACTGATCATGTGGACTTCGCTTCTGACCGCGGTCAGAAGTTGATCATGTGGCCTTCGAGACCGTGGAAGGCCTCTTGCAGGGCCTCGCTCAGGGTCGGGTGGGCGTGGACGTTGCGGGCCAGTTCCTTGGTGGTCAGGTCCCACTTCTGCGCCAGCGTGAGCTCGGGCAGGAGCTCGGTGACCTCCGGGCCGATCAGGTGGGCGCCGAGCAGCTCGCCGTACTGGGCGGAGCTGATCACCTTGACGAAGCCGGTCGGGTCGCCGAGGCCGTGGGCCTTGCCGTTCGCGGTGAACGGGAACTTGGCGACCTTGACCTCGTGGCCGAGCTTCTTGGCCTCTTCCTCGGTGTAGCCGAAGCTGGCGATCTGCGGCTGGCAGAACGTCGCCCGCGGGATCATCGCGTAGTCGAGCTCCATCGTCTCGTGCCCGGCGATCGTCTCGGCCGCGATCACGCCCATCGCCTCGGCCGCGTGCGCGAGCATCAGCTTCGCGGTCACGTCGCCGATCGCGAAGATGTTCGCCACGTTGGTCCGGCAGAAGCCGTCGATGTCGATCGCGCCGCGCTCGGTGAGCTGGACGCCGATCTTGTCCAGGCCGTAGCCGTCGACGCGCGGCTGGAAGCCGATCGCCTGCATGACCTTGTCGGCCTCGATCGTCTTCTGCGCGCCGTCCTTGCCGGTGATGGTCACCTTGACCTTGTCACCGGAGTCGTCGATCGAGTCGACCCGGGTGGAGGTGAGGACGTCGACACCGAGCTTCTTGTAGGCCTTGGCCAGCTCCTTGGAGACCTCCGGGTCCTCCAGCGGGACCATCCGGTCGAGGTACTCGACGATGGTCACCTTCACGCCGTAGTTCGCCAGCACGTAGGCGAACTCGACACCGATCGCGCCGGCACCGGCGATCACGATCGAGCCCGGCAGCTCCTCGGTGAGGATCTGCTCCTCGTACGTCACCACGCGCTCGCTGAGCTGGGTGCCCGGCAGCAGCTTGGTGGTGGCGCCGGTGGCCAGGATGCAGTTGTCGAACGTCACGGTCTCCGACGAACCGTCGTTCAGCGTGACGTCGAGCGTGTTGGCGTCGGTGAACGCGCCCCAGCCGTCGAACTCGGTGATGTTGTTCTTCTTCATCAGGAAGTGGACGCCCTTGACCCGGCCGTCCGCGACCTTGCGGCTGCGCTGCACCGCGGTCGGGAAGTCGAAGCTGACCTCGCCGCTGATACCGAAGGTCTTCGCCTCCGTGCGGAAGATGTGCGACAGCTCGGCGTTGCGCAGCAGCGCCTTGGACGGGATACAGCCCACGTTCAGGCAGACACCGCCCCAGTACTTCTTCTCGATGATGGCGGTCTTGAGGCCGAGCTGGGCTGCGCGGATCGCCGCGACATACCCGCCCGGACCCGCGCCGAGGACAACAACGTCAAAGTGCGAGGCCATGAAGTGAACTTTAATCGGTCGCCCAAAGCGTCCGAACAGCCCCTTCGGGCAGACTTCGCGCCGGGATCGGGCGCTGTGGCCCGGCTCATGGTCACGTTGCGTGCACGAGGGTTCCGTCAGGACCGTGCGGCGCCTACGCTGGGGCAGGCGCGGGGGCCGTCCTCCCAGCGCGCGTGAGGCAAACGACGATGGGGGCCGGATGGTTCTGAGGAACCGTCGGGCGCTGCGATTCGCGGCACTCGGCACGTTGCTGGCAGTGGTAGCACTGCCGGCGTACGCCGACGACCCCACACCCCCGCCACCTGCCTCCGTCACCGACGTGAACCGGTCCCTCGAGCAGCTCCAGGCCGAGGCCGCCGCCGTCCAGGCCGACTTCGCCAAGGCGACCATCGCCTACACCAACGCACTCAAGACGGCCCAGACGGCCGAAACCGCCGCGAAGGCCGCAGAGGCCACCGCAGCCGCCGGCAAGGGCCACTCGGACGAGGAGCGTCGCAAGCTCGGGCTGCTGACCGCGCAGGCGTACCAAATGGGCATCCCGACCGTCATGGGTGCCGAGTCGATGCTGTGGTCGCTCGCTCCCGTTGCCGAGAACCTCCAGGAGATCGCCGACCGGCAGACCGCGATCAAGCAGCTCGGCAGCACCCAGGTCTCGCAGTACCAGGAGGCGATGGCCGCCGAATCCGAGGCGGGCCGGCTGGGCCAGGAGGCCTCCGCCAAGCGAGCCGCCGCGAACGACGCCGCCGCCAAGGCGAAGCAGCTGAGCGCCGAAGTCCAGCAGAAGGCGACGTACGCCGCGAGTGCGATGGCGGAACAGGCCGCCGAACTCGACGGCGCCTCTGAGCTGTCGAAGCAGGTGCAGCTGGCCCGCAACCAGCAGGCCCTGACGCGGTGGAAGACCTACCTGACCGAGCTGACGACGGCGAAGATCACTCCCCCGGCGGCCGCCGTACTCAAGAACCCGGCCAAACTGCCGGCCGGGTTCACCCCGCTCACCAGCCGCGGCGCACCCAATCCCGGTGTCGCGGCCGTCGTCAGCGGCGGCCGGACCGTCAAGGTGCTGTCGGCCGAGACGATCCGCGCGGTCAACCAGGCATTCAGCCTGCTCGGCAAGCCGTACGGCGTGGGCGCGACCGGCCCGAGTCAGTACGGCTGCCTCGGCGCCGCGCGCGTGGCCTGGCAGCCCTATACGACGCTCCCCAACCTGGTCGGCAAGGTCTACCCGGACTACCAGGCCGTGCCACCGACCCAGGCCCAGCCCGGCGACCTGCTGCTGATGGGCAGCAAGTCGGTTGGACTCGTCCACATCGGCATCGCCCTCGACAACGCCGAGATGATCGCCGCCGACGAGGCGAAGGGCACCGTGACCGTCACCGGCGTACCGGACAACCTGTACGCCGCTCTCCGGCCGACCCTCGGCGCACCGGCCAAGCCCCAGGTCGCGCCGGCCGTCACCGACCAGGGCGTTGCCTTCCGGTGCGGCAACACAGCCACGTCGTACGACGTCGGCACCGGCTCCTGGACCTGGCCACTCGCCGACGGGACCTACGAGATCGGTACGCCGTTCGGTCAGGCCGGCGCGATGTGGTCCACCGGCTTCCACACCGGCCAGGACTTCCCATCCGCCGTCGGTACGCCGGTCCGCGCGGTGACCGACGGCGTGGTCCGGGTCGAGCACCCGGCCTGGGCCGGGAACCTGGTCCGGATCGACCACGGGAACGGCCTGGAGACGCTGTACGCACACCTGAGCAAGATCGACGTCGCCGACGGCCAGCAGGTGACCGCCGGGCAGCGGATCGGCGCGGTCGGCACCGAGGGCAACTCGACCGGACCACACCTGCACTTCGAGGTCCGTCTCGGCGGCGACCCGGTCAACCCGATGCCGTTCCTCGCCACCGGCTCCGTGAGTACGGGCTGGGGCAGCTTCAGCAACGGCATGATCCCGTCGAGCAAGCTGTGCGCGATCAGCTCCGGCCACATGCTCCGGTGTGACGCGGCCGCGGCGTACGCGCAACTGGCCGCCGCCTATCGCAACCAGTTCGGCAAGAGCCTCTGCATCACCGACTCGTACCGCTCCTACGCCTCCCAGGTCAGCCTGTACGCGCGGAAGCCGTCGCTGGCCGCCCTCCCGGGCACGTCGAACCACGGCTGGGGTGTCGCGGTCGACCTGTGCGGTGGCATCGACAAGTACAGCACCGCCCAGTACCAGTGGATGAAGGCGCACGCCGGCGCGTTCGGCTGGGTCCACCCGGCCTGGGCCGAGCAGGGCAGCAACCGCGAGGAACCCTGGCACTGGGAGTTCGGCAAGCCTGCCAGCGCCTGAACAGGCAACAAGTAGGCTGTTGGTGTGGCCGAGCAGCAAAGTCCCGACCGCACTGATCACAACGTCACGCTGGACGCACAGGACGACCGGTGGGAGTGGCGGCGGCGGATTCGGGCGAATCCGAGGAAGCTCCTGTTCTACCGCATCGGCGTGGGTGTGGTCGGCGGGTTGCTGATCATCGCCGCGCCCCTGACCGGGTGGCTGCCCGGACCGGGCGGTATCCCGTTGTTCATCGCCGGTCTCGCCGTACTGTCCAGCGAGTTCGAGTGGGCCCAGCGCCTGCTCTACCGGGTGAAGGACTGGGTCAAGGCGCTCACCACCTGGACCGGCAAGCAGCCCGCCTGGCTGAAGGCGCTCGGCACACTCGTGCTGTTCCTCTGCGTGATCGTCGCGATCTGGCTGTACCTGGCCGTTCTCGGTGTGCCGGGCTGGTTCCCGGACTCGTGGGAGTCATTCCTGCACAAGCTCCCCCTTCTGCACTGAGCCGTAGTCGGGCAGCTCGATCAGGTTGCTCATCTTCTGCGCCATCTTCAGCATCTGGTTGAGGAAGAACCGGTTGTCGAGGATCCGGTTCCGCGCGGTCAGCCCGAAGCGGGTGGCCGGGGCCATGAAGCGGCCTGCCTGGCTGCCGTCCTGGGTGGCCGAGACCGACTTGCGCAGCCGCGCCTCGTACCGGTCGAACGCGAGCCGGCGGTTGTTGCCCGCCTGCGCCAACTCCCCCGCCAGCACATAAGCGCCGACGACCGCCGTACCGGTGCCCATCGCCCCGAAGGTCGCGCCGTACCCGGCGTCGCCCAGCAGCACGACCCGGTCGGTGGACCAGCGATCCACATGCACGCGGCTGATCGAGTCGAAGTACAACTCCGTTGCCGCGGGCAACCCTTCGAGCAGCTCGGGTACGTGCCAGCCGAGACCGGCGTACTGATCCCGCACGATCGCCTTCTGCTGGTCCAGATCCCGGCGGTTGTAGTCCAGGACCGGTGACTTGAACACGAACAGCGTCCCCGCCTGCGCCGGGTCGCGACGGTCCACGCCGACGCTCGCCAGCTTCCCCGGCACGTTGTACATCAGCGTGTCCCCGGTGATGCCCAGTGAGTTCGGGACCTCCCAGCCGGCCACGTAGTACCCGAGATGGCGCTCGGTGACCTGGTCCGCCGACCAGGCCAGCCGACGTACGACGGAATGCATCCCGTCCGCGCCGACGACCAGGTCGTACGTCTCCTCGAGCCCGCTCTCGAACCGCACGTCCACGCCCCCGGCGTGCTCGTGCAGACTCGCGATCGAGTCACCGAACCGGTACGACGCCTGCCGACGACTGTGCTCGTACAACACTCGGGACAGGTCTGCCCGCAGTACCTCCAACTCCCCACCCGCGAACTCGGCCGGCAACCGCATCAGCCGCTTGCCAGATGCATCCACGAACCGCATCGCATTGCCGCCGGTCTGGACAGCCCGCAGATCCTCGAGCACACCCATCCGGTCCAGCACGGTCGTCATCACGTCGCCCCGGAAGTCCACGGCGTACCCACCCTGCCGCAGCGCCGGCGCGATCTCGACCACAGTCACGTCATGACCGGCCCGCCCGAGCCACAGCGCCACCGACGGACCCGCCACGCTCGCACCCGAAACCAGAACCTTCATCGTTGCCTCCTGATTAATTGTGTCTGCCGGACACAGTAATGTGTATGGTAGACACAGTTCAAGTCCGTTTGCGGAGGGAGACCGATGACAGAACTGCTCTGGGGCACGCAGCCGACGCCGAGCCGCGGCCCGAAACCCGCGGTCACGCTGGCGGAAATCGCCGAGGTGGGGATCCGGATCGCGGACGCCGAAGGGCTGGACGCGGTCTCGATGCAGCGCATCGCGGGCGAGCTGCCGGTCACCAAGATGGCGCTCTATCGCTATGTGCCCGGCAAGACCGAGCTCGTCGCAGTGATGAGCGACCTGGCCATGGGCCCGCCGCCCGAGCGGCCCGGCCTGCCATGGCGCGAAGCGCTGCGCACCTTCGCGTTCGACCTGTACGACGGCTTCATGAAACACCCGTGGCTGCTGCAGTCGACCATCGGCCGCCGGCCGCTCGGACCGAACGAACTCACCTGGATGGAACGCGGGGTCGCGGCCCTGTCCGACTCAGGCCTCACCGGCGCTGAACAACTCGACTCCATCTTCGTCCTCACCAGCCACGTCCGGAATCTGGGTCAGCAGTCCACGACGTTCCCCGGGCGCAGCATCGGTCTGACCGAGGAGGGGTTCAGTGAGTCCCTCGGCGAGATCCTGCGTACCGAGGCCGAGCGTTTCCCGAGCCTCACAGCCGCGTTGCAGACCTCGGCCGACAGCCGGAACCAGGGCCTGGACTTCGGTCTCGACCGCATCCTCGACGGTCTCGAACTGCTGATCACCGCCCGGAAGGGCTGATCCGCATCGAATTGAAACGATGCCGATACGCCGACGCCGACAGCCCGTAGTGGGATTTGAATCGGCGGGCGAAGTAGTTCTGATCCGGCCACCCGACCGACTCGCCGATCCGGTTGATCGGCAGGTCCGTATGCAGCAGCCGGTCGGCCGCCAGCTCGACGCGATGCCGGGACAGGTACGCCATCGGCGGCAACCCGGTCACCGACTTGAACAGCCGGACCAGATACCCCGGCGCCAGATGCAGCGCGTCCGCCAGATCGGTCAGCGTCCACTGCCGGGCCGGTTCCGCCTCCATCATCCGCATCGCGTCCAGTACGGCGGGATGCGTCTGCTCACCACGTTCGTCGAGTTCGGCGACCGTCCGCGCCACGCAACTCAGGTACAGCGACAACCAGCCGATCACCTCGCCGCGATGTCGGCTCAGCGGCTGGTTACGCAACTGCCGCAACCCGTCGAGGTGCCCGATCCCCTCTTTCAAGGTGGCCGGATCGAGATGCGTGGTCAGCATCCCGCGACGCTGCGCCGAGAACGGTCCGGTCCACAACAGGTAGCCCAGCAAGGGATCCTCGCGCGCCCACGCGAGTTCGCGGCGGACCAGATCGGCCGAGAAACAACAGTTGTAGACCTCGAGCGCGTCGCACTCCTCGTACTCGTGCCAGACGCCCGGACGCAACAGGATCGCGTCACCGACCTCGAGTCGCTGCCGGCCGGCCAGGCTGTGATGCACGCCCGCCCCGCCGGTCACGAGGGCGATCTCGAAGAAGCTGTGCGTGTGCAGCGGATGCGAATCTTCGTGCACGTGCGGACCCGCGTGCACCAGCGTCCCTTCGACGAAGTGCAGCACCGTTCCGCGCGGCCTCACCGGCTCGTCGGCCATACGTCACGATATGGCCCGAAGTGCGTTTTGTGCTACCACGAGTGCACTCCGGGCTAGTCCCTGGCGACTACCACCCGCAGGATCGGGGAACAGGCGAAACGTCCCTGGAACAGTGCAGCCATCAATCCGCAACAGACCGAGGCGTTTCCGTAGAGCACCCACTGAATCGTTTCACACACCGCCGCTTGGAGACTCATGTCGAACCTCGCCGCACCCACTTCCCTCCGCTTCGAGCATCGGGCCGCCCCCGTCCTGGGCATCGGCACCGCGACCCCACGGTTGTCGTGGCAGGTCCCCGCCGCGGACCCCGACTACGCGCAGACGGCGTACGAGGTCGAGATCGCGACCCGCACGACACAGAGCTACACCGTCCAGTCCTCCGACCAGGTCCTGGTGCCCTGGCCGGGTGACCCGCTCGCGTCCCGCCAGTCCGCGCAGGTCCGGGTCCGTGTGCAAGGTGACGGCGAATGGAGTGAGTGGAGTGAGCCTGCGACCGTAGAGGCCGGCCTGCTCGACCCGGCCGACTGGAGCGCGCGCTTCGTCAGCCCGCGCGACAACGCCGTCGGCTCCCCTGCCCCGCTCGTGGCCGGTGTCGCCGATCTACCGGACGGGATCGTCGCGGCTCGCCTGTACGCGACCGCGCACGGCGTCTACCTGCCCGAGCTCAACGGCCGGCGGGTCGGCGACGAAGAACTCGCGCCCGGCTGGACGGCGTACCAGTACCGCCTGCGCTACCAGACGTACGACGTGACGAGCCTGGTCCAGAGTGGTGAGAACCGGCTCGAGTTCCTGCTCGGCAACGCCTGGTATCGCGGCCGGCTCGGCTTCCGGGATCAGAGTCAGGTCTACGGCACCCGCCTCGCCGTCCTCGCGCAGCTCGAGGTGACCACGTCCGACGGCCAGGTTCACACCTTCGGCAGCGATGACACCTGGACCACCCGCGAGAGTGCGGTCACCGCCGACGACCTGTACGACGGGCAGAGCACAGACCTTCGCCGTACGCCGGGCGAGGCGGGACCGGTCGACGTACTCGACGCCGACCTGAGCCTGCTCGTGGCCCCCGACGGCCCGCCGGTCCGCATCACCGAAGTCCTGCCCGCGCTCGAGATCACCAGCTCGCCTACCGGCAAGACCCTGGTCGACTTCGGCCAGAACCTCGTCGGCCGGATCCGGCTCACGGTCCGCGGTGGTGCCGAAAGCGACGAGATCGTCGTCCGGCACGCGGAGGTGCTCGAGCACGGCGAGCTCGGCGTACGTCCGCTCCGGTCCGCCAAGGCCACCGACACCTACATCCTGGCCGGCCCGGACGAGGTCACCCTGGACTCGCCGCTCACCTTCCACGGCTTCCGGTACGCCGAAGTCACCGGTGTCGGTGAGCTGCGTCCAGAAGACCTCGAAGCTGTCGTGGTCGGGTCCGACCTGACCCGCACAGGCTGGTTCGAGTCCTCGAACGAGACGCTCAACAAGTTCCACCAGAACGTCGTCTGGGGCATGCGCGGCAACTTCCTCGACGTCCCGACCGACTGTCCGCAGCGCGACGAGCGGCTCGGCTGGACCGGCGACATCCAGGTCTTCTCCCCCACCGCGAGCTTCCTCTTCGACAGCGCCGGCTTCCTGAGCAACTGGCTGGCCGACCTCGCCGCCGAGCAGCAGAAGGACGGTTCGGTGCCGTACGTCATTCCCGACGTACTCAAGAACCAGGCGCCGGCCACGGCCGCTTGGGGTGACGCGGCAACGATCGTGCCGTGGGTGATCTACGAGCGCACCGGCGACGCCGGACTGCTGGCTCGGCAGCTGCCCAGCATGCGCGCGTGGGTGGACAAGATGACCGAGCTCGCCGGCGGCGATCTGCTCTGGAGCGGTGGCTTCCAGTTCGGTGACTGGCTCGACCCGACCGCGCCGCCGGACAACCCGTTCCGGGCGAAGGCGGACCCGGACGTCCTCGCGACCGCGCACCTGGCCCGTTCGGCCGAGGTGGTTGCCAAGGCCGCCGAGGTCGTTGGTGACGCCGACCTGGCCCGCGAGTACGCGGATCTGGCCGCTCGGGTCCGACAGGCCTTCGCGAGCGAGTACACGACCGAGGGCGGACGCGTCTTGAGCGACGCGGCAACCAACTACGCCCTGGCCCTGCAGTGGGCGTTGCTGCCGACCGAGGCCCAGCGCAAACGTGCCGCCGATCGCCTCGCGGATCTGGTCCGGACGGCGAGCTTCCGGATCAGCACCGGATTCGTCGGTACGCCGCTCGTCGCCGACGCACTGGCCGATACCGGACATCCTGACCTCGCATACCGGCTCCTGCTAGAGACAGGCTGCCCCTCTTGGCTGTACGCAGTGACGATGGGAGCGACGACGATCTGGGAGCGCTTCGACAGCATGCTGCCCGACGGCAGCATCAACCCGGGCGAGATGACGTCGTTCAACCACTACGCCCTCGGCGCTGTCGCGGACTGGCTGCACCGGCGGGTGGCGGGTCTCGCGGCGGGCGAGCCCGGCTACCGGACCATCGACGTACGCCCGCTCTACACCTCGCACCTGACCACGGCTTCCGCCAAGCACCTCACGCCGTACGGCGAAGCCTCGGTCTCGTGGACCCGGTCCGACGGCCAGGTCCGGCTCAACGTCACCGTCCCGGTCGGCTCGCGTGCGCGGGTCGAGGTACCGGGTGAGAGTGAGCCGGTCGAGGTCGGACACGGTACGCACGAGTGGACCGGAACAGACCCGTACGCCGAGACTCCGGCGCTGGCCGCGGATCCGACCGTGCGGCAACTCATCGACCACGAGCCCACCTGGGACGCCTTCGTCGCGGCAGCCGTCGAGACCGAGGTGGTCACCGACGACGCCGACCTGGCCGGGCGCCTGGAGCGGTACCTCGATCTGCCCGCGGGACGGATGGTGGACGCGATCAGCCGGCGCGACTTCTCCCCCAGTGTCCAGGCCCTGCAAGCCGAACTCGACGCCCTGCTCGACAACTGACCACTCCCCGACCGACCCCCGCCCCGCCGTTGAACCCCTGAAGAAACATCCCCTTGGAGGTCATGATGACGTTCCGCCCAGGCACGAGAGGACTGGCCGTCGTTGCGGCCTGCTCGCTCGCCTTGACCGCGTGCAGCGCGGGCAGTCTCGGTTCCAGTGACGACGCCGGCGGTGGTGCGTCGGTCGAGATCACGTACCTGACCACCAACCAGGATCAGGACGTGAAGGAGGCCGAGCAGCTCGCCAAGGACTTCCACGCGAAGAACTCCAGCATCACCGTCAAGGTGGAGACCCGGCCCGGCGGTACCGAGGGCGACAACCTGATCAAGACCCGGCTGTCCACCGGCGACATGGTCGACATCTTCAACTACAACACCGGCTCGCTGTTCAACGCGATCGCACCGCAGAAGAACCTGCTGTCGGTCAACGACGAGCCCTGGGTCGCCGACCTGGACGAGAACTTCAAGAAGACCGTGACCGCCGACGGCCAGGTGTACGGCGCCCCCGTCGGCGGTTTCCAGGGCGGCGCGGTTCTCTACAGCATCCCCGTCTACGAGAAGCTCGGGCTGAAGATCCCGACGACCTGGGCCGAGTTCATGGCCAACAACGCCAAGATCAAGGCGGCCCCGGGCGGGGTGGCGCCGGTGATCCAGACGTACGGCGAGACCTGGACGTCGCAGCTGTTCGTCCTCGGTGACTACCACAACGTCTCGGCGGCCGAGCCGGACTTCGCCGACAAGTACACGAAGAACCAGGCGAAGTACGCGACCTCGGCGGCCGCGGTGAAGGGCTTCGAGCACACCGAGGCCGTCCACGACGCCGGGTTCGAGAACAAGGACTTCGCCTCGGCCAAGCTGCCCGACGGTCTGAAGATGCTTGCCACCGGCAAGGGTGCGCACTATCCGATCCTGTCCGGTGTGGTCGCGAACATGGTCGCCACCTACCCGGACGCGGCCAAGACCGTCGGTCTGTTCGCGCTGCCTGGTGACGACGCGAGCAAGAACGGGCTGACCCTGTGGACCCCTGGTGGTCTCTACATCCCGAAGAGCACCGAGGGCGACAAGCTGGACGCGGCCAAGAAGTTCCAGGCCTTCGTCGCCAGCCCGGACGGCTGCAAGTCGCAGAACACGGCCGGCGCACCGACCGGTCCGTACGCGGTCAAGGGCTGCGAGCTGGGCGCCGACGTACCCCAGGCGATCAAGGACATGCAGCCTTACCTCGACAAGGAGGGGTCGTCCAGCCTGGCGCTGGAGTTCCTCTCGCCGGTGAAGGGCCCCTCGCTCGAGCAGATCACCGTCGAGGTCGGCTCGGGTATCCGCAAGGCGAAGGACGGCGCCGCCCGGTACGACGAGGACGTCAAGAAGCAGGCCCAGCAACTCGGGCTGGCGGGCTGGTGAGGCCTGATGACCGTTACCTCGGCTCGTCCGAGCTCGCGTACTGAGGAAACCCCGGCCGCGTCGGCGGCCGGGGGGAAGGTCTACACGCCGTACTCGTTCTGGTTCTACCTGCCGACCGCGGTGATCTACGCCGTGCTGTTCCTGGTCCCGACGTTCGCCTCGTTCTACTACAGCCTGACCCGCTGGAGCCTGTTCGAGTCGAAGTTCATCGGGTTCGACAACTTCGTCATGTTCTTCCAGGAGCCGGCCCTGGTCAAAGGCTTCACCAACACGTTGATCTACGCCGTGGTGACCTCGGGGTCGAAGGTCGTCCTCGGCCTGCTCCTGGCCGTCCTGCTGACGTCGCAGATCGTCGGCCGCGGGTATCTGCGGTCGGTCGTCTTTTTCCCGGTGCTGGTCAGCACCGTCGGTGTCGGCCTGCTGTTCCAGGTGATGATGAATCCCGAGCGGGGCATCATCAACGGCGCTCTGGGCGTGATCGGCATCCAGGGACCGGGGTGGCTGACCGACCCGAAGTGGGCGCTGATGTCGATCGCCGCGGTCGACGTGTGGAAGGGCGTCGGGCTGGCGACCCTGATCTACATCGCCGGGATCGTGTCCATCCCGCGTGAGTACATGGAGGCCGCCCGGGTGGACGGCGCCGGCTCGTGGGAGACGTTCCGCCGGATCGTGCTGCCGCTGTGCAAGCCGGCCACCGTCACCGTGATCATCCTGTCGCTGATCGGCGGCCTGCGGTCGTTCGAGCTGATCTGGGCGATGACGCGCGGTGGCCCCGGCTTCACCTCGGACGTGATCTCGTCGGTGATCTACAAGCAGTACCAGGCCGGGTTCTACGGCCTGTCGACGGCCGGCAACGTGATCCTGTTCGTGCTCGTCACCGCGATCGTCCTGCCGCTGAACTGGTTCCTGAACCGCAAGGAGGTGGACATGTGAGTACCGCCGAACTCGTCAACCACCGCCCGGGCCGCAAGTGGGCGCTGAGCGTGGTCGCGATCGTGGTCTCGATCGTGGTGTTCATCATCCCGTTCGTGTTCATGGTGCTGACCGCGGTGAAGGACCGGCAGCAGTCCGCGGACCTGGACTTCTCCTGGCCGCACCAGTTCCACTTCGTCCAGAACTTCGTCGACGTGGTGAAGGCCCGCGACTACATGCTCGTCATCGCCTTCATCAACAGCACGATCCTGACCGTGGCCAGCGTGGCCGGAATGGTGGTCCTCGCGGCCATGGCCGGGTTCGTGCTGCAACGGCGCCGGAGCAAGTGGAACGGCTTCATCAACTTCCTGGTGCTGTCCGGGCTGATCATCCCGCCGGCCGTCGTACCGACGATCTGGGTCCTGCAGAAGCTCGGGCTGTTCAAGACCATGCCGGGCCTGATCCTGATCGAGATCGCGTTCGGGTTGTCGTTCTGCATCCTGTTGTTCAGGGCGTTCGTGGCGACCATCCCGCGGGAACTGGACGAGGCCGCGATCATCGACGGCGCCGGACCGCTGCGGCTGTTCTTCGGGGTGATCTTCCCGCTGCTCAGATCCGTCATCGTCACCGTCGTCGTGGTCCAGTCGGTCAACGTGTTCAACGACTTCGTGAACCCGCTGTACTTCCTGCCCGGCGACAAGAACGCGACCGTCCAGCTCACCCTCTACAACTTCTCCGGCCAGTTCAGCACCCAGTACAACCTGCTGTTCATGGACATCCTGCTGATCACGATCCCGCCCCTGATCATGTTCCTGTTCTTCAACCGCCAGATAGTCGCCGGCCTGACCTCCGGCGCAGTCAAGGGCTGATCAGTCAGGCTTCCGCACGATAAGCGCGGCCTGCGGCTCCTTCTCGATCGGTAGCCGGGCGCGGGTCACGGTGACGTGCTCCGCGAACCCGGCGTCGGTCAGCAGGCCGAGGATGTCGGTGGGGTCGTAGGTGTAGACCTCGAGATCGAGATCGTGGCCGTAGGCGTTGCCGAGATGCCGGCTGCCACCGCCGACCTTGAACCCGTGCACGAGGAAGCCGCCGGGCCGGACCACCCGGTACAGCTCGGCGAACACCGCCGGGAGCTCCTCGCGTGGCGTGTGGACGAGCGAGTACCACGCGAGAGCTCCGGCGAGCTCACCGTCTTTCAACGGCAGGTCGAACAAGGTCCCGACCTCGAACCGCAGCGCCGGGTACTCCCGCCGCGCGACCTCGATCATGCCCGGCGTCAGATCGATGCCGAACACATCCATCCCACGCCCGGCCAGGTACCCCGTGATCCGCCCGGTCCCGCACCCGAGGTCACCGACGGGCCCGGTCGGCACGAACTCGTGGAACAGATCGAGGGTGGCTCGCTCCCACGGATCCTTCCCGCTGTAGTCCTTGAGAATCTCGTGGTAGCTGACGGCGGCGATGTTGTATGACCCTTGGATGTCGTTCACGCGAGCACTGTAGGAAAGCCCTCCGACAGTTTGCTCAGACAGTCGCGTAGTACGCCTCGACGGCCTCGTGGTCGACCGACGTGTCGGGGGTGATGCCGAGCGCCTCGTAGTGCTTGCGGCGTGCGCGCATATCCGCGAGCAGGATCGCCCGCGCGTGCACCGCGACCTCGTCGGCGACTTCGGCGGGTACGACGATCACGCCGTCGTCGTCACAGCCGATCATGTCGCCCGGGTTCACCTGGGTCCCGCCGCACGCGACGGTCGCCTGCGTCTCGACCACCTTGATCCGGCCGGGGATGATCGTGCGACCGCGAGCCCGGGAGCAGATCGGCGTCCGCTGGGCGACGATCTCCGCGGTGTCGCGGCAGTACCCGTCGGTGACGATCCCGGCCGCGCCCGACTGGACCGCGCCCATCCCGTTCTCCGATCCCCAGAACCCGACCTCCTTGCCGCCACCGGCGTCCATCACGACGACATGCCCGGGCTCCAGGTCGGCGGGCAGCCGCACGTTCCCGGTCTCCTCGAACCAGATCCGGTGCGCCTCGACGATGTCCTGGGTGCTGTCGAGCTTCCACATCGGCCGGTTCGACGGGACCGCGCGGATCGTCGCCGCCTTGCCCCAGAACTTCATCCCGAGCCAGAGCGGCCGGACCTCGGGCGACATCAGCCCGATGTCGAAGTAGCCGATGCCGTCGAGCGCGTCGGCGACATCCACCACCCGCAGATGCTTGTACAGGCTGGACAGGTCGTTCGGGCTGGCAGTTTCCGTCATCAGGGCTGACCTTTCGTTCGGTAGTAGCGGGCGGCCGTGCCTCCGAGCACGGCCGCGGGATCGTCCACAGTGCGCTCCACGACGGAGCGCAGCGCCGACCAGGCCTCCTGGTACGACGCCGTCAGCAAGACCACCGGCCAGTTGGAGGCGATCATCAGCCGGTCGGACCCGAAGCACTCGGCCGCCCACGACACGTACCGGTCGAGGTGATCCGGCCACGCCGGCAATGCGGTGAGCAGGTCGATGCCGAGCGACACCTTCAGCGCCACCTGCGGCGACGCGGCCAGTTGGGCGAGGCGCCCGGCCCACGGATCCCAGCCGTCGCTGTCGATCGGCGGGCGACCGAGATGGTCGACCACGATCCGCAACCCGGGCACGGACTGAGCGAGCTTGATCACCGCGTCGGTCTGCTCCGCGGTGACCGGTACGACGTCCCAACTCACACCGGCCGCGGCGAGCTCGGCGAACAGTTCCGGGTCCAGCCAGTCGAGCGGCTCCCGCCCGACCAGGCACCGCACGCCCTGGAACGCGCCGCCGACGCGTTTCCACTCGGCGCGTGCCGCCGCCGGGTCCTGGAGTGGCAACCATCCGACCACGGCACCGACGTACGGCGCCTCCTCGGCGTACTGCAGCAGCCGGTCGTTCTCGACGGACTCGTCGACGGACTGGATCAGGACTGTCTGGTCGACCCCGGCCGCGGCCAACTCGGTCGCGAGGTCCGCGGGTGCGTAGTCCCGCGCGATCGCGTCGTGCCGGTCGTCGCGCCACGGCTGGTCCTGGGCCGCGACCCGCCAGAAATGGTGGTGCGCGTCGATCACCGTCATCGGCCCTCCCACTCGGCTCGGTCGTGGTTGAGGAACGCCGCGACCCCGGCCTGGAAGTCGCGGCTGCCGTACACCGTCGCCAGTATGTCGTCAGCCTCCGCGTCGGCGCCGTCCCGCGCGACCCGCCGCTCGATCTCCTTCAACGCGGACAGCGTCAACGGCGCGTTCGAGCAGATCCGCTCGAGCAACTCGGTCACGTGCGCATCCAGCCGATCCCGATCGACCACCTCCGACACCAAGCCGGCCGTCATCGCCTCCGTTGCCGACAGCAACCGTGCGGTCAGCACCATCGCCATCGTCCGGCCGGCGCCGAGTCGCTGGAACAGCCGTGCCAGCACAGCCGGCGGGAGCGTGTTCCCGAGAGTCCGCGCGACGGGTGCGCCGAACACGGCGTCCGGTGTCGCGACGACCAGATCGCTACAAGCAGCCAGTGCGAGCCCGGCGCCAACCGCAGGTCCTTCGACCACCGCGACCAGTGGGACCCGGATCCGCAGCAGCGCCGCGAGCACGCGGCCGATCCGGCGCTCGTACTCCACGCCCTGCTCGCCGGTGGTGAACCCGGTGAACTGCCGGATGTCCGTGCCGGCCGCGAACGCCTCGCCACCGGCTCCCCGCAGTACGACGACCCGGATGTCGTGATCCTGCGCGACGGTGGCTTCCACCTGTTCCAACGCGTCGTACATCGGCCAGGTGATCGCGTTGCGGCGGCCGGGGTTGGACAGGGCCAGGCGCAGGATCGCGCCGTCGCGTTCGGCCTCGAGTCCACTCATTCGCCGAGGACCTCGTCGGTGTGCTCTCCGAGCAGCGGTGGATGCCGCCGGATCCGGGCCGGCGTGCGACTCATCCGCACCGGCGACCCCAGCACCCTGACGCGGCCCTCGACCGGGTGGTCGACCTCCTGGACCATGCCGCGCGCCCGGACGTGCGGATCCTCGTCGAGCACCTGCTGGTAGTCCCGGATCGGCCCGGCCGGCACCCCGGCGTCGAGCAGCAAGGCCACCCAGTCGTCCGTGCCGGCCGTCGACAACCGCTCCTCCAGTACGGCGGCCAGTTCGTCGCGGTTGGTCATTCGGTCGGGGTTGGTGCGGAAGCGCGGATCGGTCAGCAACTCGGTCACGTCTAGGGCCGAGCAGAGTCGTTGCCACAGGCGCTCGTTGTTCGCACCCAAGGTCAGGTACCCGTCCTTCGTCCGCAGTGCCTGGTACGGCGCGGACATCCGGTTGGCTGATCCGAGTGGCTGAGGGACCTGTCCGGTCGCCCAGTACTCGGTCGACTCCCACACCGACATTGCCAGTGCCGCCTCGAACAGCGAGGTCTCGATGTACTGCCCCTCCCCTGTCCTGGTCCGGGCGTGAACCGCGGAGACGATGCCGAGGGCGCAGAACATGCCCGCGCCGAGATCGCCGACGGGCAGTCCACACTTGACCGGCGTACCACCCCGGGTGCCGGTAATGCTCATCACCCCGGACATCGCCTGCGCGATCAGGTCGTAGCCCGGGCGATCGGCGTACGGGCCGGTCTGGCCGAACCCGGAGACGCTGGCGTAGATCAGTCGCGGGTTCCTGGCCGCGAGGGTGTCGTAGTCGACGCCGAGCCGCTTCGTCACGCCGGGGCGGAAGTTCTCCACGACAATATCGGCCGACTCGACCAGCCGGAGGAACGAGGCGAGGTGGCCGGGCTCCTTCAGGTCGAGGCAGACGCTGCGCTTGTTCCGGTTCAGGGCCAGGAAGGCCCGGCTGTCCTCGCCGTGGACGGCGTACCCCCAGGAGCGGCGGGTCTGGTCGCCGCTGCTCGGGTTCTCGATCTTGATCACGTCGGCGCCCAGGTCGGCCAGCAGCATGGTGCAGAACGGGCCGGCCATCACCTGGGTGAGGTCCAGCACCCGCAGACCGTCCAGCGCTCCCGCCGAGTCCGCCATCAGCCGCCCAGCCCCGCATTCGCCTCGGTGAAGAACGAGTCGGCCGCCTGCTGGACCGACTTCTTGCCGAAGGCGATCTCCTCGTACGCGCGGGTGAACGCCGACTCGAACGTCGCCTGGTAGCCCGGCGGGTAGAGGATCGTCGGCGGCTTCTTCGCGACGATCTGCTGGTACAGCTCGAGCTCGTGCTTCTTCAGCGGCGCCAGCTTCGGGTCGTCGACCTGGGCCTGCAGGACCTTCTGGTTCGTCGCGGCGCCGTTGTCGGACTTGAAGATCGCGCCCGCATCGAGGTCGTTGGTGAAGAAGTCGATGAAGGCGACCGCCGTCGGGATGTTGTCGCAGTTGGTCGGGATCGCGAAGCCCGAGGTGAACATCGCGTTCCCGCCGCCGGACGGGCCGGACGGCATCGGCAGGGTCGTCAGCTTCTGGCCGCCGTTCTTCGTCGCCAGCGTCGCGGAGGCCGGGGTGAGCGCGTTACCGGGGATGCTGTCGGTGAGGAGTTTGCCCTGGGCAATGAAGCCCTGCTCGGCGCCCTCCGGCTCGTCGGCCTGGGCGTCGGCGCCCATCGTGGTGCCGCCGGTCCGCAGCTTCTCCCACATCGTCCAGTACTCGACCAGCGACTCCTTGGTGAAGCCGAGCTTGCCGTCGTCGGTGAACAACTGCTTGCCGTTGGCCAACTGGTAGGCGATGAAGTAGTTCGGCAGTCCGCCCCGGGATCCGGCCGCGAAGACGCCCTTCGGCAGCTTGGCCGAAGCCCGCGTGATCCAGTCCGTGTACTGCGCCCAGGTGTAGTTCTCCGGCGGGAGCCCGACCCCGGCCTGGTCGGCGAGGGTCTGGTTCACCCCGACCGCGTCGTACGCGGCGCCGTACGGGAGGAAGTAGAGCTTGCCGTCCGGGCCGCGGCCGGTGTCGACGATCTCCTTCGGGATGTCGTCGACCTTGATCGCGCCCGACTCGATCATCGGGTCGAGCGGCAGCAGGACCTTCCGCTTGGTGTAGTCGTTCAGCTGCCGGCCCTGCAGCTGCATGACGCAGGGCAGGGTGTGACTCGACGCCTGGATGTTGAGCTTGTTGAAGTAGTTGCCGAAGTCGGCGTTCTGCCGGTCGATCGTGACCCCGGAGTGCGCCTTGACGAACAGGTCGGTGACCGCGTTCGTCTTCGCTGCCCTGGCAGCGCCACCCCAGAAGGTGAGCTGAAGCTTGCCGGTCACCTCGCCCTTGCCGTCCTTGCCGTCCTTGCCACCACCGGCGCCGTCGTCGGTCACCGACGTACCGTTGCAGGCGGCAACTACCAGGAGAGCGGCGCAGGCCAGGGCCGCTGTACCGATTCTTCTCATCAGGATCTCCAGAGGGTTACTTGAGGCCGGTGGTCGCGACGCCCTCGATCAGCAGCTTCTGGGCGCCCAGGAAGAAGCCGACGATCGGTGCCAGCGCGAGGGTGGACATGGCGAACAGCGAGCCGTACGCCGACTCCCCGGTGACGTCGAGGAAGGAGTTCAGGCCGAGCGAGACGGTCCACAGCTCGGGGCGGTTCAGGTAGAGCAACGGACCGAGGAAGTCGTTCCAGCTGTTGATGAACGTGAACAGCGCCGTCGTACCGATCGCGGGCAGCGACAGCGGCATGATGATCCGGCTGAACGTGCGCCAGTGCCCGCACCCGTCGATCCGGGCCGCGTCGTCCAGTTCGCGCGGCAGCGTGCGGATGAACTGGACCATCAGGAAGATGAAGAACGCCTCCGCGCCGAGCCACTTCGGCACCACCAGCGGCAGGTAGGTGTTCATCCAGGCCAGCTCGTTGAACAGGATGTACTGCGGCACCAGCGTCACGTGGTACGGCAGCAGCATCGTGCCAAGCAGCAATCCGAACAGCACCCGCTTCAACGGGAACTCCAGCCGCGCGAACGCGTACGCCGTCAACGAGCAGGCGAACAGGTTGCCCGCGATCGACAGCGCGGTGATCGCGATCGAGTTCAGGAAGTACCGGGAGAAGTCGAGCTGCCCGGCCGACCACCCGTGCTTGTAGTTGTCCAGCGTGTAGTGCCGGCTGAACAGACCGAGACTGTTCATCACCTCGGCCGACGGCCGGAACGACGCGGCCACCATCCACACGACGGGGTAGAGCATCACCACAAGGATCGCGATCAGGACGGCGTGCCGGACGAGCCCGATCACGAGCGGGTTCTGGGTACGACGCCGGCCGAGCAGCGGGCGTGCGGTGATCGACACGCTCGTCATCGTTCGTCCCCGTAGTAGACCCAGCGCTTCGCGGTGAGGAACAGGAAGCCCGTGAAGGCGGCGAGCACGATCACCAGCGCCCAGGCCATCGCCGACGCGTAGCCCATCTTCAGTTCGGCGAATCCCTGCTGGTACAGGTAGAGCGTGTAGAACAACGTCGAGTCCGCCGGCCCACCGGATCCCCGGCTGACCACAAAGGCACCGGTGAACGCCTGGAACGCGTGGATCGTGTCGAGCAGCAGGTTGAAGAAGATCAGCGGAGTCATCAGCGGCAACGTGACGCTGAAGAACCGGCGTACCGGACCGGCACCGTCGACCGCCGCCGCCTCGTGCAACTCGACCGGCACCTGCCGGAGTCCGGCCAGGAAGATGATCATCGTGGCGCCGAACGCCCAGAGGTTCAGCGTCACGATCGTCCACAACGCCGTACCGGGGTTACCGACCCAGCTGCCGCGGGTGATGCCGAACAGGCCGAGCACCTGGTTCACCAGACCGGTGCCGCCGAAGATCTGCCGCCACAGCACCGCGATCGCGACACTCGCGCCCATCAACGACGGCAGATAGAACAGTGCGCGGTACCCGGACAAGAACCGGATGCCCTTGTTCAGCAGCAACGCGAGAGCCATCGAGACGATCAGGAGCAGTGGGACGGACACAGCGACGTACACCAATGTGACGCGCACCGAGGAGAGGTAGCGAGGGTCCGCGGTGAACATGCGCTTGAAGTTGTCGAGGCCGATCCAGCGTGGTGCGCTCAGCAGGTCGTAGCTGGTGAAGGAGAGGTAGGCGGAGTACAGCATCGGTCCGAGCGTCAGCAGGACCATCCCGATCAGCCACGGGCTGAGGAAGACGTAGGCGGTCAGACCTTCCCGGCCGGTGCGCGAACTCTTCACGACGCGGTCCCCTTCCGCGCATGCGCTTCGACCCGCTCCGCGAGGTGCTGGGCGAGCAGGCCGGCCACCGGGACCTGGACGTCGCAGTCACGGGCAGCGGCCACGATGTCCCACAGATCCTTGGCCCACGGCCGATCCCGCACCGGGGTTCCACCTTCGTCGTACGCCGCCGCGACCCGGTCGAAGAATCCCCAGTTCCGCGAGCTCCACGATTCACCGGTGCTGGTCGCCACCGCCTCGAGGACGGTTTGTTCAGGTACGTCGTACGCCGCGGCCAGCTCGAGTGCCTCGTGGGCACCGGCGAGGGCCGCGAACATCATCAACTGGTTTGCCAGCTTCACCGCGGCACCAGCACCGGCCGGCCCCACGTGCAACACGGTCTCCGCGACTGCGTGGAGAACCGGGCGGACCCGATCCAGCACCTCGGCCCGACCGCCGGCCATCACCGTGAGCGAGCCGGTGAGTGCTCGTTCCGCTCCCCCGCTGACGGGTACGTCGAGAAGACCGACCTGGTGCGATTCCGCCCTCTGAGCAAGGCGTTTCGCGGTGGCGGGGAGGATCGTGCTGTGCACGAGGACGACCGAGTCGGTCACCAGTAGCGGCACCAGTTCGTCCACGAGTTCCGTGACCGCCTGGTCGTCCGGCACAGCCAGCGCAATCACCCGGCAACGGGCCAGGTCCACAGGCTTCGCGGCCAGCTCCGCGTCCAGTCCGTCCGCGCGCTGCGGATCAAGGTCGTACAGCACGAGCGGCCAGCCTGATTGCCGGAGGGACTGCGCCATCGGACGGCCCAGATTGCCTAGCCCGGCGAAACCCACGGGCGACGTTCGATCGATGTCGTCGGTCACGGACGCCTCCACGTCAGGGTCAGGAGGTTCGGTGGTCGTCTATGAACTATTGTCTACAATAGATAATCGACGCTGACAAGATCACGAGTGAGAATGAGGCCATGACAGCGCAAGATCCAGGGCAAGATCCAGGGCAAGATGGGCAGCAGCTGCGGTCGCCGAGCCTCGTTCACCTGGCGGCCGCCGCGATCCGGCGGATGATCCTGGCCGGCGAGCTGGCCGAAGGTGAGCGCCTGATCGAGGACCGGCTCACCGAACAGCTGGGCATCAGCCGCCCTCCCCTGCGCGAAGCGTTGCGGGTGCTCGAGCAGGAAGGTCTCATCGTGACCCGGCCGCGTCGCGGCTCGATGGTGGCAACCTTGACCGACCAGGACGTGTTCGAGATCCTCACGCTTCGTACGGCGCTCGAGCGGCTGGCGATCGAACTCGGCGTACCGGTCAAGGCTCCCGCCCGGCTCGAGGTGGCCCGGGAGGCACTGGCCGAGATGGAGCGATGCGCGGATGCCGAGGACCGCGGCAGCCTGGTCCAGGCGGGATACCGCTTCCACTCCGCACTGATCGCGCTGGCCGGACACCGCCGGCTCGAGGACGCGTACGCGTCAGTGCAGCAGCAACTGCTCCTCTGCATGGCGCGCAATCTCTACGCGCGCGAGCACTACTACGAGGACCTGCACGAGCACGTCGCCCGGCACCGAACGCTGCTCGAGCTCGTCGAGGCCGGCGATCCCACCGCCGTGCTCGCCGAGCTGGCGGTGCACGGCGAGCGGTCGTTCAGCGATCTTCAGAGCACGCCGGGCAGTCGCGCGGCCAACGATTCGTAGTCCTGCGGGGAGTTGTAGGCGTGGGCGGAGAGGCGGATGAAGCCTCGGCCGTCGAAGCCGGTGAAGGTGATTTCGGCCTTGAGGTCACGGGAGATGCGTTGCTTGAGGGCCTCGCCGGCGGACAGGTCGACGGTGGAGGGGAGTTCGACCAGGCGCATCGTCGGTGCGGAGCGGGCGACCTCGGCGACGCCGGTGCCCAGGGCCTTGGCGACGACCTTGGCGCCTTCGTCGAGCATCGCGCTCAGCTGCGTACGTCGGACCGGCCAGTCCAGGTCGGCCAGGACGCGGAGGGACTCCGGCGCCGCGATCCAAGGGGCGTAGTCGTACGTGCCTTGCATGTCGAAGCGCTCTGGCATGCGCTCGTCGTGCTCCGACCACGAGACGATCAACGGCAAGGTCTCCGACCGCCACCGCTCGGCCACGACCAGGCCGGCGGTCGCGCGGGGCGAGGCCGGCCACTTGTGGAAGTTGCCGCTCCAGAAGTCGGCTCCGTCGGCCGCGGGCGCGTCGATCAGCGCGGGCGCGTGCGCGCCGTCGACCACGACCGGGATGTCGCGGGCATGACACACCTCGACCAGCGCCGCGATCGGGAAGATCCTCACGGTGCCCGAGGTGATCTGGTCCACGATCAGTACGGCGGCGCCGTCCAACTCAGCCTCGATGAGCTCGACGACGGTCTCGTCATCGGCCTCCAGGGGTACGTCGACCACGACGACCTCGGCCTGGTTCATCCGGGCGAACCGCTCGGCCGCGTACCGGACCGCGCCGTACGCGTGGTTCGTCAGCACGAGCCGGCTACCGGCCGGGATCGGCAACGTGGCGAGCGCGGCGGTAACACCGGCACTCGCGTTCGCGACGAGGGCGAACCCGTCCGGGTCGGTCTGCAGGAACGAGGCCAGCTCGAGCCGGCTCGTGGTCAGCTGGGCGGCGACCGTGCGGAACCACCTCATCGGGTTCGCCTCGGTCTCGGCGCGCAGGGCGGCCATCCGGTCCAGGGTCCGGGTCGGCACAGCGCCGTACGAACCGTGGTTGAGGTGCAGAACCTCCGGGTCGAGACTCCAGAGGTCGGGGCGGGGGGTGAGTAGTGTCACCACCCAAACGGTACATAATCCCTGTCGTGTATCCCTACCTCGACCACGACGGTCCGATCGCGATGGCGCATCGAGGCGGCGCATTGCACCCGGACAACGTCGGCTACGAGAACTCGATGCACGCGTTCCAGAACGCGGTGGACCTCGGGTACCGGTACCTGGAGACTGACCTGCACGCGACCAGCGACGGCGTCGTGATCGCGTTCCACGACAGCTTGCTGGACCGGGTTACCGACCGGACCGGGGTGATCGCCGAGCTCCCGTGGTCCGAGGTGAGCCAGGCGAAGATTAACGGCCACGAGCCCATCCCCCGGCTGGACGAGCTGCTCGAACACTTCCCGGACATCCGGTTCAACCTCGACATCAAGGCCGAGAACGGGCTCGAACCGGCCGCCGAGGTGCTGAAGGCGGCTCAGGCGATCGACCGGATCTGCGTGTCGTCCTTCTCGCAGTCGCGGGTACGGCGGATCCGCAAGCTGCTCGGGCCGCGACTCTGCACCGGGTACGGCGAATACGAGATCGCGCTGATCCGGTTCCTCCCGTTCGCCCTCCCGTCACGTGGTGCCTGTCTGCAGATCCCGGAGGCGTACGGGCCGCTGCGGGTGCTCACGCCGGGACTGATCGAACGAGCGCATGCCCGGGGCAAGCAAGTGCACGTCTGGACGATCGACGACCCGGACACGATGCGGCGGATGCTCGACGCCGGGATCGACGGCATCATCACCGACCGAACCGACGTCCTGCGTGACGTACTCATTGAGCGCGGTGAGTGGGACTGAAGTTGTTATCCGCGGGTACGCCGTAACGTCCCCCGGACCTGACACACTTCCGCGCATGGGACTTCTCACCGCCCCGGCGTCCGTGGACAAGCGCGAGTACTGGGGGTTCAGCCTCTACGACTGGGCCAACTCGGGCTATGTCACCACGGTCGGCACGGTCCTGTTCGCGCCGTACCTCACCTCGGTCGCCGAGCAGGCGGCCTGCGGGTACGTCGGGACGACGGACAAGCCCTGCAACACCAACCTGGACGTGCTGGGGCTGGGCATCTCCCCCGGTTCGCTCGCCTTCTACGTCGTCACGGTGGCGACGCTGGTGTCGGCGCTGTTCCTGCCCGTGGTGGGAGCGATCGCGGACCGGATGACCCGCAAGAAGCTGCTGATGTGCGGGTTCGCCTGGGCCGGTGCGTTGGCGGCCTGCTCGATGGTCTTCGTCGGCGGTGGCCGCTGGGCGCTCGGGGCGCTGCTGTTGTTCATCGGCAACCTGTGCCTGGGCTCATCGCTGGTCGTGTACGACTCGATCCTGATCGACATCGCACCACCGGACCAGCGTGATGCTGTCTCTTCCCGCGCCTGGGCGTTCGGGTACGCCGGTGGGTTCATCCTGCTGCTGGTCAACCTGGCCGTGGTCACTGCGCACGATGCGCTCGGGATGAGTCAGGGCACAGCGGTCCGGCTTAGTCTGCTCAGTGCCGGGCTGTGGTGGGGACTGTTCACGTTCTTCCCGTTCGTGCGCCTGCGGGACCGGCCGCCGACGAGCGTCGTACAAGTGCGGAGCGGGAGTCTGGTGCGGCAGAGTTTCGGGCAACTGGGAGCGACGCTCAAGCACCTGCGGAGCTACCGGATGACGCTGCTGTTCCTGGTCGCGTACCTGTTCTTCAACGACGGGATCCAGACGGTGATCTCGGTGTCGTCGACGTACGGCGAGAAGCAGCTCGGGTTCGAGACCCAGGTGCTGATCGCAACGATCCTGCTCGTGCAGTTCGTGGCGTTCTTCGGTGCGCTCGGGTTCGGCCGGTTCGCCCAGCGGTACGGCGCGCACCGGACGATCACCGGTGGCCTGGTGGTCTGGATGCTGATCGTGATCGCCGGGTTCCTGCTGCCCGCCCACCAGATCGTCCCGTTCCTGGCGATGGGTACGGCGATCGGCATCGTCCTCGGCGGCACCCAGGCATTGTCCCGCTCGGCCTTCAGTCAACTGATCCCGAAGGGCCGTGAGGCCGAGTACTTCTCGCTCTACCAGGCCGGCGAGCGCGGCACCTCCTGGCTCGGCACCTTGGTCTTCGGCCTGGTCCACCAGATCACCGGCTCCTACCGCCCCGCGATCGTTGCCCTCGGCCTGTTCTTCGTCATCGGCCTGATCCTGCTCTCCCGGGTAGACATGCGCCGAGGCATCACCGAAGCCGGCAACGCCCAACCCACGATCGTCTAACTCGGTACGACGGAGTCGACCACCTTCCGCACTTCGGCCGGACTCGGCTGGTGGCCGGTGCGGTCGGCGAAGAGCATGTGGGTGGTGCCGATGAGCGTGAGCGCTAGCGTGCCGATGTCCGTGCCGGCCGGGATGCGGCCATGGTCGCGCTCGGCCGACAGGTAGTCGATCACCAGGTGGCCCGCGTCGGTGAGGATCGGCACTCCGGTCGGGACTGCCTCTCGCAGACGGGCGCGCAGTCCGTCGCGCGAGATCGTCAGGCTGACGACCGCCACCGCCACCGAGCTGAACAAGTCCGTGAGCATGTCCGTCAGGTTGTCGACGACACTCCCCTGTCCGACCGACTCACGCAGTACGGCGCCCTGCGCGTCGAGCCGGCGGATCCGGTCCAGCACGAGCTCGGCCAGGAACGCGTCGAAGTCCGCGAAGTGCCGGTGCAGTACGCCCTTCGCGCAGTCGGCCTCGGTGGTGACAGCCCGGCTGGTCAGGGCGGCCGGCCCGTCCCGCAGCAGGACCCGCTCGGCCGCGTCGAACAGCTGCTCTCGCGCGTCTCGCATCGCCACGCCTGTCGGCATCTACAACCCTTCCCTTGACCCAAGTGGGCATGTGCCCATTATGGTGGGCACATGCCCACTCTACCGCCGGAACCACCTCGCGAGATTCATCAGCACCGGGAAATGGCCGAGTCGTTCGGATCGGGCGCGGAGCTCTACGACCGAGCCCGTCCGCGCTATCCGGACGCGCTGATCCAGGCGGTCGTCGCCGCCGCGCCCAGCAAGGACTTCCTCGACGTCGGCTGCGGCACCGGGATCACCTCCCGCCAGTTCCAGGCGGCCGGGTGCAAGGTGCTGGGCGTCGACGTCGACGAGCGGATGGCGGCGTACGCGCGCGGCACGGGTGTCGAGGTCGAGGTGTCGCCGTTCGAGTCCTGGGAGGCACGTGGCCGGACTTTCGATGCGGTCGTGGCCGGGATGACGTGGCACTGGATCGACCCTGCACTGGGAACCGCGAAGGCGGCCGAGGTACTACGGTCAGGCGGTGTGCTGGCCGTGTTCTGGTACGTCCTCCAGCCGCCACCCGAACTCAGCGAAGCCTTCGCCGCCGTCTACCGCGAAGTCCTCCCCGACAGCCCGGTGTCGCAGACCTCCGCGCTGAGGGCGTACGACGCATTCCTGGACCGGGCCGCCGATGGGCTGACGGGTGCCTTCGGCAACGTTCAGCGGCTGCACTTCCCGTGGAGTCGCCCGTACACGCGGGACGAGTGGCTCGATCAGATCCGGACCGGTGGCAACGCCAAGCAACTCGCGGACGCCGGCAAACTCGACGCCATCCTCGACGGGCTCGGCGCTGCGATCGACGCGGTCGGTGGCAGCTTCACCCTCGAGTCCACTGTCGCCACGCTCACCGCCACGCGGGAGTAGACGTGCGCCCGGCCGGGGTGCTGGCCGGGCGCACGGATCAAGGGTTACTTCGACGGCGTGGCGGTCGGGTTGCGGAAACCGCCGGGGAAGGCCGTGCCGCCCTGGCGGACCGTGTTGGCGGTGATGGTGCCGTTGGCGTTCTGGCCCGCGACGACGACCTGCTCGCCGGCCTTCAGGTCGGCGGCCGTGCCCTTCGAGGTGATCTCGTACGTCGTGTCGCCGGTCAGCTTGACCGTGACGTTGCCGTTCTGCGTCTTCACCACGAGCTCCTTGCCCGTCGCCGACACCACCGTCCCGATCGCGGCGCCACCGCCCGGACCACCCGGCGCCTGCCGGCCCTGACCCTGACCTTGGCCTTGCCCCTGACCGTAGCCACCGCGGAAGCCGCCGTACCCGCCGGCGCCGGTACCGCGGCCACCCTGCGCTTGCGGCGACGTGTTGTCCGAGGCGAAGGCCGCGTGCAGCCCGGCGCCGCCGGCCAGGCCGATCGCCAGTACGACGATGCCGGCCAGGATCGCCGTCGCCAGCGGCAGGTTGAGGCTCTTCTTCGGCGTCAGCGCCGCGTCGACCTCCTCGTCGGACCCGATCTGGGCGAACTCGTCGTCGGGCGTCTGGTTGCTCATACGGAAGGGCCTCTCACTCGTGTCGTAGTGCGTCGATGGGACGAAGACCGGCAGCCCGATGGGCCGGCATGCTGCCGAAGAACAGGCCGACCGCCGCGGACACGCCGAGCGCGAGTCCGATCGACGACGGCACCAGGACCGGCTGGACGCCGGCCAACTGGAAGCGGGTGACGATCAGCGCGGCCGCCACCCCGACCGCACCACCGATCAGGCTGAGCAGGGTCGCCTCGATCAGGAACTGCCCGAGGATCGTCCGCCGCCGCGCACCGAGCGCCTTGCGGATACCGATCTCGCGCGTCCGCTCGGTGACGGTGACCAGCATGATGTTGGTGACCCCGATCCCGCCGACGACCAGGCTGATCGCGGCGACCGTGGCCAGCAGCGCGGTGAAGGTCTTGGCCGTGTCCTGGCTGGTTTGCAGGATCTGCGCCGAGTTCGTGATCCGGAACGGCGATGTCTGATCGGTCGGCACCTGGTGCCGCGCCGTCAGCAACTGCGTGACCTCGGCCTGCGCGGTGTCGACCCGATCCGTGTCAGACGCCTGTACGACGATCTGATTCAGCGCGCCGTACCCGGCCTGGGTCGCGCGCAGCGTGCTGATCGGCACGATCGCGGTCGCGTTCGGATCCGAGAACCCTGTGCTGTCCTTGCTCGCCAGCACCCCACGGACGACGAAGTCGACGGCCCCGAGCTTGATCGTCTGGCCGACCGCGCTCGCGGGCCGGGTGAACAGCTCGGTCGCGGTCGTCTGGCCGAGGAGGATGACCCGCTGCGAGGTGTCGACGTCCGCCTGGGTGAACGAGTCTCCGGTCCCGACCGGTGTGTTGGTGGCCGGCAGGTACGCCGGCGTCGTACCGATCACCTGGTTGACGGTGTAGCTGGTGTCGCCGTTGGTCGCCGTACCGCTGCTCGTCATCACCGGGGCGACCGCGGCCACGTCCGGCGCGAGCCGAGCGTCGGCCAGTGCGGTGGCGTCGTCGAGGGTCAGGCTGTACTGCTGCGCCGCCGGCCCGGCCTGGCCGCGCTGGAAGCCACCGCCACCGCCGGTCGTCGAGACAGTCAGGAGGTTCGTGCCCATCGCCTCCAGCCGAGCCTGTACCGCCTTGCCCGAGCCGTTGCCGACCGCAACCAGCACGATGACCGCACCGACTCCGATCGAGACGCCGAGGACGGTCAGCAGGGAACGGAGCTTGTTCGCACTGAGGCCGCGCAGGGCGGCACCCATCAGATCGCGAGGTGACATCAGCGGGTCACCTCGTCCGCGACGATCCGGCCGTCCGCGACCTGGATCAGCCGCCGGGCCCGGGCAGCCACATCATGCTCGTGGGTGATCACCACGACCGTGCGGCCCTCGGCGTTGAGGTGGTCGAACATGCCGAGCACCTCGTCGGTCGAGTGCGCGTCGAGGTTGCCGGTCGGCTCGTCGGCGAGCAGGATCCGCGGGCCGGTCGCCAGTGCCCGGGCGATCGCGACCCGCTGTTGCTGACCGCCGGACAGCTGGTTCGGCCGATGGTTGGAGCGATCGGACAGGCCGACCAGGTCGAGCGCGCGGCCGGCCCGTTCGCGTCGTTCGGCCCGGCGAAGGTGGGCGTAGGTGAGCGGGAGTTCGACGTTCGCGAGCGCGGTGGTCCGCGGGATCAGGTTGAACGACTGGAAGATGAACCCGATCTTGCGGCCACGGACGAGCGCCTGCTGATCCTCGGTCAGCCGGGCCACGTTGCTGCCGTCCAGCCAGTACTCGCCGCGGCTCGGGACGTCCAGGCACCCCAGGATGTTCATCAGCGTCGACTTGCCGGATCCGGATGAGCCCATCACCGCGACGTACTCGCCGGCCTCGACCCGCAGGGACACACCGCGCAGCGCGTGCACCGCGGTCTCGCCGCTGCCATAGGTCTTGGTGACGCCCCGGATGTCGATCAGTGCGTCAGCGGCCACGGTTGGCCCCGCCCGGGAACTGTCCACCGCCGGTCGGGAACTGCCCCTGCCCGATCTGACCCTGACCGAACTGACCCTGCCGGCCCTGGCCGGTCTGGCCCGTGGTGCCGCCGATTGTGCCCTGGAGCAGCTCGATCTGCTCGCCCTCGGTCAGGCCGGAGGTGATCTGCGTGAAGCTGCCACCGCGAACGCCGACCTTCACCTCGCGCGTCCCGCCGCCGTCGGCCATCGTCACGGTGTACGTCGTACCGCTGGTGGCGATCGCGGTACTCGGGACGTACAGGACGTTGGCGGCCTTCGCGGTCTGGACGGTGACGTTCGCGGTCTGGCCGATGCGGGCGTTGGCCGGGAGCTTGGCCAGCGAGAAGGTGGCCGAGTACGAGACGACGCCGTTGGTGGTGGTCGGGGTCGGCGAGACGGACGCCAGTGATGCGGTGAGCGTCGTACCTGGTTCGGCGTTGAGGGTGACGGTGGCGGACTGGCCGGCCTTGATCTTGATCGCGTCGGCCTCCGCGAACGCGGCTACGACCTGGAGCGACTTGAGGTCCGAGATGTCGACGAAGCCGGAGCCTGAGGTTGTCGTCGTACTCGAGGTCGTTGACCCTGAACCTTGACCTGAGGTCGAGCCTGAACCGGTGCTCGAGTTCGACCCTGAACCTGTACTGGATCCGCCGGCGACCGAGCCGACCGTGCCGTTGACGGCGGTGATCGTGCCGGCGATCGGCGCCTTCAGAGTGGTCGCGTCGACTGCGGCCTGGGCCCCGTCGACGTCCTGGTCGGCCTGTTCCTTGTCCGCCTTCGCCCGGGCCAGACTCGCCTCAGCGTTGCTGACGGCAACTTCCGGGCTCTGGCTCTGACCTTGGTTCTGGGTCTGGGTCTGCTGCTGACCGTTCGTCGGAGTGGGTGTCGGCGAGGCGGCGGCCTCCTCGGCTGCGTCGGCCGCGTCCTCGGCGTCGCTGAGCGACTCCTCCGCCGCGGTCACCGAGTTGGCGGCGGCGATCTGGTTCTGGTCGGCGATCCGGAGCTGGCGCTCGGCCGCGGCCGGATCGACCTTCGCGATCGCGGCGCCCTTGGCCACGACCTGCCCGACCTTCACCAGGATCTGGGTGACCGTGCCGGACGTCTCGAACTGCGGTGAAGCGGTCTGGGAACTCTGCAAAGTGCCGCTCGAGCTCACGCTCGCCGTGACGTCGCCCCGGGCCACCGCCACGGTCGGGCGGGTCGCACTCGCGGCCGGCTGGTCCTTGCGGAAGAAGAGGAAGTACGCCGTGATGGCGATGGCCAGGACGATGGCCACCAAGGCCACGTTGAGCACGCTGAGGCCACGGAGCTTGTGGCGGGGTAGCACCATGGACGCAGACGCTAGGGCCGCTTGCTGAGGAACTGATCCTGGCTTCCTGGCAACTGGCTGTGAAGTTCGTACGTCGTATGTCGGACGGTTGGCGACACACCGTGATGTGTGAACGCTTGATGACAGGGCGTCACGACGGTGCTGTCAGGTGCGTACATACGGCTCGGGCATGCCAAAATGGGAATGATCCGGGCCGGCCGACCGTTGGCACGGATGACGATCTCGGAGGTTTGACATGTCTAATCGCGTACTGCGTGGTTCGGGGCTGGGTGGGGTCAGCTTCGAGGATGACCGTGGTGTTGAGTTCGCTCCCCGCCAGATGATCACGTACGACTGCCCCCGCGGCCATGTGGTCGAGGTCACGATGGCGCATGACGCCGAGGTGCCCGCAATCTGGGAGTGCCCGCACTGCGGCAGCGAGGCCGCCCGTTCGACCGGTGAGAAGCCGGAGCCGAAGCAGGAGAAGCCGGCTCGTACGCACTGGGACATGCTGCGCGAGCGCCGGAGCATCTCGGAGCTCGAGGAGCTGCTGGCCGAGCGGGTCGATCTGCTCCGCAAGGGCGAAATCGGCCCGGCGCACCTGCACCGGACCAAGCGCACGGCCTGACGTACTGGAGTGCCCTCACCGCAATGGCGCGGTGGGGGCTCTTTCATGGCCCGGCTTGCCTAAAGACTTTAGGTTTGCACATAATGAGTTATGGCAAGAGCGGGACTGACGACCGAGCGGCTGGCGCAGGCAGGCGCCGAGCTGGCCGATGAGGTCGGCTTCGACCAGGTCACCGTGTCCGCGCTGGCCCGGCGGTTCGACGTACAGGTCGCGAGTCTGTATTCGCATGTGAAGAGCTCGGCGGATCTGAAGGCCCGGATCGCGGTGGTCGCGCTGCAGGAACTGGCCGAGTTGGGGGCCGAGGCGCTCGCCGGCCGGGCTCGTCGCGATGCCCTCATCGCTCTGGCGAACGTATACCGCGACTACGCCCACGAGCATCCCGGCCGCTATGCGGCGGCCCGGTTCAACCCTGCCTCCGCGTCAGCCGACTTCCTTGCGGCCGGGGGCCGGCACGCCGAGATGACCCGGGCGATCCTGCGCGGGTACGACCTCGGTGAGCCCGCTCAGACGGATGCGATTCGGCTCCTCGGCAGCGTCTTCCACGGCTACGTCAGCCTGGAGCTCGCCGGCTCCTTCAGCCACAGCAAACCCGACAGCTCCGAGAGCTGGCCGCGCATCCTCGACGCCCTCGACACCCTCCTCAGCGACTGGACCTCATCGTGATCACCATCCCCATCACCCTCGACCTCCTGCGCGGCGCGCTCTCGATCGAGCCCACCGAGCGCGGCCTGCGACCGCACCGGCTACCCGACTGGGCGCGGCAGCAGTACGACGACGGACAGCTCGAGATGGCCGAGTCCCAGCCGTCCGGGGTACGGCTGGTCTTCCGGACCCCGGCGACGGTGATCGAGCTGGAGACCCTGCCGACCAAGCGGGATTACGTCGGCGCTCCCCCACGGCCGGAAGGCGTGTACGACGTACTCGTCGACGGCGAGCTGGTTGCGCAGGCGAGTGCACCGGGCGGCGACGTGATCACGATCGACCTGGCCACAGGCAGCTCGACAACCCAGCCCGGTGACCCGTCCACGCTCCGGTTCGCCGATCTCCCCGCCGTACCGAAAACCGTCGAGATCTGGCTGCCGCACGACGAGACCACCGAACTCGTTGCCTTGCGCACCGATGCCCCGGTCGAGGCGGTCCGCAGCGGGAAGCGGGTATGGGTCCACCACGGCAGCTCGATCAGCCATGGCTCCAACGCGTCCCACCCGACCGGCACCTGGACCGCCCTCGCCGCCGCTCAGGCCGGCGTGGAACTCGTCAACCTGGCCTTCGCCGGCAGCGCGTTCCTCCAGCCCTTCTTCGCGCGGACCATCCGCGACACGCCCGCGGATCTGATCAGCGTGAAGCTCGGCATCAACATCATCAACACCGACTCTCTCCGGCTGCGCTCCTTCACTCCGGCTGTCCACGGGTTCCTCGACACCATCCGCGACGGTCACCCGGACACGCCGCTCCTGGTCATCTCCCCCATCCTCTGCCCGATCCACGAGAACACGCCCGGCCCCACCGGCTGGGACCTCACCGCCCTGGCCGAGGGCAAGCTCGCCTTCGCCGCCACCGGCGATCCCGAAGAGGTTGCCGCCGGCAAGCTCACGCTCTCGGTGATCCGCACGGAGCTGGCCTGCATCGTCGCCCAGCGCGCCACGGACGACCCGAATCTCCACTACCTGGACGGCCGCACCTTGTACGGCGAGGCCGACAACGCCGCCCATCCCCTCCCCGACGACCTGCACCCGGCCGCGGAAACCCACGAGACGATGGCCACCCGCTTCACCGATCACGCCTTCGCGCAGAAGGGTCCGTTCAGCCAGTAGCGCCGACTGCGGCCGGGGCCAGGCTGGTTTGGAGGCGGCGTACGACCTCCAGGTGATCGATCGTCCAGAGGATCCGGATCGCGGTCGGCGATGCCTTGCCGTCGGCGTCGTACAGGTCACGGCGGACTGTCTCGATCAGGCGGGCCTTGGTCTCGTGGTCGGGCTTCAGCGGCTCGGGGACCTCGCCTTGGCCTTCGAGCGCGGTGGCGAGGGTGGTGTACCAGTCGAGCAGGCGGTCGGCCATCGTGAGCAGCGCGGACTGGGCGGCGGCCCGGTCGTCGGACGGTGGCCGGCCATCGGCGTACCGGTCCCACAGCTCGAGTACGGCGTCCGCCCCCAAGCGGACCGCGACGACGCCGGTGACGAGTGCGGTCATTTCACTCAGCGGGATCGGCTTGGGTCCGCGCTCGGCGAGGTACGTGCGGAAGGCGTCATCGAGCCGGCGGGCCGCGGCCGCTGCCCGGCGACCGTCCTGCGGGGTGGTCGGGCGGGAGCCGGGTGCGCAACAGGAGACGGCGTACCCGACCGCTCCGACGAGGTAGTTGGCGCTGTCGACGTACGCCTCCGACAGCGCCTTGCCGACGGCGGCGGACGCGCCGCGCGGCCAGAACAGCAGGCCGACGAGCACGCTCACGGCGCAGCCGATGGCGATGTCCTCGATCCGGAACAGGATGAGCGACCAACCTTCCGGCTGGGCGATGTTGAACAGGATCACCAGCGTGACGGTGAAGGCCGCCTGGCCGGTCGCGAACGAGACGGCGGCCGGGACGATGCCCGCGCCCAGCACCGCGATCGGGAGCAGGATCCACAGGACCTTGGTGTTCTCACCGATGAGGGCCAGCAGGCCGGCGCCCACGAGCGAGCCGACGACCGTGCCGCCGATCGCGCGGTAGGCGTTCTGCCCGGTGTTGAGTGCGTTGGAGCGCAGCACCGACAACGCGCCGAGGATGACCCAGAAGCCATGTTGTACGCCGGTTAGGTTCGCCACCGCGACGGCGATTGCGAGCCCGGCCGCGCCGCGAATGCTGTTGTGCAGCCAGACCGAGTGCGGCTCGAGGTGCGCGGCGGCGCGTTCCGCGGCGGTGGCGAGCGGGCGCGTGAGCGAGCCCGGCTCCCGGCCGAGCAGCCGATCCGTCCAGCCGCGCTGATCGGCGACGCGGGCGGCCTCGACGTTCTGCGCAATCAGCATGACGCCGAACGCGAGCTCCTGCGCGCGGAAGGAGACGCTGAGGCTGCCGAGGAACCCGGGCTCGCTCGACGGCAGCCGGGACACCGCGCCCTTTTCGAGCGTGCTGACCGCGTCCCGCAGTGACTCGGCCGCGATAGCCAACTGGTCCGGCGTACGCGTCGGATCCTCCAAGAGGTCCGCACAGAGATCGAGTACGGTCGCAGCCGCGAAGTGAACCGTGGACGAGTCCGGATCGCTCGCTGCGCCCCGAGCGCTGACGGGAGCCGACTCGCCGAGGATCGTGCTCAGCCAGGTGAGCTCGTCGACCAGGCGGATGAATGCCCTCGACCCGGTGGACAAGCCCGTCGGCCGATACGGCGTCGCGGTGAAGGTACGCCGCAACGCATCGGTGAGCGTCGCTGTCTCTTCGGTCCGGCGGGTGCAGACCTCGAGGGCGTCGCTCGCCTCGGCGCGGAGCTGCATCGCAGCGGCTCGGCAGACCCGAGCCGCAGGTGCCCCGAGCGGGTCGACCGCCGCTCTCGGCCACAGGAACCAGACGGCGAGAACCGCTGCGACTCCCGCAATCGCGACCCCGGCGAGCCGGTCCGGCAGCATCGACAACGGCGCGGGCGTGGCCACCGAGAGGATGAATGCCAGCAGCAACGACGTACTGGCACCCGCCAGCACCGAGCTGACCACTCCGGCGAACAGTACGGCGAAGCCGACAACAACCGTGCCCGCGATCGCCGTCCACACGGACTGACCTGCGAGCGTGCCCAGCGACACGAGTAGCAGCCACGCCAGCGCGAGCTGAACCTGAGCCCGGATCCGCTGAACCGTGCGCCCCGAGAAGTCGACGAGCAGCAGCATCGCAAACGCCCCGAACGCAGCAAACGTCCCCACCACCGGCGAACGCAGTACCTCGGCACAGAACGCGAACAACACCGGCATCACCAACGCGGTCCGGGCAGCCCGCCGGGTCGCAGCCAACCCAGGATCCCGGCCTCGCAACCACGTCACGATCCGACTGCCGAGGCTCCGCACAAACGAAGCATGCCGACAAGGTCAGCTGGATCGCAACGGATCCGGCGCTCGAGATCGCCGGCCGCGTGCTGACCGGCTAGCGCATCAGGCCGGACTCCCAGGCCCAGACGGCGATCTCGGTGCGGTTGCGGGCGGCGATCTTGCGTTGGACCGAGCCGAGGTGGGATTTCACGGTGGACAAGGAGATCATCATCTCGGTGGCCAGCTCGGCGTTCGTGCGGCCGCGGGCGACGGCCTTGATGATGTCGAGTTCGCGGTCGGTCAGCGCGGGTTCGGGGCGGCGGGGGCGGCGGCTCGGGGTGGTGAAATGGGCCAGCAGCCGGGTGGTGATCGACGGCGAGACGAGCGACTCACCGTTGGCCGCGGCGTGCACTGCCTCGACCAGCAGCCTCGGGCCGGCATCCTTCAGCAGGAACCCACAGGCGCCGGACCGGAGTGCCTCATGAACGAGCTCGTCGAGATCGAACGTCGTGACGACGAGCACCCGCAGCGGATCGGCAACACCGGGACCCGCCAGCAGCCGCGTCGCGGCCAGCCCGTCCATCAGCGGCATCCGGATGTCCATCAGCGTGACGTCCGGTCGCAGCTCCTGAGCGAGCGACACCGCACGCTTGCCGTCCTCGGCCTCCGCCACCACCTCGATGCCGGACTCCCGTTCCAGGATCAGCCGGAACCCGGTCCGCACCAGCGCCTGGTCGTCGGCGAGCAATACTCGCAGCGTCATTCCACTCGTCCCTCCTCCAGCGGCAGCGCCGCCACGACACCACCCGGCAGCGGCAGCTCAGCGCGAACCCGCCACCCGTTCTCACCGTCCTCGCCGACGGTCAGCCTTCCGTCCAACGCGGCGATCCGTTCGCTCATGCCGACCAGTCCGTAGCCGTCCGCAATGCGACGATGCCGGCCCTGTCGCAGTCCGTCGTTCCACACCTCGACCAGCAGGCAGTCGCCGGTCGGCTCCACGGCGACCGTCACGCGGCGCGCCTCCGGCGCATGCTTGCGCACGTTGGTCAGCGACTCGAGTACGACGCGGTGCACGGTCGACACCGTCTCCGGGGCAACCGCGAGGTCCGCCAGTTCGGGAGCCAATCGCAACGTGACGCCCTGATCTCCTTCCACCGCGGCCTCGATCGTCTCGACCAGGTCGCCGGCCGTCGGCGGCAGCTGCTCCTCGGGGCTCCGCAGCATCATCACCAACCGCCGTACCGCACCGAGGGCCTCGGCGCCGGCGCGTTCGATCTCTTCGAGCAACTCCCGCTCCGTGCCGTCGGCAAGCATCAACTGCGCGGCCTGGGTCCGGACGACGACGCCGGTGATGTGATGCGCCACCAGGTCGTGCAGCTCTCTGGCCAGCATCTGTCGTTCCCGGGCGCGGGCAGCGGCCAGCGCGGCTTCGCGGCGAGCAACGCCGTCGCGCAACATCAGTCCGACCGAGACGCTGCCCGCCCACAGGAACGCCCAGAGGACCGCGACGCTGAGGCTGACCGAGTCGATGCCGTACCGCAGCAGCGGAGCGACCACGACGGCCAGCCCGCCGAACACCGCGACGAGGACGGCCGGGCGCGATCGTAACCGGTGGCAGCTCGCTCCGATCAGCAGGATTAACCCAAGGGTCTCGATGTCACCGGCCAGCTTCGCGCCGGGCTTCAGCAGGAAACCGGCGAGCGTGCACAGCAAGGACAGGGTGATCGCGGCCGTTGCGAGCTGGCCGAGCCGCTGGGGGTAACGGCGCCGGAGCAGCGCGAGCGCCCCGATCACCGCGCCGACGACGAAGTACGGGATCTCGCCGGCCGGACGCGATTCGTTCAGCAGAATCCGTCGTACGAGTTGGTCGGCGTTGAGGCCGACCAGGAGGACGACCTCGGTGCTGACCAGGCCGAGGCGCAGTAGCCGGTTGGTGGCGAGGGGCACCGGGTCGTCGTCCTTTCGCTGGTCATGGATGTGCGCTGTCAGTGCGGTTCGGCGTCGGCGGAGCAGTTGTAGTCGCGCTCCGGGCGTTCGCCGGTGGTCAGGAAGGCTGTCACCGCATGGCTCGCACAGCGGTTCTTGCCCAGCGGGTAGACGCCGTGGCCGCCCTGGTCGGCCGTGACCATCGTGGCACGCCCACCGAACGCCTGCCGCAACTGCCGGGCTCCGGCCAGCGGTGTCGCCGGGTCGCGGAGATTCTGCACCATCAGGACGTTCGACGGGCCGTCGTCGGTGACGCGGACCGGCGGCTCGGTCGGGTCCGGCCAGAACGCACAGGGCTGGATGTTGGCCCCGGCCGCCCCGAACATCGGGTAGCGGATCCGGTCGACGGCGACGCCGCGCTGGTAGGTCCCGACCGACGTCGGCCAGCGCGAGTCGTTGCAGATCATGTAGTAGCGAGCCGAGATCAGGTTGTTCGGGTCCATGTCGCCGCCCACGGGCAGCGGTGGCGGCGGCTGGTTCGCGTCCAGCGCCTTCCATCCCTCGGCGAGGACCGGCAGCTGCGTCGGACCGTACAACATCCCGAAGGTGGTCAGCCGGAACACGGTGCCGTCGATCTTCGTACCGTCGGGCGCTGTCACCGGTTTCTTGTCCAGCCGTGCTGCGAGCTCGTGGTACTTCACGGTCACCTGAGCCGGCGTGCGGCCCAGGCCGTACTCGCGGTGGTTGGCCGCGGCGAACTCCGCGAAGTCCGGGAAGCGGTCCGCGAAACCCCGTCCGAACAGCCGGTCGCTCGGGTAGTCCCACCCGCCCGGCCCCATGTTGCTGTCCAGCACGATCCGGTCGCTGCGCTCCGGGAACAGGGTGGTGTAGACCGCACCGAGGTACGTCCCCCAGGAAGCACCGTCGTACGAGATCTTCGACTCGCCCAGCGCGACCCGGATCCGGTCCATGTCGCGGGCGGTGTTCGCGGCGCTGACGTGCGGGAGCATCCAGGCGGTCTTCGACGCCGCGCACTGCTTGGCGATCTGCTTCACCTCGGCCGCCCGCTTGGTCACGTCGGCGGCGTTGCGCGCGTACGGCGGGATGTTGCCGAGCAGCTGTTGTGCCGGGGTGAGGTCACACGACACCGGCGTACTCTTGCCCATTCCGCGCGGGTCCATCCCGATCACGTCATAGCTGTTGAGGACGCTTTGCGGAAGACCGGTCGCGACGAGGAAGGCCGGGTAGTTCTGGCCGGGGCTCGGGCCGCCGGGGTTGGTGAGCAGGATCCCCCGCCGCTTCTCCGGCTTCTTGCTCGGGAGCCGCGAGACGGCGATATCGATCATCCGGCCGTTCGGGGCGCGGTAGTCGAGCGGAACCTTCAGCGTGCCGCACTGCATCCCGTCCGGGATCGGCACCGGCGAGATCTCCGGCGGGCACTTGTCCCACTGGATGGAACTCGACGGTTCTTGCGACTCGGCTTGCGAGGCTGCCGGAACCAGTGCGGCCGCCAACGCGGCGACAGCAATGGTCAAGGCAGCGGCTTGACGTTTCATGGTTCCCTCCGGGAGGCGCTGTGGACGTGACGAGTCTTCGCGAACCCGCACGCCCCCACATCAACCCGGCGACCATCCCCGTATCGACCGAAAGTACGAGACCGGTTGCGGTTGCTCGCAGCAACTGGCCGGATCCTGACGCCGGACTGGCGCCCGCGCGCCGGAGCGGTCAGGGTTGATGGCTATGACGGACGACAAGCAGCGCGAGGCGACCGGATTCCAGGAGCAGGCGGCATACGACGAGACGATCGATCTACGGACCGACTTCGTCATGGTCTACGGGCTCAACGACAGCACACCGGAGCGGATCGCCCGGTGGCGGGAAGCCGGGTATCGGGTCCACCTGATGACCGGCATCTCCTGGGGCACCTATCAGGACTATCTGGACGGGCGGTGGGACGGCTCGGACCACTGGGCGGACGCGCAGGCCGCGGGTGACGGGTCGCCGATCCTGCATGGCAAGAGCACGGACATTCCGTACATGGTCCCGACGTTCAGCTTCACCGAGTACCTGGTGCAGAAGCTCCGCCCGATCATCGAACTCGGGGTCGAAGGTATCCACCTCGAGGAGCCGGAGTTCTGGGCCCGCGCGGGCTATTCAGAGTCGTTCAAGCGCGAATGGCAGGCGTTCTTCGGCGAGGAGTGGCAGCCGCCCCACAGCACCCCCGAAGCGCACTTCCGCGCCGGGCAGCTCAAGCAGCACCTGCTGTCCAGGAGTCTCGACCGGGTGACGTCCGTACTGCGCGACGAGGCCCTGAAGCTGGGCCGTCAGGTCCGCTTCTACGTCCCGACCCACAGCCTGCTGAACTACACCCAATGGCAGATCATCAGCCCCGAATCACGCCTGCGGACCCTGCCCTCGATCGACGGCGCCATCGCGCAGGTCTGGACCGGCACCTCCCGGACGCCCAACGTGTACGCCGGGAAGGTTGCCGAGCGCACCTTTGAGACGGCGTACCTGGAGTACGGGATCGCCCAGGACCTCACCCGCGGCACCGACCGGCGGATGTGGTTCCTGCACGACCCGATCGAGGATCACCCGGACCGCACCTGGGAGGACTACCTGGCCAACTACCAGCGCACGCTCGTCGCGTCCTTGCTGCACCCGGGCGTCTCGCGGTACGAGGTGGCGCCGTGGCCGAACCGGATCTTCAACCGGCCCTACCTGCGCGAGGGATCCACCGAACGGCAGCCGATCCCGCCGGACACCGCCACCAGCTACCTGATCGCGATGAACAGCCTCCGTGATCTGGACCAGCCGGAGGTCCGCTGGGCCAACGAAGGACCGCGGATCGGGGTCGTGCTCTCGGACACCGCCATGTTCCAGCGCTGGTCGCCGGGTGGCGACAGTGGACATTACGACGGTCTGCAGGATGCGCTGGCGCTCGAAGGGCGCGAGCAGCTGCACTTCTCCGATTTCTACGGTCTCGCCCTGCCACCGCTGTACGAGGGCCAGAAGGTCTGGCCGGTCCAGCTCGAGAACGTGCTCGACACTCCCGATGCACTGGACGATGTCGACGTACTCGTCCTGAGCTACGAGTTCCAGAAGCCGCTGGCCCCCGGTATCCATTACGCGCTGGCCGGCTGGGTCAACCGTGGCGGCAGTCTCCTGTACGTCGGCGACGGCGCCGACCCGTATCACGAGATCCGCTCCTGGTGGACGGGTCGCTACGACACCTGCGTCGATCACTTGGCCGAGGCACTCGGCGCCGACCCCAAGCACGACGGCATCCAGCCGATCGGCGCAGGCCGGGTCCGCTTCCTCCCGACCCGCCCTGCTGACTTCACCGAATCACCCGAGCGCGCCGCCGAACTGGTTGCGGCAATCCGCGAGCTGGCCGAGGCAGGTGGCCACAGCTGGACGCCGACCAACTGGCTCTCCGTCCAACGCGGCCCGTACCTGATCGGTGCCGTACTCGAGGAAGCCGGCGGCACACATGTTGTCGAAGGCAACTACCTCGACCTCCTCGACCCACAACTCGGCCTCGTCACGAAGCGCGAGCTGGGCCCCGGCGAGCTCACCTGGCTCCGCGACCTCAGCTACGACGACGAACCCCTCCTGGCCTCCGCCAGCCGCATCGTCGACTGGCAACAAACCGACTCCACCCTCCAGTTCACCTCCGAGGCCCCACGCGGCGTCCAGGTAACCACCGCCCTCCGCACCCCCACCGAACCCAAAGCCATCCGCCCCACCACCGTCGTCCCCCACTACAACGCCGGCATCCTCTGGCTCCACCACCCCGGCGACCCCACCGGCACCCACATCGAACTCGACTTCTGATGCGGTGGTCAGGCGGCGGCGGTCAGTGGGTGGGGTGACTGGAGATGGACGGCTAGGTTCAGGCTGATGGATTGGCGCGCTCCGACCAGGCGTACGCCGGCGAGGGTCAGGGTGGCTGTGGTGACGCATTCGCCGCCTTGGACCATCGTCAGGGTTCCGGCCTGGACCACGGCGTCGAGGGAGGCGACCTCTACGACGATTCCCAGGACGAACTTGAACGAGTGGATCAGCTCGCCGTTCACGACCAGGTCGACGCGTGGTGAGTAGGTCGACTTGATGCTGTGAGCGGTCAGGCTGACGATCTCCTCGCTGCCGTCGGCGAGCGTGCGTTCGGCGGCCTCGGTCAGCTTGGAGTGCTTCTGCCAGGCGGCGAGCAGGACATCGGCGAGATCCATCTCCAGCAGACCGTCCGCTGCGGCGGCGACCTCACGGTCGACCATGCCGGCGGCCGAACGGGACAGCCGGCGGACCCGCCGCAGAGCTGTGCGGCTGGCGTCGTGCTGGCTGATCGCCCGGACCAGCGCGTCCTCGGCTGTCTGGGACCCGGCCCCGAACAAGAGCGCCTTGGCAGTCAGCGGAGTGTGCACGGGTCGATCGTCGACAAGCGTCGTAGTGGTCATCAGTCAGCCCCCTTGAAGAATGTGGATACCTGCGTCTTTGTGCGGCTGGATCCGCACGACCAGCATCGGCGGCGCCGCGTCGGACTCCGTCAGCTGTGGATCGAGCGCCGGAGCGGGTGGGACGACGACCCGGAGGTTGTTGCGAACCCATCGCTTGTCCAGCCGCCACCGGACGACGCGATAGGTGATAGTGCCAGCCATCAGTACGCCGAGCACTACCAGAACTGCGCTCCACGGGAATGACTCGGCTGACGAGGCAGTCCCCACCGGCTGCTCGTCAGTCGGGCTGGGAGTCGGCTGCGGAGCCACGGCCGCCTGCTCGGTCGTGACCCGTACGACGTGACCGACGCCCACCATCGAACCGGCCTTCGGAGACTGGCCGTCGACAACGTCTCCGACGTCGACCGGCACCCGCAGCACCAGCCCGACCGCGGACACCTTGGCCTCGGCGTCGGTGATCTTCAACCCGACCACCCGCGGAACCCGCACCAACTGCGGCGCCACAGTCTCCGGCTTCACCGTTCCGGGAGTAACAGTTCCCGCGGTCACCACGAACAGATCGTCGTCGGTCAGCTCCGGGTTGGTCTTGCACACCGACGTGATCGAGTACTTCTGCGCCGTAGCCTCGGCCGGAACGGAGAACAGCACGTCAACCGCCCCACTCGCAGGCACGACGGCCGATCCGACCGCCGCCTCGACGCCCTCCCAGAAGATCTCGACCGCGCCACAATCGACGTACCCCTGAATGCTCGCGAACACGACGGTGCCCGGTGGCCCCTCGGACCGGTCCAGCCGAAGCCTCGCCGTACTGTCGCCAGCGGCGTGCGCGATCCCCGTCGTGGTCAGAGCAAACAGGACCACGAGCGCACACGCCACCGCCCCCACGTACCACCGGCCGCCCCCGACCGCGCGCAACCCAGCCATCGCAGTACCTTCTTCGCGCCCGCAACCGTTCTGCGGAACGGTTCCACCCGAGGTGCGGACTCATTGGTTCGGAGTCCACAGCCCTGCGCCGTGATACGTCCAACAAGCAATTGCTCGACAACCGTTCTCCCGGCGGTCATCGCAGCATCCGCGGCGAGCTACATCACGGTCCGACGGTGGCACAGCGCCGAGCGTTCGGCGCATCAGCTTCCAGAAGTGAGGACCCATGAACGACTCCTCCGACGCGCCGACCGGGATCAGCCGCCGCCGGCTGCTCGGCACCAGCGCGGCGGCCGGCCTGGCCGCCGCCTCCTCGCTCGCGCTGCCGCCCAACGTTCGTACGGCGCTGGCCTCGCCGCCCCCGAAACACGGTGGGCTGAGGGACATCAAGCACGTCGTCATGCTCATGCAGGAGAACCGCAGCTTCGACCACTACTACGGCACCCTGTCCGGCGTCCGCGGGTTCAGCGACCCGCACGCCGTCCGGCTGCCCAACGGCCGGAACGTCTTCTACCAGCCGGATCCGTCCAACCCCGACGGCTACCTGCTGCCCTACCGGCTGAACACCAAGATCACCGCCGCCCAGGCGATCCCGTCGATGAGCCACGAGTGGACGGTTCAGCACGAGGCGCTGAACGGCGGGAAGATGGACAACTGGGTGCCGGCCCATATGGCCTCCGACGGTGCCATCGACGGCCAGTACACGATGGGGTACTTCACCCGCGAGGACATCCCGTTCCAGTTCGCCCTGGCCGAGAACTTCACCATCCTGGACGGGTACCACTGCTCGGTCCTCGGCCCGACCGGCCCGAACCGGCACATGTGGATGTCGGGCACGCTCGACCCGAACGGCCTGGCCGGCGGACCCTCGCTGACCACCGGCGGACCCACGAACCAGTTCAGCTGGACCACGTACCCCGAGCGGCTGCAGCAGGCCGGCGTCAGCTGGAAGATCTACCGCCAGCCCGGCGGTCTCACCGGCTCCGCGGCGATCAGCAAGTGGAAGCAGTTCGGCAGCGCCCAGCCGGGCGACCCGATCTACGACAACGGCGTCGCCACGCAACCGCTGGGCCAGTTCGAGTACGACGCGATGAACGATCAACTGCCCACGGTCAGCTGGATCCTGCCGCCGTCCGGCTTCGACGAGCACCCGTCCGCGCTCCCGGCCGCCGGCGCCACCTTCGTCGCCGGCAAGATTGACGCGATCGCCGCCAACCCCGAGGTGTGGGCCAAGACCGTCTTCATCCTGTCGTACGACGAGAACGACGGCATGTTCGACCACGTCCTGCCGCCGACCCCGAAGCCTGGCACCCCCGACGAGTTCGTCTTCAAGACCTCCAACACCGGCGAGGTCGGCGGCGGCCTCCCCGTCGGCCTGGGTTTCCGTGTGCCATGCATCATCGTGTCGCCCTGGACCACCGGCGGCTATGTCTTCTCCGAGACCTCCGACCACACGTCACAGCTGCGCTTCCTGGAACGCATCACCGGCGTCAAGGAAACCAACATCAGCGCCTGGCGCCGCAAGACCGTCGGCGACCTGACCGGCGCGTTCCGCTTCAACGACACTCACCACGCGCCGGTCCTGCCCGACACCACCGGCCAATACAACCTGGCCCAGTACCAAGCGGCCCAACTTCCCCTGCCGACCATTCCCAGCACTCACCAGACCCCGCCCCGCCAGGAGCCCGGTCACCGTCCCCATCCCCACTGACCTCACGACCTGGGCCGGGTCTACGACTCGTAGTTCGCTACGGACATCGAGTTGTAGACCCGCGCGCTCTTCGTGGTCAGCTGGAGGAACGCGCGGCTGAGTGCGGTCGGCAGCGCGGAGACCAGGCGGGCGCCGTGGGCCAGCCCTGACACACCGAGACGGGAGGTGGGGACCAACGTCTTGGCCGCGCTCAGGGCGACCTCACGGCTCCCCCGCACGTTCTCCGCCATCGCGCGCTCATAGGCAGGGAACGCCCGCTCGTGGTCACCGTCGACCCGCGCCAATTCACCGGCGAGCACGTACGCACCGATCACAGCCAGGCTCGTACTGCCGCCGACGGCTGGTCCCGGACAATAGCCCGCGTCTCCGACCAGCGTCACCCGGCCGCGGGACCAGCTGTCCATGTGCAGCTGGGTGATCGAGTCGAAATAGAAGGCCGGCGTACGGTCGAGTTCCTCCAGCCAGCGATCCACCTCGGCATGCATCCCGGTGAATGCTGCCCGCAGCAACTCCTTCTGCCGGGGTACGTCGCGATAGTGGTACTCCAGCTCGCGCTCACTCCGGAACAGGAACAGCGCCCGCGCCTCGCCGGCGTTACGCGCCGCATAGATACCGGCTGTGCGTCCGACGCCGGTGTGGATCCGGAGCTCGCGATCCAAGCCGTACAAGTTGGGCACCGTCACGACCCCGAAGTACGGGCCGATGTGCTTGCTGAACTGTGCCTCGTCGCCGAAGACGAGCCGGCGTACGTTCGAGTGCAGCCCGTCGGCGCCGACCACCAGGTCGAAGCGGCGCGGCGGGGCGTGCTCGAACCGCACCTCGCCGTCGGGCGAGATGTCGGTGATCGAGTCGCCGAAGATGTACTCGACATCGTTCGGCGTGGCGTCGCGGTAGATCTCGCTCAGATCGTCGCGCATGATCTCGACGTGCCGGTCCGACGTACCGCTGAAGACCTTGGCCAGGTCGACGTTGACGGGCCGGGCGACGCCCTCCCGGCACAGCGTCATCCGGTCGGTGTCGGTCGCCAGCGCCTCGATCCGTGGGAGCACGCCCATCCGCTCCGAGATCTCCACGGCCGGCCGGAACAGGTCGACCGAGTGGCCGCCGGTCTTCCGCGCCGTCGGCGCACGCTCGACCACAGTCACCGCGAACCCGTGCTGAGTCAGCCAGTACGCCAGGACCGGACCGGCGACGCTGGCGCCGGAGATGAGAATCCGCATGATGATTACACCTTCTTCAAACAGTCATGAGTCGTGCGGTGAGCGCTGCCCGTCGGTCCGGCCACTCCGTGTTGAGGACGGAATACACGGCCGTGTCCCGCAGCAGTGCGTCCTCGCCCGGCATCCACGATCTCGACCAGCTGCGCAGTACGCCTTCGAAGGTTGCGCCCACCTTCTCGATCGCCGCGCGGCAACGCAGGTTGCGGGCGTCGGTCATCAGGTCGACCCGGTTCACGCCGAGCGTGCTGAAGGCGAACTCGAACAGCTGCAACTTCGCGTCGGTGTTGAACCCACGGCCCTGCGCCGACGCGGCCATCCAGGTGAACCCGATCTCCACCGCGCTATGACCACGACCGTCGGGCCACGTCCGCGGATCGCAGTACGCCGTCACCCCGACCGCGCGCCCGGATTCCCGGTCGACCACGGCGTACGGCGCCAGCTTCCCGGCAGCCGCCTTCCCGAGCTGACCATCGACGTACGCCGGAACGTCCGCAGCCACCGGCACCCGGGTGAACAGGTAGGACCGCCGGTCCTCTTCACACGCGACCGCGAGATCCCCCGCGTGCCGATGTCCGAGCGGCTCGAGCCGCACCAGCTGCCCCTCGAGCACGGGCCAGACGAACCCGGCCGAAAACGGTGCCGCGGACATTCAGTCGCCTCCCGCGCAGAGGGTCGCGCCGGCGTCGACGACCAGTTCGACACCGGTCACGAAAGCCGACGCGTCGCCCGCGAAGAACAAGGCAGCGTTCGCGACATCCTCAGGTGCGGCCCATCTGTCCGGCAGCACCGCGTTCACCCGGATCTGCTGCGGCGCGTACTCGGCCGCCGTCACTCGGGTCAGGTGGTTCAGCGCCGCCTTCGAGGCCGCGCCTGCGACGTCCGGGCCGTCGTACCGGATGGATCCGACCGACGAGACGTTGACGATCGATCCACCGGCCCGGCACATCAGCGGCACCGCGTGCTTCATGGCGAGGAAGGCACTCGTGACGTTCACCGCCATCGCGAGATCCCACTCGTCCTCCGACGTCGCGACGACATCGCCGCCACCGGTCGAGCAGAGTGCATTGCCGAGTACGTCAAGCCGGCCATGATCGACCGCGATCTGGCTGAACACGTCGGCCAGCTCCTCGTCGTACGTCGCATCCGCGGACAGCGCGATCCCAGCGCTGCCCGCTCCGATGATCAGGTCAGCCGTCTCCTCGGCCGCAGTCCGGTCGGCGTCGACGCAGACGACGTACGCCCCCTCCCGTCCGAACGTGACGGCCAGTTGCCGGCCCCAGCCCGCCGTACCTGACCCTGCTCCGGTCACCACGGCGATCTTTCCGTCGAGTCGCTTCATGCGACGTCCTCCCCAGCGGTCTGCTTCGGTTCCGACCAGCACAGCGTCATACCACCGTCGACCACGAGCTCGACGCCGGTGATGCGGCGGGACTCGGGACCGGCCAGGAACAAGGCGGCGTTCGCGACGTCCCAGGCGTCACCCATCCGGCCCATCGGTACCTGGCGCGCCCGGCGACGCCACATCTCCTCCACATCTCCGGACGCGTACGCGTCGACGACTCCTGTGTGCGCCGAGATCATCGGCGTCTTCATCAGCCCGGGTACGACGGCATTCACGCGAATCCCGTCCTCGGCGTACCGGGCCGCGGTCACCTTCGTCAGTTGGTTCAGTGCGGCCTTCGACGAGGCGTACGAGATGTAGGGGATGCCGCTGTACCGCAACGAGGTGACCGACGAGATGTTGACGATCGAACCGCCGCCGGCGGCCTGCATCATCGGGATCGCCTGTTGCATGGCCAGATAGGCGCTCTTGACGTTCACGCCGAGCACCCGTTCCCAGTCGGCCCGCGAGGTCTCGACGACGCCGCCGAGGGTACCGATGCCGACATTGTTGTCGAGGACATCGATCTGCCCGTACTCCACACCGACGCGGGTGAACACCGCGAGAACGTCGTTACGACTGGTCACGTCGGCCCGGAGTGCGATCGCCTGACCGCCTTCGGCCGTGATGATCGCGGCCGTTTCCTCGGCGGCGTCCTCGTTCACGTCGACGCAGACGACCGCGGCACCTTCTCGCGCGAACGTGACGGCGGTCGCCTTCCCGTTCCCCCATCCTTCGGCGATCGAGCCGGCCCCCATCACGACGGCAACCTTGCCGTCGAGCAGCCGCCCCTTCGTCTCATTCATAATTTCTGTCCTTTCAGATGGCTCGGTCGTGGTCGGCCCAGAACGTGGCGCGGACGTCCTTCTTCAGGACCTTCCCGTTCACGCTGCGCGGGAGCCGGTCGACGAAGACGATGTCCTTCGGCGCCCGCACCGGTCCGAGTGCCTCGCGGCAGCGGAGTTTCAACTCGTCGGCGGCCACGGAGAGACCGGGCTTGAGCTCGACCACGGCAGTGACCCGCTCACCCCAGTCGTCGTCGGGCGCACCGACGACCGCGCAGTCCTCGACGGCGGGATGGCCCCAGATGATCTGCTCGACCTCGCTCGGATACACGTTGAACCCACCGGTGATGATCAGGTCCTTCAACCGGCCGGTCAGGTACAGGTAGCCGTCCTGGTCGAGATGACCGAGGTCGCCGGTGTGCAGCCAGCCGTCCCGGATCACGTCGGCGGTTCGCTCCGGGTCCCGGTAGTAACCCTTCATGACCAGCTCGCCCCGTACGCAGATCTCCCCGGTCTCGCCCGGCGCGGTCTCCACCCCGGTCAGCGGGTCCTGCACCATGACCGACACGAGTGGGTACGGTCGCCCACAGGACGACAGCCGCGACTCGTTCAGTAGTCCCCCGGTGTCCAGATGCTCCATCGGGCGAAGGAAGCTGATCGCCGCCGGTGCCTCCATCTGCCCGTAGCCCTCGACGAACACCGGCCCGAGCCGCGCGATCCCCTGTCGCAGCTTCTCGACCGACATCGGTGCGGCGCCGTAGATCAGATAGCGCAGCGACGAGGTATCGGACTCGCGGTCCTCCAGTACGTCGAGCAGCCGGTAGATCACCGTCGGCGGCAGGAACACCTCGGTGACCCCGAAGTCCTCGATCGCCGACAAAATGTGGCCCGGCGTCGCCCGCGGTACGATCACCACAGTGCCGCCACGCGCCGTGGTCTGCAGGCTGAGAAGTCCGGCCGTGTGCGTCATCGGCGCCGCCGCCAGGTTCACGATGTCCGCGCCTTCCGGATAGGACAGCGCCAGCAACTGATGGGCGACCATCGTCGACAACGTGCGGTGCGTGTTCATCACGCCCTTCGGAGCCCCGGTCGTCCCGCCGGTCGGCGCGATGGCCACGACGTCGTCCATCGCGTACGAGATGTCCGGAGGCGCGTCGGAGAACTCGGCAACCCACGATCCGAAGTCGAAGTCCTCGGTGCCGTGGCCGAGGGCAATGAAGACCACGTGCTCGAGTCGCTTGCGGAGTACGTCGACCTGATCCGACAGCGAGGAGTCGTACAGCAGCAACTCCACGTCGAAGCGCTCTAGCAGCGCTGCGGTCTCCTGGACCGGATGGTTCGGGTTGAGCGGCACCCACGCGCCACCTGCCCGCCAGATCCCGAGCACGCAGATCCAGGCCAGCGGTGCGTTCGGTGCGAGGACAGCCACCTTGGTCTCGCGTACGACGCCTGCCCCGAGCAGGCCGTTGGCGATCCGGCACGACATCCGGCCGGCCTGGTCGTACGTCCAGGCCTCGGCGTCCGAGCGGTAGGCGACGGCTGTCGGGTCGATCCGCCAGCCACGGTCGAAGAAGTCGATGACTGCCATGGTTCAGCGGCTCCCCAGAATGATGACGGAGGCAACGGCCTCTTCGCCGAGATGGAATCCCCCGCCGTTCTCCGCAAGGGCGATCCGAGCCCCCGGGACCTGCCGCGAACCGGCCTCACCCCGTAACTGCTCGGTCAACTCGAAGACCTGTCCCAGCCCGGTCGCGGCCAGCGGATGTCCCTTGGACTCCAGCCCTCCGGACGGGTTGACGGGGATCCGGCCGCCCAGCGTCGTCTCTCCCCGCCACGCCGCCGGACCACCCTCGCCGGGAGGCACCAGTCCGAGCAGCTCGGTCTGCAGCACCTCACCGAACGCTGTCGCGTCGTGGACCTCGGCGACGTCGACGTCCTCGGGTCCGAGGCCGGCTCGTTCGTAGGCGCGCCCCGCGACCTGCCGGGTGATGTGCTGGTCGAACGACGCCGGATCGTGGTCAGCGCCACTTCCCACCATCGCCGCGAGGACCTCGATCGGCCGGTCCGAGCCGAGCCGCCGTAATCCGCTGTCGTTGCACACGACAACGGCTGCCGCGCCGTCGGTGACCGGCGCACACATCGGAACGGTGAGCGGGTGGGACAGCTTCCGGGCTCGCAGCACGTCCGCGATCGTCATCGCCGTACGGAAGTGTGCCCGCGCGTTGTCCGTCGCGTGCGCGTGGTTCTTCGCCGCCACCGCGGCGAGCTGGGCCTGCGTGGTGCCGTACAGCCGCATGTGATTGCGAGCGAGCGCTGCGTAGATGTCCATGAAGATCGATCGGCGACCCGGATCCTCGCCATCGGGCTCGCCGCCCAGCTCCTTCAAGGTGCGGACCAGAGCGGCCGGATCGGAGACGTCGTACGCCGTGTCGAACAGCTCCATCGTGCGGGTCGGATCGCCGACATGCATCTTCTCGGCGCCGACCGCGAGAGCGACATCCGCGTCGCCGGCCCGAACCTGCGTGACCGCAAGGCCGAACGCGGACGCGCCGGTGGCACACGCGTTCTCGACGTTGTGGACCGGGATCGACTCGAATCCCATCCCCCGCAGGGCGATCTGGCCCGACACCATCGCCTGGCGTTCGAGGAACCCGTGCGCCGCGGTCCCGAAGAACGCCGCGTCGACCGAGGTGACGCCGGCACCGGCGTCGGACAACGCACTGCGAACGGCCCAGCCGGCGAGGTCGTGATTCGTCAGCTCGTAATGGACACCGAACGTCGTCATGCCGACGCCGGCAACCCAGACCCGCTCTCCAGTCATAACGACTCCCGGCAACTGATGGTGTGGATGAGACTCCCCCGAGCATCCGTCGAACGCCGTACCCCTCGCTACGAACCCACCTCCAACGCCAACCCGACCGCTTCGTACGTCGCTACGAATTGAGCCCGCCGGGGCCGGCCTCCAACCTGAGAAGGCCGGCCCCGGCGGGTCTGGGGTCCCGTGGGACGGTTTGTCAGCGCAGGTCGAAAGCCCGCCGCGTGGTCTGGTCGAGCCGGTTGCCGCTCGCGTCCCACGCCTCGATCCGCAAGCTGACCGCTCCGGACGTCGCGGTCCGGCGGGGATAGACGGCGGTCGCGGTGAACCGGCCGTCCTTGCCGGGCACCAGCAGTGCCCGCTGCCAGTGGGTGCCGTCGTCGGTGCTGTACCAGAGTCTGGCCCCGGCGATCTTCGGCTGCTGCACCGCGCCAGGCGAGTGGTAGACGCGCACCTGGAAGGTGTGCGCACCGCCCGCGCGGACCGTGTTGTCCGGTGCCTGACTTGCGCCGAGGTCGTAGGCGGCGAACACGAGCGGCTCCGGCCGGCAAGGTACGGTCGACCTGCTCAGAACCGTTTCTACGCAGACGTATCCAGGTTTTTTCACGTCCTTGGTGACCGTGCCGGAGGAGAACGTCCAGGCAGCCGTAGTGTTCAGGTCGTCGATGGTCAACCGGTAGTTCGCGCTCTCCTTCGGCAGTGTGTAGCCGACGACCCCGGGCTTCGGAGCTCCGATCGGGATCTCCTTGCCGTTCGCGTACAGATGGGTGGTGTCCGGGGAGAAGCCGGAACCGTCGAACTGCTGCGCACCGTTGGCGCGGACGAACAACGGGTAGAAGTTGTCGCCCTGACGGCACAGCGCACAGACCGCGAAGACGTTCTGGGACAAGGCCGGCACGCCAGGACGTGGTACCGCGTACACGCTGTCAGGAGCGGTGACGGCGCCCGGAGTGACCACCCCGGTGCCACGCCGCTCGGTGACCCGCACCGGACGGTCGAAGACGTCGAACGACCACCAGGCCGGCAGGCTCAGGTCCTGCGGGGTCAGTTGCCGTCGGTGGATCACATCGTCGTACAGCGGTCCGACGTACTGGTGACGGGTGGTCGGCGCCTGCACCGGCGGGAGGCTGGAGATCGGCTGGATCAGCTGGGTCCGGTTGAAGACCGACTCCTCCACGATCACGTTGTTCGGTGTCGAGGCGTGCAGGTCCATGCTGACGTCGGCGAGATTTCGCTCAGTCATCCGGTAGTGCAGCGAGGCCGGCACACGCCCCTTCTCGGACGCGAACAGTTGATAGCTGTAGGCGGTGTCCTTCTGCGGAACCCCGGTCACCTTGATCTGCACCCGCTCGTGGGTCAGCCGGTCGGCGAGTGCGCGGGCCTCTCCCGGCGGCACGGACAGGTAGGGAATGCCGATGTCGGTCGACTGATCCAGGTCGGTCGGCACCGGTGACTCGGGGATGGTCGGCCCGCCCAGGCAGCTGCCCGGCTCGCCGGACGGCCAGGCCAGGATTCCTGCCGCGCCGGCGTCACGGAGGTTGTGGATCCGATCCATTCGCAGCGCGCAGACGCGGTCGTCGTCGAGCAACGCCAGCTTGCCTCGCAGGTTCTTTCCGGCGAGCTCGTCCGGCCGGCCGGTGCCGACGTCGACGACGTCGAACGCCTTGGTGCCCTGGAACGACAGGTACTTGGTGTAGAAGCCGCCGGACTCCTCGCCGACATGTGGATCGATCACCGGATGCAGGGCGATCGGATGCCTGCCCAGCATCGTCAGAGTGGCCTCCGGCTGGCCGTACGCCCTGGCACTGGTCAGCAGGAACGACCCTCTGCTGACCTTCCGGGTCGGCGTGGCGAACTGCCGCACGAACGGTGCCGAGACGACGCCGTTCGCGACCGTGATGCCGTCGAGCGTGGTTCGCTCCAGCCAGAGGCTCGAGGTGCCCTGCCCGGGCATCGGTTCGGCCGGCTTCGGCGTACTGAACGTCAGCTCCTGAGCGGTTCGTGCGTCCAGGGTGATCTTGGTGTCCCCCGTCACCGTGACCTCGGGATTCGTCAGCAGCAGGTACATCGGCCGGTAGGAAGCGTCGATTCCGTCGAGGCCCTGTACGACGCTGTAGGCCCCGGCAGGGACCCGCACCTGACTGACCCCGGGTGACACCTCCTGAAGACCGCCGTCGACTGCTCCGCCGTCGCCGGTGACGTCGAAGATGCTGGTCGACTTCGGTGGCACCGGCTTTCCGTCGAGGCCCAGGGTGCGGATCGTCAGCGTCACCTTCGGGGGCTCCCGGACGAGCCCGACCGGAGTTCTCAGCTGCACGCCGTCGGCCGTGGCTGTGACCGCACCGGAGTACCTCCCGACGGGGAGATCGGCAGCTGCGAGCGTGACGGTGGTGCCTGCCGTTCCGTGCGCCGGTACGACGATGCTCTGGGCAACTGTCAACGCGCCGGGCACGCTCTGCCCGGAGGCGGAGGTGAGGTGGGAAACAAGCTGCAGGGTCACGGCCTGGTCGCCGATATTGGTGTAACTGAGCTCTTTGCCGGCCGGCGCCTGTCCGGCGTCGACGGATCCGTAGCCGAGGTTCGCGGTGGTCGCGAACACCTGCTGGGTGTCGGCGCGGCCGATGTCCACGCGTCCCGAGCCCTGCTCGTACACCGTGAAGCCGTCGTCCTTGGCCGTGCTCATCAACGCGGCCTTGAGCTGTTCGGCCTTCCAGTCCGGGTGCCGCTCAGCGAGGATCGCGGCCGAGCCGGCCACGTGCGGCGTCGCCATCGACGTACCCGACAGGGTGGTGTAGCCGTCGCCGACCGGCGTACCGAGATTGGTACCCGCGGCGCGGGCCGCAACGATGTCTACGCCCGGTGCTGCGATGTCCGGCTTGAGCGCGGAGTCGAGGGTCGGGCCGCGACTCGAGAACTCGGCCAGTCCGTCGGACTTGTCGGTGGCCGCCACCGTGAGCGCCGATGCGGCCGCGCCCGGCGACACCACTGTCGAGACGCCAGGCCCGGTGTTGCCCGCCGCGATCACGAACAGGGTGCCGGTCGCGGCGGTCAGGTCTTCGACAGCCTGACTGAGCGGGTCATGGCCGTCACTCGGACTCTTGGTGCCGAGGCTCATGCTGACCACCTTGGCGCCGCTGGTCGCCGCCCACTGCATGCCTTCGAGGATCCAGGACTCCTGCGCGTCTCCGTTGTCGTCGAGGACCTTCCCGATCACCAGGGAAGCACCCGGCGCGACGCCCTTGTACTTCCCGCCGGATGCGGCTCCCGACCCGGCGATCGTCGACGCCACGTGGGTGCCGTGCCCGTTCCCGTCGACGGCACTGCCCCCGTCGATGAACGACTTCGACTCGGCGATCCGGCCGGCCAGGTCGGGATGGGTCGCATCCACGCCGGTGTCCAGGATCGCCACCTTCACGCCCTTGCCGTCCTGCCCGGCCTGCCAGGCGGTGGGCGCGCCGATCAGGGGCACGCTCACGTCCAGGTCCGCTTGGACCTTCTGGTCCAGCCAGATCTTGGTCACTCCCGCGGACAATGCCGAGGTGCCACCCGGCGCTGCGGTCGTGCCCCGTACCCCGGACCAGAACTTCCCGGCCTGAGCCTTGGGGACCTCGAGCGCCGAGCCGTGGATGCTGTGGAGATCGCGGGTCGGCGTACTGGCCGGCAGCGCGTCAGCGGCTGACCGGATCGCGGCCGCCGGACGGTTCGCCGGGTACTGGACGATCAACGGAACCTGCTTGACCGCGTCGTCCGCATAACCGTTCTCGGCCAGGTACTTGACGTCGAAGAGCCGCCGGTCCAGCGTTCCGGCCCGTACGGCGGGAGCCGCATCGGTCGGGATGACGAAGACCCCGTCGGGTCCGGCCTGGGTCGCGAACGAAACCGGGGGCCCCTCGCCACGACGTGCGGCCTCGACGGCGAGTCCGTAGTGGCCACCCGACCCGGTCAGCTTGACCCGGTCTCCGGTGATCAGGGTGACGGTGTGCGAGCCGGATGTCAGGCCCGTCAGCTCGACCAGCTCGCCGGCTGCTTTGGCCGGCGTACTGACTGATCGGGTGCTCGCACCGGCAGGGGTGGAGGCGGTGGGTGTCAGGCCGGCCGCCATCACGAGGACGGCAAGGATCGCCGCCGACCTTCGTGGTGGTGGCCAAGGCGTTCTTCTCATGCGGTGCTCCAGGAGGCGGAGGGAGGGACGGATGTCCTCCTGACAATCGCATCGCCTCGATCGTCAGAGAACGAATCCGGTCGCCGGATTCACGCCATTGGCAACTAATCGGTGGTACCTGAGGAAGGAACGCGGATGACGATCGATCCCGTCCTGCAAGCGCTCGGACTCACCACGGACGCGCAGGAACGGTCCCTGGACGTTGCGCGGCAACGGATCCGGCAACTGACGATTCGGTACCGCCAGACGGCCGGCCCCGTCGATCCGCCGGGGCCGGTCGAGATCGTGCGCGGCCGAGCGGCGATCCAGGCCCGGTTCCGGGAGCTGTACCGCACCGCCCGGACCGAGATGCGTGGGATCGACGCTCCGCCGTACCTCGCGGACCCGATGGTCGACAACGACGAGGAGCTGACGCTGCTCGGCCAAGGGCTGCGGTACCGGGTCCTGTACGACCGGCGCGCCGTGGGCCTGCCCGGCCGTACGCCCGGGATCGAACGCGGAATTGTCGTCGGTGAGGAAGCACGGGTCACCGACGTGTCGTTCAAACTCCTGCTCGGTGAGGCCGCCGCGATGGTGCCGCTGCACAGCGATCCGGTGGACCTGGACGCCTGGCTGGTGATCCATGACCCTGTCCTGGTCGCGGCGTTGTCCGGGCTGTTCGAGCTGTACTGGGAGCGCGGTGTGCCGTTGCACATCAGGCAGGAATCGCCTGGGCGTGCGGATCAGGACGACGCGCCCAGCGAGACCGACCGGACCCTGCTGTCCCTCCTGACCGCCGGGCATACCGACCGTACGATCGCGGACAGCCTCGGTCTGCACGAGCGCACCGTCCACCGTCGGATCCGGGCGATGATGCGCCGCCTCGACGCACCAACGAGATTCCAGGCCGGCTATCAGGCCGTTCGCCGCGGCTGGCTCACCGAGTCGGGGGGCAGTGCGGATGCGGCCCGCTGACGATGCGGCCCGGGAGCTCGAGGTGCTCGGCCTCAGCCGGGCAGAGGCCGACGCTTACGAGTTGCTCGTCGATCGGCTGCCGTCCACCGTTGGCCAGCTTTCGGACGACTGGGTTGAACCGGCGGACCTGCGCTCGACCCTGGATGATCTCGGCGCGAAGGGCTTGGTCCGGCGGTCAGGTTCCGGCGATCCGACGTACGCCGCGGTTCCGCCGGAGACCGCGCTGCGCAACCTGCTCCTGCTCGCCGAGCAGCGACTGTGCACTGCCCGGCAGTCCATCGACCGTGTCCTCGCCGTGTACCGGGATCAACTCGCGCGCACCGGATCGGACTCCATCGTCGAGGTCGTCACCGACGGTCCCGCGATCCGGCAACGGCTGCAGTCCCTGCGGTACGGCGCCTGGAGCGAGATCCGGTGCTTGGGGGACTCTCTGCCGCCCGTCGCCGCGGAGACACCGAAGCGTCGCATCATCTACCACGGCACCGAGATCGATGCCCAGGGCAACTTCGAGCAGGTCCGCCTGCTCCCCGCGCTGCCGGTGAACCTGATGATGTACGACGACCGTCTCGCGATCCTCCCGTTGCGACACGAGGAGGGCATCGTCGTCGTCCATCCCTCGACGTTGCTCGACGCCCTCGGTGACCTCTTCGAGCAGCTCTGGCAGCGTGCGGTCGCCGTCGAGGTCCCGGCGTCCGGCATCCGCCGTACGCCGGGACGCCAGGGCGGCGTCGACGACGAGCGCCTGATCGCCCTCCTGCTCGCCGGGCTGACCGATCAGGCCATCGCCAGGCAACTCGGCGTGAGCCAGCGCACCGCGCACCGCAGGATCGGCTCGCTGATCGACCGTCTGGGCGTGGAGACCCGCTTCCAGGCCGGCGTACGCGCCGCACTGCGCGTGCGCAACCCAGACAGGCCCGGGTTGTGGACCGCGACCTGAGCCTGGTTCGGATGCCGTCGTACGGCGGATTGGGGCAAGATGAGGGCATGGTTGACGGGGTCCCGGGGCGAGTGGTCGGGCTGGTGTCCGTGCTGGAGGATGACGACGGGGTCGTCGAGCCGATCCTCGAGCGGGTGCGTAGTGAGATCCCGAGCTACGACGCGGTCGAGCGGGAGCAGATCGTGGCCAGCATCCGGCGGATCCGGGCCCGGGTGTGCCGCACTCTCGCGATCGGCGAGGTGCCACCGGCCGACGAGCTGTGGGAGGCCGAGCGAGCGACCGTCGAGCGACTCGAGGTCGGCGTACCCATCGAAGACATTCTGTCGGGCTTCCGGATCACGATCTGGACCATCCAGCGCCGGCTGGTCGAGCTCGCGACCGAGCACGGCGTCGCCGGATCCGACGTCGTCGCCCTGACCTCGCTCGTCTGGAAGCTGAGCGACCTCTTCTCGGCGCGGGCGGCGGCCGACTACCACCAACTCGGGCTGGCGCACGCGGTGGCTGATCAACGCCGGCGCGACGAGTGGCTCGCCGGTGCGCTCGGTGGCGAGCTCGACACGACGCAACTGGAACGCGGCTACACCGTCTACCGCCTCCGCCGGGACACGGCGTACCGGGCGTTCTGCACTGCGCCGACTGACGAGCAGACCATCGAGCTGACCCAACGGCTGCTGTCCGAGCGGTACGGCGACGACGTCCTGATGGCGCCGTCGCACGACTGTCTGGTGGGGCTGATCGCGGACCTTCCGAAGCCGGTGCCGGATCAGCTTGTCGCGGTCGGTCCTGCGGTGCCGGTGGACCGACTTGCCGCGTCGTACCAGACCGCTCAGCACGTCCTGGCCGCCGCGGCACTGCACCACCGTGACGGCGTCCACACCGTCGAGACGCTTGGCTGGCGCCTGGCCGTCCCGACCCGGGGTGACCTGGGTGAGCTCCTCCGAGCGCGCTACCTCGAGCCGCTGCACGCCACGGGACCGTTCGGTGAGCAGGTGGTCGAGGCGCTGCGCAGCTACCTCGCACATGAGCGGAGCATCCCGCTCACCGCCTCGGCGTTGCACGTCCACGTCAACACGCTGCGGTACCGGCTGTCGCGCTTCGAGGAACTGACCGGGCGCTCGCTGCAGGACACCGACACGATCGTGGAGCTCGCGCTCGCACTCGCACTGTCTGCCTCGTAGCTGGCTACCAACCGGCGGCCGCGGCGTTGGACCTGCGTTCGTAGCGAGCGCGGCCCGGGGTGACGGATGCTCGTGGAGTCTCACCATCCCCACCTTTGGAGGAACCATGGCCGCGGTCATCGACAGGCCGCCGCTCGGCATCCGAGTCATGCATGCCCTGGGCAAGGAACCCGACTGGGAAACGATCACGCCCGAGCAGCTCGCCGACCTCCGGACCGCCGAGAACCGCAAGCGGAAGTCCAAGCTGGCCCGGCTGATCACCGGCTTCCCCGACCGCGGCGCCGGCATCGAATGGCGCGAGCTGACGCTTCCCGGCCGCACATTGCCCGTACGGGTGTACCGGCCGGCCCGCGAGAAAGGCAGCGCGCTGCCCCTGGTCATCCACATTCACGGCGGCGGATTCGTCGGTACGGCGGCCCAGAGCGACTGGGTCAACAGCCACCTCGCCGCCCAACTGCCGGCAGTCGTGGTCTCCGTCGAACACCGGCTGCTCGCGCACGACGTACCGATCACCGCTGCGGTCGACGACGGCTGGGATGTCCTCCAGACTGTCGTCGAGAACGCCGCGGACTGGGGAATCGACACCGCCCGGGTCGCGGTGTTCGGCGAAAGCACCGGCGGGCTGGTCGCCGCGCTGGCCGCGGTCCGGGCGCGAGAGTCCGGCCTGGAGCTCCACGCCCAGGTCCTCGTCAACGCCTGCCTCGACCTCACACCCGCATTGCACGACCTGCCCTCGATGACCAAGTACGGCGACAGTCCGACGCTCACGACGACACAGATGGAGCTGTTCTGCCGCCTCGCCGTACCCGACGGCACGGACCCTCGTGGCGTGTCTCCCTTGCAGGCCGACGACCTCAGCCGGCTGGCACCGGCGCTGATGATCGTGCCGACCTTCGACCCCGTCTCCGACCAGGCCCGTCAGTACGCGAAGCGGCTGCGGGACGCCGGTACGCCGGCCTTGCTGACCGAGTACCAAGGCGCAACGCACGCGTTCCTGAGCATGCCGTCCGTTGTCCCGCAGGCCAAGCCGGCCCGGGCCGAGATCCTCGAGTTCCTGAGCAGCCGCCTCGCCGGCAACTGAAGGGACCCCCGACTAACCTGGCGACTAAGCTGGCCGATCATGGTGTCGACGATGTCGGAGGCCGGCGATCAGTCCCGGCTGCGCCAGCTCAACGAACGGGCTGTGCTTGCCGCCGTGCGGTCAGCCGGCGAGCTGCGCGTCGCCGAGATCGTCGAGCACAGTGGACTCGGACGCACCGCCGTCGAAGAAGTCCTGTCCAGCCTGGTGACCCGCCGCTGGCTGGCGGAGAGCGAGCCCGCCATCCGCGGCCGCGGCCGGCCGGCGCGTAGCTATCGGTTCCGTGCCGAGGCGGGGTACGTCGTCGGTCTGGACATCGGCGCCTACTCCGTGCGCGGTGTGCTGTCCGACCTCGGCGGCCAGATTCACGCGAGCGCCCGGCTGACCGTCACCCCGGAAACACCGCGGCGCGATCGACTGACGATCGCCGATCAAGTCGTTGCTGACTGCCTCCGTGACGCGGGACTCGCCGCGAGCCGTCTCTGGGCCGTCGGCGCAGGCACCACCGGACTGGTAGGTGCGGACGGCATCGTCGTGCGGGCCAACGCGATCCCCGACTGGGCCGGCGTCGACCTGACCGAGCACTTCACCCGGGGATCCGCGCGGCTCGCCGTTGCGGACAACGACAGTCAACTCGCCGCCCTGGCCGAGCAACGCCGCGGCGCGGCAGCAGACGTGGCAGACATGGTGCTGCTGCACGCAGGCCGTCGTACCGGACTGGCGTTGGTACTCGACGGGCGACTGCGGCGAGGCGCACAAGGTGCCGCCGCGGACATGTCGGCGCTCCGGACCGTCGCGTGGGAGGCCGCTATCAAGTATCTGCATGATGCGGCTCCCCCGGAGGTTCCCATCGCCGACAGGGCCGAGCGTACGTTCGCCGCGGCCCGGGAACGCGATCGGGCCGCGCAGACCGCCGTACGACGGTATGCACGCGCCATGGCGGTTGCCGCCGCAACCGCGATCGCCATCGTCGACCCTCGGCTACTCGTGCTCGGCGGGACGTTCTCGCAGGCGGCCGACGTACTGATGGAGCCGCTCGCCGCCGAGCTGGCCCGACTCTGTCCGCGCGTTCCCGAACTGCGCGCCTCGTCCCTCGGCGACGTCTGCGTCGCCATCGGCGCGGCTTGCCTCGCGCTGGATGCGGTGGACGAGCGGCTGCTCACACCCACCCGCGGATCGCTTCCGGTGCTCACAGCCCGCAGCATCTGAACTCGCCGGCGCCGTTCGCCTGCTGATCGATCTTTGTTCAGCAGGCGATTGACGGATGTCCGTACCGGCGGCTAATAATGTCGGGAAGAGGCAATAATGCGCGCCCCCTCCCTCAGGAAGTAGGTCTGCAGTGAACAGACGGATCCGCCGCCGGACGTTCCTCACCGCCACCGGAGCAGTCGCGACCGCCGCCGCCGTCGGCGACATCGCGTACGCCACGCCTGCCGCCCTCGACAATGCCTCCGGGTACGTCGACGTTCAGCTGCTCAACATCACCGACCTGCACGGATACCTGCAGCCGACGACGCCGAGCCAGGGCAGCGTGATCACCGGCGCCGGCGGGGTCCAGGTGACCGTCGGCGGCGTCGGGTACATGGCGACGCACCTGAAGCGACTGCGCGAGGGGCACCGGAACTCGATCTTCTTCTCCTCCGGCGACAACTTCTCCGGCTGGCCGTTCGAGGTCGATGCCCACGCCAACGAACCGACCGTCGAGGCGCTGAACGCGATGGGGCTGCAGTTCAGCACCGTCGGCAACCACGAACTCGACCAGTCCGTCGGCTTCCTGATCGATCACATGGAGCACGGCAAGCCGTACCCGGTCAGCGGCCGCGACGACAATTTCGTCGACTCCACCGGGCACCGCTTCCGTGGCGCGAACTTCCGCTTCTACACGGCGAACATCGTGCACGCGCAGTCCGGCCGGACCATCCTGCCGCCGTACAACATCGAGTGGGTCGACGTCGGCCACGGCCGGAAGTTGCCGATCGCCTTCATCCACCTGACCCTGGTCGGCACCGAGGTGGGATCCACGTCGTACCAGCCTGGCCTGCGGTCGGTGTCGGACCTCGAGCAGGCCAACAAACTGGCCGCCCAGCTGAAGAAGCGCGGTATCAACGCGATCGTCATCAACATCCACGACGGCGGTGTCGCCGGCAACGACTACAACGCCGGCACGAACCCGTCCGGGCCGGTCTTCCAGCTCGCCGCGAACGCGTCTCCGGACATCGCCGCGATCGTCACCGGCCACTGGCACTGCCGGTTCAACATGATGGTGCCGGACCCGAACGGCGTACCGCGGCCGGTGGTCGAGGCCGGCAACCACGGTTCGCTGATCAACGAGATCAACCTGAAGCTCGACCCGCACACCGGAGCGGTCATCCGCGAGCTCACCACCTCCACCAACCACGCCAACACCCGCGACGTCCCGGTCGACGAGGAACTCCAGGACATCGCGGACTACTGGAGTGCGCAAGGCAAGAAGCGGTACGCCACACCGCTGGCCCGGATCACCGGCGACTTCACCCGTACGCCGAACGCGTCCGGCGAGAGCACGATGGGCAACCTGGCCGCCGACTTCGCCTACTGGGACGCCAACCAGCACCGCGACGGCCGCGCCGACCTCGCCCTCATCTCGGTCAAGCCGGTCTCCGGCTCGAACGCGCTGACCGGTGACCTGCTGTTTGCCAAGGGCACCGACCCCGCCGATGCCGACGGCACCGTTCTCTTCGGCGAAGCCTGGAACGCCTTCGGCTACGGCAACCCGGTGCTGACCGTGACCCTGCCTGGCACGCAGTTGCACGCCGCCCTCGAGGCGCAGTGGGTCCCACAGGCCAACGGTACCGAGAAGTTCGCGCCGTTCGCGGTGTCACACAACGTCAGCTACAGCTACGACACGAGCAAGCCGATCGGTCAGAGGGTCGATCCTGCCGCTGTCCGGATCAACGGCAAGCCGCTCGATCTCAACCGGAAGTACCGCGTCGCAGCGCTGGCCTACACCTTGATCGGCGGAGACGGGACCCAGGTCTTCACCGGCTTCACCGACCCGGTCCGCAACGACCGTGACCACGAAGGCTTCATCGCGTACCTCCGCGCCAACCCTGTCCTCACACCCGCGCCACTCGGCCGCGCCCGCCCGGTCTAGTGGTGTGTCGCGACGGCTCGGACCGGCGGGAGCGCGGGCGGTTGGGCGCCGGTTGGAACCAGGCGCCGCACTGCATCGGGCATCGCGCCAACCGTGAAGGCGTGGACGGCCGGCCCAACGGCGACGGTCACGAACGACGCTACGGCTGGGACTTCGGCGGGAAGCTCGAAGGTGTACTCCCCTGCCTCGAAGTTGGCGTCGACCACGCGCCTTGAGGTGCTCTTCGGTTCGGGTGGCGTGAAGGAGGTACCCCACCAAGCCTCCACGACCACCCGGACCGGTTCCCGCACGGTGAGCTGGACCGTCCGATTCTCCGCGTCATAGGTGACACCGTCGGCTCGGCCTGTCGAGGTCGCACCCTCAACCTGAGCGGCGATGAGGCCTGCGATTCCAGCGAGCCCCTGCACGAAGGTGACCTGGTCGTTGCCCTTGGCGATCTCGTCTCTGAGGTACTGCTTGGTGTCCGCCGGAACCATCCCTCCGAACACCACGACATCGAGGCCGGTGGTGTCGTACGCCGTCAGCACTTCGTCGAACTGGTTGGTCGCATCGGCCTGGAAGCCCTTGCTTCGCAGGATGTCGGCCGCGTCGAGGATCACCTGCGGGCTTCTGCCGATGACCAGAACCCGTCCGCCGGCGGTTGGTCCGTCCATGGAGGTCTCCTAGGAGTCTTAGTGTTGGTACGACCAACATAGCGAGTGTTGGCCGTACCAACAACTGCTATCGTCTCCACATGCCGACAGCGCACCCTCCGAGCCGCACTCCCGAGCGGGTGAAGGATCGTCCGACCTGGCTCATCAGCCGGACCTTCGCCCGCTCGTCCGGACTCCTCGCCGCCGGGTTCGAGGCGCACGGCAGCGGGCTTCGCAGCTACCACTACCGGCTGCTGGCCGCGCTGGAGGAATTCGGACCCGCCAGCCAGGCCGACCTGGGCCGCGGGACCGGAATCGATCGCAGCGACGTGACCGCGGCGCTGTCCGAGCTCGAGTCACGTCGGCTCGTCGTGCGGTCCGTCGACCCCGACCACAAGCGCCGCAACGTCGTGACCATCACCCCGGCGGGCGTCGAACAACTCCTGGAACTCGACGGCGTTCTCGACGGGATCCAGGAGCAGGTGCTCGAACCGCTGACCAGCGCGCAGCGCCGTCAGTTCATCGCATTGATGGTGAAACTGCTCGCGGGGTGAACCCCTTGATCAGCAGCCAGATCGCCAGCGTCACCTCGAAGATCCCGCCGGGGATGAGGAGGACCAGGCTGATCGGAGCGCCGAAGATCTCGGCGCCGGCGCCGACAAAGTGCAGCGCGTAGCCGGCAATGCCCCAGGCTGCCAGCCACTTGGGGACCAGGCCGGTGCGGTACAGCAGTGCGCACAGGAACAGGGCTCCGAACGCAAGGGACAGCTGGCCGATCTGATACGCCATCTCGTTCGCGTCGACCGCGATCGATCCGAATGCTTGGGCAACGGTGGAGTCCAGCCGCCCGCTGTCGGCCTGATCGGCGAGCGGGATGATCAAGAGCAGCGTTAGTACGCCGACAGTCATCATCGCCATCTCGAACACCATCGTGGCCAGGTAGGCCACCGCAGTGCGTTTGCCGTGGGGCTCGAGGATCGGGAAGAAGAAGACGGCCTTGCCGATGTCGACCGCGGTGGTCGCGATCATCAGGAAGGCGCCGAGGGCGAGCGTGGTCTCCTTCGCGCCGACGCCGGCCAGGAAGTCCGGCGTACCGACGACCGAGTTCATCAGGATCGAGCCTGCGCCGTAGATCAGGAACCCGGCCAGGAACAGCGCGCCGATCAGTCGGGACGCCCACATCCGGGAGCCTGTCCGGGTTTCGATGAGTACGACGCCGCGGTCGCCCGAGAGCGGTGGTAGTGCGGTTGTGGCCATGGTGGTGCCTCTCACTCGTGTCGCGCTGTCGTACTTAGTACGAGACGCTACAGTACAAAGTACGAAAGCACTACGGGTGCGGAACTGAGGAGTGAGATGCCTGACAGCTCGGCCCTGCGTGACGAACGCCCGCGGCTGAACCGGGACCGCGTCCTGGAGGGCGCCGTGGCGGTGGCCGACGCGGGCGGCATCGACGGCCTGACGATCCGTTCGCTGTCCAAGCACCTGGGCGTGAAGCCGATGTCGGTCTACTACTACGTCGCCAACAAGGACGAGATCCTCGACGGCATCGTCGACCTCGTCTTCAGCCAGATCGACCTGCCGTCCCCCGGCGGCGACTGGCGCGCCGAGATCACCCGTCGAGCCGACTCGGCCCGCCAGGTACTGCGTACCCACCCCTGGGCCATCGGCCTGATGGAGTCACGCACCAGCCCGGGCCCGGCAACGCTGCGACACCACGACGCGGTCATCGCGACCCTCCGCGCCGGCGGCTTCTCCCCCGCCCTGACAGCCCACGCCTACGCCCTACTGGACAGCTACACCTACGGCTTCGCCCTCCAAGAAGCCGGCCTCCCCTTCGACGGCGAAGACACGGTAGGCGACGTAGCCGAGCCGATCATGGAACGCTTCTCCACCGGCGAATACCCCCACCTGGTAAAGATGGCCACCGACTACTACCTCCAGCCGGGCTACAACTTCGGCAACGAATTCGAATGGGGCCTCACCCTCATCCTCGACGCCCTGGCCACGCGCGCAACGCGCTGACGGCTCTACTTCTTCTCGGGTTCGGGGTCTATTACTTCGCCTTGGATTACGTCGTTTGACGTGGTGGGTGGGCGGGTGGGGGTGGTGGCGCCGGGGATGAACGTGGTGGGGTTGATGTTGCCCAGTTGGGTGGAGAGGCGGCGGCCGAAGAAGGCGGTCATGGCTCGGCGGGCCAGCGGTCGGGTGAAGGGCAGGACGAAGAAGAAGCCGAAGATGTCGGTGACGAAGCCTGGGGTCAGCAGGAGGGTGCCGCCGATCAGGACCAGGGCGCCGTCGGCCAGTTCGCGGCCGGGCATCTTGCCGGTGTCGAGGGCGGTGCGCAGCGCGTTCCACGCCCGGCGGCCTTCACGTTTGATCAGCCAGGCACCCAGTGCGCTCTCCACGATCAGCAGCGCGACCGTTGGCCAGCCGCCGATCACCTGGCCGATCTGGATGATCACGAAGATCTCCACGATCGGCACCACCAAGAGCGCGAGCGCGATGAACCACGGCATGTCCTACCCCTTCCGACCTGAAACACCAGCCTACGGAACGGGTGGGAGCGGCAAACCCTGAATCGACCCTGACTCAGACCGGAACCTTCTCACGGCTGGGAGCCGCGGCCGGTGGGTTCTGAGGATCGTTCGTACGGCGCCGCTTGACGAGCGCCAGCGCGATGCCGAGCAGACCCAACCCCGTCAGGATCCACTGCGGCCAACCGCCGATCGTCGTGGCCAGCGTGTGCCCGTCCCGGACCGGCACCGTCGCGACGTACACATCAGGAACGAACTGCCCCGACTTGTGCTCGACCGTCCCGTCCGGCCGGATCACCCCGGAGATCCCACTCGTCGACGCGATCAACACAGTCCGGCCGGTTTCGATCGCGCGCATCCGGGTGATCGCGAACTGCTGCTCCGGCTGGCCCGTCCCGCCGTACGTGGCGTTGTTGGTCTGCACGATGAGGACCTGCGAGTTGCCCTTCATCAGGTCCGAGATCACGTTGTCGTAGGCGAGCTCGAAGCAGATGATGTCGCCGTACGTCACGCCGCCGATCGGCATCACGCCGGGGACCTTGCCGGGCGCGGTCTGCCGGCCGATCATCTCCAGCCGCTTGATGTACGGCAGCAGCTGGTCGCGGAACGGGATGTACTCACCGAACGGCACCGGATGCCGCTTCGCATACCGCTGACCCGGCCCACTGACGGGATCCCAGACGATCCCGGTGGTCTGCCGCTCGTTCGGCCCCGGCCCCTCGGTGACGGCACCGACCAGGATCGGTACGCCGACAGCCTGCACGGCCGCCTCGATATCGGCCCGCGTCTCCGCGTCCTTGTACGGGTCGATGTCGGTCGAGTTCTCCGGCCAGATCACCACGTCCGGCTTCATCTCGGTGCCGTTCTTGACCCGCTGCTCGAGCTCGAGGGTCGCGTTCATGTGGTTCTTGGTGACTGTACGCGCGCGGCCGAGGAACTCCAGGCCCTTGCCCGGCACGTTCCCCTGCACCATCGCGGCCTTCACGGTCTTGCCGTCGCCCTCGATCGACAGGTTGATCAGCGAGCTGCCGAACACGATCGCCACGCCGGCGACCAGCGCGACCGCCCGGAGCCGAAGGCGGCTGGCCGGCCGCAGTACGGCGTACAGCAGAACGCCGACGAACGCGATCACGAAGCTCAGCCCCGGGATCCCCACGAAGGCGGCCAGCTTGCCCAGCGACGACGCGGAGAACGCCCACGCGAGCTTGCCCCACGGGAACCCGCCGAACGGTACGGACGCTGTCGCGAACTCGGTCGCGACCCACAGACACGGGATCCACAGCATCCACAGCTTCAGCTTGAGCACCTGCGTCGCGAACAACCCGAAGACCGCGTAGAACAGCCCCTCGAGGATCGCCAGTGCGACCGCGGCATCGCCACCGATCACCGTGATCCACGGGATCAGGACCGCGTAGTACGTGATCCCGAAGCCCGCACCGATCAGGAACCCGCCCTTGGCCGACGCCCCGTTGAGCGCGGCCAGGAACAGCGGTACGGCGAGAACCGCGAGCCAGGGGTGGTTGTGTGGCGCGAATGCCAGACCCAGTGCCGCACCGGCGGCCACGGCCACCGCAACCCTCGGCAGGAGCCGCCCCAGAGCCTTCAAACGGTCCACGCGGTAAACCCCTTGTCCTCACTCCCCGGCGGACGCCGGTCGCACGACCGTACAACGTCCCGGACACGCAAATGTATCCGGTCAGTAGCCATTGGGCACCGAATGCGGAACGTGAAGGAGTTCCAACAGAGCGCGAGGAAGTGAAGAACCCTCAGAAACGGTCACTGTCCGTAGATCACTAAATAGAGGAAAGAGGCTCGGCGCTCCTTCGGACCAACCGCCGATCCGCTGGCTGCGAACCGCCCGGCTGTTGTCTACTGGGCGCCGAACCTCTTCCACCTCTGCCCCGCGGGGGGCTAACCACCGGCGATCTCAGCCCCCGTCGACTCAAGCCTGGCACTGGCCTGGTCAGCGTCGCGGGATCATCCGGTGGCCGAACTTCGTGTGACCGTTGATCAAACGGGATATGACGACTCCCAAAACGATGCTCGCTGACGGCGACGGTGTCAACCTTTCCAGCGGCTCCTTGAGACGTTGTAACACGATCGTCTGCACTATAAGGAAAAACGAGGAAACCTCAGCCGGGTCACATTACAGAGCGGTATCGGCACTCCACGTAATCGTTACCCAGGGCAACTATCCGTCACCCGACCGGTACAACGACCGTCCCTTTCGCGCGTGTGATCACAAGCGGCTCGGCGAGCACCTCGGCGGCCGACTCCGACTGGTCCGGCCGGCCCCGGCAGACGACGTACGCGCTGAATTCGAGGTCACGGCTCCGGTTACCGACCCGGGTGATCGTTGCCTTCACCTCGACAACGTCACCGGCCCGCAACGGCTGCAGGAACTGCACGTCCGAGTACGACGCGAACAGGCCCTCGTCGCCGTCGGCCTGAATGCACACCTCGGTTGCCACGTCACCGAACAATGCGAGCACATAGGCACCGTCGACCAGGTTCCCGGCGTAGTGCGCGTGGCTGTACGGCACATACCGCCGATGCGTCGCGGTCAAGCCGATAGTTGCCTTTGACACCTATGCGCTCCTCTTCACTGGCACTCGCTTCGTCACGAGCGCATCGACCAGATAGCTGGCCACCTCGCCCGGTGTCGTACCGCGGCCGAACACCCGGTCAACGCCGAGTTCACCCGCCATCTGCTCGGTGAAACGGGGGCCACCGGCAACCAATACGGGCCGCGCGTCCTCGGAGTACGCCTCCCGGAACGCGGCCGACATCTCCTTGGTGTTCAGTACGTGCGCCTCCCGCTGCGTCACCACCTGCGAGACCAGGATCGCGTCCGCCTTCTCCAGCTTGGCCCGGCGAACAAGCTCCGGCACGGCGACCTGGGCCCCGAGGTTCACCACCTTCAGCTCCCGGTAGTACTCCAGGCCCTTCTCCCCCGCGAACCCCTTGATATTCATGATCGCGTCGATACCGACCGTGTGCGCATCGGTGCCGATACACGCGCCCACCACGGTCAGCCGGCGTCGCAGTCCCTTGCGGATGGCAAGGTTCGCGTCCTTCGGCGACAACAGCGGGTAGTCCCGCTCGATCACCTCGACCTTCGACGTGTCGACCAGGTGGTTCACCGGACCGTAGACGACGAAGAAGGTGAAATCCGGGCCCATCGGCCTGGCGTGCACGACCAGCGCCGGGTCCATCCCCATCTTGTTGGCCAACTGGATCGCGGCACCTTCGGCCCGCTTGTCGTGCGGAATCGGCAGCGTGAAGGACATCTGCACCATGCCGTCACCGGTGGTGTCGCCGTACGGCCGGATGATGCTCACTGGTCCTCCTCCAACAGCTCGATCGCCGGGTTGTAGTACGCCGACGACCTGCGCGCGACCCCCTCCAGGCCGCGGCCGGCGTCCTGCGGTCGTTTCATCAGGCCGAAGGTGCCGTCGCCGATCGCGTTCAGCAGGCCGTCGTCGACGATCTCCTCCAGCAGCTCCACCGACTCCCCCAGCACCTGCCGGGCGCGCTGGGCGATGAAGCCGTCCGGCGCCGGATGGAAGTCCTCATGAAGGTTGCCTGCGGCACCCAACACGTAGCGGACGTTCTGCAGGGCCAGGTCACGGTCGGAGATCCAGGGCGTCACGACCGCCTCGGTCATCATGCCGACCAGCAGGATGCCCTGACCGGTCATCGCACCGACCAGGTTGAAGAAGCCGTCCAGCAGGTACCCGCGGAACACGTCCCCGGTCATGTGCCGGGTCGGCGGCATCCACTTCAGCGGTGCATCCGGGAACAGCTGCCGCGCCAGCATCGCGTGCGCGAGTTCCAGCCGGAAGGAGTCGGGGATCTCCGGCGTGATCTCGAACGCGTGCCCAAGCCCGAGCTGCCAGTCCTCCAGCCCGGCCTCCTTGGCGAAGAACTCGTTCAGCAGCTGCGACACCGTCACCGTGTGGGCCGCCTCGACCGCGTCGGCCGTGGTCAGGTAGTTGTCCTCGCCGGTGTTGATGATGATCCCGGCGCGGGCGTGGATCTGCCGACTGAACCGCTGGTCGACGAACGTCCGGATCGGGTTGATGTCGCGGAACAGGATCCCGTACATCGAGTCGTTCAGCATCATGTCGAGGCGCTGCAGACCGGCCAGGGTCGCAATCTCCGGCATGCAGAGCCCGGAGGCGTAGTTGGTCAGTCGGATGTAGCGGCCGAGTTCACGCGACGACTCGTCCAGCGCGGCGCGCATCAGCCGGAAGTTCTCCTGGGTCGCGTAGGTCCCCGCGAAGCCTTCGCGGGTTGCGCCCTCGGGGACGTAGTCGAGCAGGGACTGCCCGGTCGACCGGATCACCGCGATGATGTCGGCACCGGCGCGGGCCGCCGCCTGGGCCTGCGGGATGTCCTCGTAGATGTCGCCGGTGGCAACGATCAGGTAGATCCACGGCCGCTGCTCGGGGTCACCGTGCCGCTTGATCAGCCGGTCCCGCTCCCGCCGCCGCCCGTCGATCCGCTTCATCCCCGCAGCCGCCGCCCTCCGCGCCGCGGTCCGGGCCCGGACGGCGTCCCGTCCCTCCGGCAGCCGGAACGTCACCGACCCAGAGGCCGCCTTCTGCGCCAGTACGGCGAGGTCCTCCGCCTCACCACGGACGAGCGCGTCCCACACCGGCAGTGCGAACCCGTGCTCCAGTCCGACATCCGCGCGTACCGTGTCGGCGAGCCGGTTCACCCACGGGATCCCCTCGGTGTCCGCGCCGGTCAGGCCGGCCAGCCGCAGCACCGCGCGCTCGACCGACACCGTCGTGTGCTGCTTGGCCAGGTTGACGATCGGCCGGCCGGCCTTCCGGGCCAGGCTGCGCGCCTTCCGGACGGTGACCGGGTCCAGATCGAGCTTCTTCACTGCGCGAGTCCCTGCATGGGTCCCTGAATGTGTCACTGCGACCATCCCTCGGCTTCATAGATCACACGGCCCCCGACGACCGTCCGCACACAAAGAGGCGTGCCCTGGCTCAGGTCCGGCAGCACCGGCACCCCGGCGCGCGGGTCCGTCGACCAGGCGGCGACGCGCTGGTCCGGCGTCTGGACGACGAGGTCCGCATCGCTCTCCCAGACCACGTACGTCGCAGCCGTCGAAGGCGCGAGTACTCCGGCATCGTCGATCCCGACCGCCCGCCAACCACCCCGGGTGTGCGCCTGGAACGCCGCCCGCACGGTGATCCGCTCCGCCGGCTCGTGATGGAACGCGGCCGCCCGCACGGCCTCCCAACCACCCAGCTCCGTAACTGGTGAGTCTGACCCGAACGCCAGTACGACGCCTGCCCGGGCCAGCGAACCGAACGGGTTCATGCCCTGCCAACGATCGCCCACACGCTCGGCATACATCCCGTCCGGCCCGCCCCACAGCGCGTCGAACATCGGCTGCACGCTGGCGACGACACCGCAGCGCGCCAGGATCGCGATCGTTGCCTCGTCGACCATTTCGACGTGCTCGAGTCGGTGGCGCGCGGCAACCAACGCCTGGACGCCGACCTTCTCGGCGGCTAGCTCGAAACCGCGTGCGATGTTGTCGAGCGCCTGGTCGCCGATGCAGTGGAATCCGGCCTGGACGTTCCGCTCCGTGCACGCGATCACGTGCTCGGCGATCTCCTCGGGCGTGAGGTACGCGTGACCGCGGTGGTCCGCGCGATCGGCGTACGCCTCCCGCAGCGCCGCCGTCCGCGACCCGAGCGCGCCATCGGCGTTGAGGTCACCGGCCAGGCCGGCAAGCCCATAAGTGCCGATGTGCTCGAAGACTCCGGGCTCACCCCAGTACAGCGTTGCCGACAGCCCGAGCTCGTCCGCAACCTCCCGGACCAACGGAAGCTCCCACAACGGGCCAATATGCGGAGCCGCCATCTCGTGGAAGGCGCCGATCCCCTTGGACGCCATCGCCCGCAGCGCAGCCATCACGTCCTGCCGACGCTGATCCGGTCCGATCAGCTCGCTCAGAGCGTCACGTACGGCGTGATGCGCGTCCCGCTCGACTCTGCCGCTCGGGTCGTAGCCGTCACCGACAGCGGCCGGGACGAGCGCCGACGAGATCACGCCGGAGTGACCGTCGATGCGAGAGAGATAGACCCGGCGACCACCAGCGGCCCGGTCCAGCTCCGCAGCCGTCGGCGGGCGACCCTCGGGCCACTTGGTCTCGTCCCACCCCGCGCCGTCGATCACCGCGTCCGCCGGGAGGTTCGCAGCGAAGGCGGCGAGCCGATCGAGGGCTTCGGTCAGCGAAGTCGTGCCGGCGAGGTCGAGGCCGGTGAGGAGGGCGCCGGTCTGCGCGGTGTGGACGTGGGCGTCGACGAAGGCCGGCGTGACCAGCTTCCCGTCGAGATCGATCACCTCGTCGGCACCATCGGCGTACGACGAAGCACCGGTGTCGTCGCCGAGCCACGTCACCACGCCGTCGTCGAAGGCGATCGCGGTGGCGTGGGGGTCGACGGGTGAGTAGACGGAACCGTTCGTCAGAAGTGTGCGCACGGACTAATCCTCCGCCAGCCTGCTCTCGAACAGGCCCCGGACACCCGGCTCGCCCCGCAACAGCTCCAGCGCGTAGTCCGCGTGCCCCGGCACATACCCGTTCCCGACCAGCATCGTCACGTCCGCGGCAAGCCCCTCCGCGCCCAGCGCCGCGGCCGAGAACGACGTCGCCATCGAGAAGAAGATCACCGTGCCACCGGCGGCAGTCGCGAGTACGGCGCCATGCTCACACCCCGGTACGTCGACACACACAACGGTGATGTCCGCCGGTCCCCCGGCCTCCTCCACCGCCTTTGCCAACGCGACCGGATCACGTGCGTCAGCCAGAGCGACCGTGTCGGCGATTCCAGCACCCGTCAGCGTCTCCAACTCGTGCAGCACCGGCACGATTCCGATCGTGCGGGCCGCGCCGGCAGCACGTGCAGCGGCCAGGGACAGCGACCCGGATTTACCTGCGCCGCCAATTACTGACACGACAGGTTTTATGCCTTTGTCGACATACTGGCGGACCACGCGAGCCGTCAGGGCGGGTGCGCCACAGACGTCCATGACCGCCAGCGAGAGCTCCGGCTTCAGGTCGTCCGGGAGCTTCGCAACGATCGACCGGGCGAAGAGGATCGCGTGTCCCTGCGCCGGGACCTGCTCGCTCTTGCCGTCCCAGCTCGCGAGTTCGTCGGTGAGCTGCAGCGGCGTCAGCGTGAGCGAGACCAGCGTCGCCACTCGGTCGCCAGGTGCGAGACCGAGGGGCGACGCCGGGCCGACCTCGTCGACCACGCCGACGAGCATCCCGCCAGAGCCGGTGACCGGGTTCTGCATCTTGCCCCGGGCTTCGACGATCTCCAGGACCGCGCGACGGATCGCCGTACCGTCGCCGCCGTGGGTTTCCGCTAACTGTCGGTAGGACGCCGCGTCCAGATTCAGCCGCTCGACCGCGATCCGGACCTCGTCCGGCCAGATCTCGGCCCGCGCGTCCAGGCGCTCCGCAGCCTGCGGCAACACGCCGGACGGCGCGAGTACGCGATGCAGTCCTACCGGGCTCGATGACACTGGTCCTCCTCTGTGCTGCCAGGCGTGCGGTCAGGCAAAATACTACTGAAACCGGGGTCTTGACGAGAATTCTTGCGGCGTACTGTTGGATCTAAGGGAAGTTCTATCGCTATCCTCACACTAGACCGCATCGTCGCCGAAGCCCCGGAGGACCCGTGACCGACCTCATCAGCCCGGAACTGGCTGTCTCAGAGCCGAGTGACGGCCAGCCGTACGCCTACCGGCGGACCGAGTTGGTGGAGCCCGACTGGACCCGTCTGCCCGGGTGGAAGGACGTCACGGCCGAGGAGTGGCGGTCGGTGCAGTGGCAGCGGTCACACTGCGTGAAGAACGTCAAGCAACTGCGCGACGTGATGGGCGACCTGCTCGAGGACCGGCTGTACGACGACCTCACCCGGGACCAGGCCGAGCGCGCGACGATGTCGATGCTGCTCCCGCCGCAGATGCTCAACACGATCGTCCCGCAGGGCGCGGAGGACTACACGGACGCGTTCTACAAGGACCCGGTTCGCCGGTACATGCTGCCCGTGTTCAGCGACCGTCGTGGCGACTGGCCGTCGCATCCGCACGCGACGCGCGACTCGCTGCACGAGCACGAGATGTGGGCCACGGAGGGGTTGACCCACCGATACCCGACCAAGGTCCTCGCGGAGATCCTGCCGACGTGCCCGCAGTACTGCGGCCACTGCACGCGAATGGACCTGGTCGGGAACTCGACCCCCGTGATCGACAAGCTCAAGTTCGTCGCGAAGCCGCAGACCCGCCTCGACGACATGCTCGAGTACCTGCGCCGCAACCCGGGCGTCCGGGACGTGGTCGTGTCGGGTGGCGACGTGGCGAACATGCCGTGGCCGCGACTCGAGACCTTCCTGACCAACCTGCTGGAGATCGAGAACATCCGCGACATCCGGCTGGCGACGAAGGCCCTGATGGGCATGCCGCAGCACTGGCTGTCCGACGACGTACGCGCTGGTGTCGAGCGGGTGGCGCAGCTCGGCCGGAAGCGTGGCGTGATGATCGCGATGCACACCCACGTGAACGCAGCCCAGTCGGTGACGCCATTGGTGGCCGAGGCAACGAAGGCGATGTTCGAGGCCGGCCTGCGCGACGTCCGCAACCAGGGTGTGCTGATGCGCGGCGTGAACGACTCCGTGCCCCAGTTGCTCGACCTCTGCTTCGCGCTGCTCGACGGCGCGACGATCACGCCGTACTACTTCTACATGTGCGACATGATCCCGTTCTCCGAGCACTGGCGGGTCTCGGTTCGCGATGCTCAGCATCTGCAGCACGGGATCCTCGGGTACCTCCCGGGCTTCGCGACCCCGCGCATCGTCTGCGACGTTCCGTACGTCGGCAAGCGGTGGGTGCACCAGTTGTCGGAGTACGACGAGGTCCGCGGCATCTCGTACTGGAAGAAGAACTACCGCACCGGGATCGAGCAGCAGGACCCGGAGGCGCTGAACCGGACGTACGAGTACTTCGACCCGATCGACACGTTGCCGGTCGAGGGCCAGGAGTGGTGGAAGCAGCACGCACCCACCTCCCTCGCCGAGGCCGAGACCCGCGCGGCCGCATCCCGCACCGCCGCCGAGGCGCAGAGCCTCCTCCAGATCAACTGACCCCGCCCAGTCAGCCTTCGGTGCCACCAATGCAGGGGGTGGCACCGGAGGCGCTCCCCTTACCATCCGCGGCGTCGCCCGTGTTTTGGCGAGGGTGGGGAGGATTGTCGACCAGATCGGGTGGGAAATCCTCCCCAATCCGGTCGCGCGCCCGGTGGGGGTGGGCGAGAATCAAGGGGTGAGCGGAATCGTCGTGGGGGTCAGCCGGGACTCGAAGCATCGCTTCAGCAAGGCGGCGGTGGATGCGATCCGGGTGATCGAGGGTTATGGGGTCGAGGGTGACGCGCATGCCGGGCAGACGATCCAGCACCTGCATCCGATGCGCCTCGACCCCACCCGGCCGAACCTGCGCCAGGTCCACCTGATCCAGTTCGAGCTGTACGACGAACTCGGCGACCTCGGGTACGACGTGAGTCCCGGGCAACTCGGCGAGAACGTGACGACCCGTGGTGTCGACCTACTCGCACTCCCCCGGCGCACCCGGCTCCAGCTCGGCCCCGATGTGGTCCTGGAGGTAACAGGTCTCCGAAGCCCGTGCCGCCAGATCAACAACTTCCGCCCCGGCCTCCTCAAGGAGGTCATCCACACCGACGAAGACGGCACCGTCGTACGCAAAACCGGGGTCATGTCGATCGTGGTTGTCGGCGGCATCATCCACCCGGATGACCCCATCACGGTGGTCCTCCCGGACGGAGACCACGAGCCGCTCGAGGTGGTGTAGCCGAGCCCTCGACCTGCCGCGGCCGGGGGCAGCCTGGCGGTGCCGTTTCAGGCTGCGGTGCCGTTTCAGGCTGGGGTGCCGATGAGGCTTGGGAGCTCGGCGAAGGTTCTGACTGTGGGACCTGGCCAGGCCGGGTGGCTGTTGGCGTGTTCGAGGGTGCGGATCGCGTGCATGCCGAGTGAGGCCGCCGCAGCGAGTTCGTTGTCGCGCCCGTCGCCGATGTAGACGCACTCGGCCGGCGAAACACCCAGCGCCGTACACGCGGTCAGATAGATCGCAGGCTCAGGCTTGGCCGACCCAATCTCCGCAGAGAACGCAGTGAAATCGAAGTGCGGCGCCAACGAACTCTCAGCCCACTGCACCTGCGTCTCAGCCGTAACGTTGCTGACCAACCCGATCCGCCACCCTGACGCCCGAAGCCGAGCCAGCGCCCCGATCGTCGTAGCCGGCGCCGCATTCAACAGCTGCCGCGCAAGCCCCCGCCGCAAATTCGTTGCCTCAAGCACCTGCTCGTCACTCGGATCCCCACCGACCCGCTCCGCAATCACCCGCAAAGTACTAGGCAGATCCCCGTAAGCCCCGGTAAACCGCTCGTACGCCGAAGCATCAAACGCCCGCCCAAAGGCACCAGGATCAACCCCCAACACCCCCGCCATCACCTCATTGAGCACCCCACGCTCAACATCCCCACCAGGCACCAAAGTACTGAACAAGTCACTCAACAGAACCCGTCGCACCCCAGAAACCCTACGTCACCCCACCCCCGAGAACCTCCACCCCGCCCCATGGCTCCGCTCCAGCCGAGAGACGCACACGCCCCCTGTCGTCATCTCTCTTCGCGTGACTCAACTCCTCGCCCGATCACCTCAGCGCGCGACAACGCCCACGCCACCACCATGCGCCCCCACCTACTACTCCACCGCGTGACCCAGTTCTCTCGCCGATCACCTGGGCGCGTAACAACGGTCTGCGCCACCGCCGAAGGCGGTCAAAGGAACTGTCGCCGCGAAGCGGTGTCCTTTACGCGTCCGCACCCATCTCCCGGCCCCCCGCGCTTGTCCATCCCCGCGTGATCACGGGTGCTCCGCCGAGCACCTAGGCGCGTAGAACCACCCGCGTCCCAAAGAACTGTCGCCGCGCAGCGGTGTCCTTGACCCTTCACCCGCCGAGCTGGTCAGAGCGCCGGTGGGCGGCGTTCGTACGGGGTGCTGAGGACGATGGTGGTCGTCGTGGAGACGTTCGCGCGGGCCCGGATCACCGCGAGCAGGTTCTCGAGCGCACCAGGCGAGGCGACGCGAACGACGAGGATGTAGCTCGAGTCCCCAGCCACCGAATAGCACGACTCGATCTCACGCACCTCGCGGAGCCGCTCGGGCGAGTCGTCCGGCTGGGAAGGGTCGATCGGGCGGATCGAGATGAGGGCGGTGAGTGGGAGGTCCAGAGCCGTGTGGTCGACGGTGGCGGCGTACCCCTGGATGATGCCGCGTTGTTCGAGCCGCTTCACCCGCTGGTGCACCGCCGACGTGGACAGGCCGGTGGCCTTGCCGAGGTCGGTGAAGCTCATTCTGCCGTCGGTCGCGAGCAGCCCGACGATCTTGCGGTCCAGGTCCTCCATTCCGGTGACCCTACTGCCGAGACCGCTCGGCATGAAAGCATCACCTCATGGTTGAGACACCGCAGCGGTTGATGCTGCTCGACACCGCATCGCTCTACTTCCGCGCCTTCTTCGGCGTACCCGACACGATGAAGGCTGCGGACGGTACGCCGACCAACGCGATCCGCGGGTTGCTCGACTTCATCTCCCGCCTGGCGGACAACCACCGGCCGACCCACCTGGTCGCCTGCTGGGACGACAACTGGCGCCCGTCCTGGCGGGTCGCGCTGATCCCGTCGTACAAGGCGCAGCGGGTCGAGTTCGTGTCCGCGAAGGGTGAGCAGGTCGAGGACGTCCCGGACCGCCTCGAGGTCCAGGTCCCGTACATCCGCGCCTGCCTGGAGGCCCTCGGCATCGCCATCGTCGGCGCGCCCGACCACGAGGCCGACGACGTGATCGGCACGCTCTCGCACCAGGCGACCATGCCGGTCGATGTGGTCACCGGCGACCGTGACCTGTTCCAGCTGATCGACGACAGCCGCGGCATCCGGATCGTCTACACCGCCGCCCGCGGCGTCGGCCGCGCCGAGGTGTACGACGAGAAGGCCCTGCTCGCCAAGTACGAGATCCCCGCGCAGCGGTACGCCGACTTCGCCACCCTCCGCGGTGACGCCTCCGACGGCCTCCCCGGCGTGAAGGGCATCGGCGAGAAGACAGCCGCCTCACTGGTCACGGCGTACGGCGATCTCGACGCCATCCGCGCCGCCGCCGCCGATCCCAGTACGCCGATGTCCGCCTCGGTGAAGCGGAAGATCATCGAGGCGAGCGACTATCTCGACGTCGCCCCGAAGGTCGTCGCGGTCGCCAAGGACGCACCGGTCAACGACTTCGACGCGACCATTCCGCGCGAGGTCAAGGACCCCGAGCGGTGGCTCGATCTGGTCGAACTGCTCGAGCTCGGCGGCAGTGCCCAACGCGTCATGAACTCGCTCAAGCTCGGACCGACCGCATGAGCGCCACCCGCGAGCTCGCCGAGCGGTTCCGGGACGAGATCGTCACCCTCCGCCGCGCGCTGCACCAGGTGCCCGAGTTCGATCTCGACCTGCCCAAGACCCAGCAGTTGATCCTCGACGCGCTCGAAGGTCTGCCGCTGGAGATCAGCCTCGGCAAGGAGCTGTCCTCGGTCACCGCCGTACTGCGCGGCGGTGCCGGCCCGGGTCCCGTCGTACTGCTGCGGGGCGACATGGACGCGCTGCCGGTGACCGAGCGGACCGACGTACCGTACGCGTCCCAGCACCTCGGGATGATGCATGCCTGCGGCCACGATCTGCATGTCGCCGGTCTGGTCGGCGCGGCCAAGATCCTGTCCGCGCTGCAGGCCGAGCTGGCCGGGGACATCGTGTTCATGTTCCAGCCCGGCGAGGAGACCAGCGGTGGCGCGCCGATCATGATCCGCGAGGGTGTGCTCGACGCAGCCGGCCGGCGGGCGGATGCGGCGTACGGCCTGCACGTCGGTTCGGCCGGTCAGCCGCGCGGGATGTGGAGCAGCAAGCCGGGTTCGTTCATGGCCTCGGCCGACCAGTTACACGTGCGCGTGATCGGCGCCGGCACGCACGGATCGACTCCCTTCCGCGGCAAGGACCCGATTCCGGTCATCTGCGAGATGGTCGGTGCCTTGCAGACCATGGTGACGCGGCAGTTCGACGTGTTCGACCCGGTCGTCCTCACGGTCGGGCGGATCGCGGGTGGGACGAAGGAGAACATCATCCCGGACGACGCGTTCTTCGACGCGACGGTCCGATCGTTCTCCGCCGAGGCCCGGGCGAAGATGCAGCAGGTGTCGACCCAACTGGTCGAGGCGCTGGCGACCGCACACGGCCTGACCGCGGAGGTCGAGTACATCGTCGGCTACCCGGTGACGGTCAACAACGCGGACGAGTACGAGTTCGCCCGGGCCACGATCGTCGACCTCTTCGGTCCCGACCGTTTCCGCGAGCGCCGCAACCCGCGCTGCGGTGCCGAGGACATGTCGTACGTGCTCGAGGAGGTCCCCGGCGTTTACCTCAACCTGAGCGCCTGCCGGAAGGCCGACCCGAACGCGGCCGCCGACAACCACTCCCCGTTGGCCGACTTCGACGACTCCGTCCTCCCCGACGGCGCCGCCCTGCTGGCCGAACTCGCCGTACGTCGCCTCAAGCGCGGCAGCGACGGATAGGGAGAATTCCCGATTCCACCCACGGCCGCGCGACGCCGAAACTACAGGCATGTCTGATCACACGAAGGATTTCGTCGACGTCCCCGGTGGCTACCTCTACTACGAGCAGTACGGCGAAGGTCCGGACGTCGTACTGCTCAACGGAGGCTTCGCCGACCTGCGGATGTGGGATCCCACCGTCGAGTGGTTGGCCGAGCGAGCCCGGGTCACCACCTGGGACTACCGCGACACCGGGCTGTCGGCACCGGCATACGGTCCGTACAGCGAGATCGACGACCTGGCCGCGGTGCTCGACGCCGCTCAGGTCTCCCAGGCTCTCCTGCTCGGCGTGTCCGAAGGTGGCCGGCGGGCTCTGGGGTTCGCGCACCGCCATCCGGAACGTGTCACGCGGGTGGCCGCGGTCGCGGGCTCGTTCGGCGAGTTCCCCGATCCGACGCCCGAGGAGGCCGGCGCCCGTGAGGTGATGTGGAGCCACTTCGCCAACTGCGAGGCTGTCCTCGCGGCGGACGGTATCCCGGCAGTCGCGGCGCTCGACGTCGACGCGTGGTGTCCGGCCGCCCCCGAGAACGATCGGCGCCGGCTGATCGGGCTGCAGATCGCGAACTCCCGGGTTCGGCTGATGGAGGAGTACCACGGTCTCGAACTCGACCCGCCGGTGAAGACCCGGTTCGCCGAGCTCGAGCTGCCGATCTCCGTGCTGATCGGCGAGCGGGACTTCCTCGGTTCGCAACTGTGGGCGTACCGGCTCGTCGCGCAGGCGCCGAAAGCGGACCTCACGGTCGTCCCGGCCGCCGACCACATGCCGATGTACTCGGCCCCGGACGAGTTCCGCGAGTTCGTCATCCGGTTGCTGCCGGTGTGACGCGTTCCCGACGGTAGGCGAGGCCGGTGAGGGCGAGGCCGACGAGAGTCGTGCCGGCGGCGACCAGGTAGATCGCGGCGACGCCCGGGCCGGAGATGATGCGGCCGCCCGTCCAGCCGGCGAAGGCGGCCGCGAGTTGGTACGCCGATGCGTTCACCGCGATCGCCAACGTCGGCGCTGCGGCAGCCGAGGTGAGTACGCGAGCCTGCATCCCCGGGATCACGGAGAAGCCGACCGCACCAGCCGCGAAGACCAGCAGCCCGGTGAGCACGGGAGTCGGACTGACCCACAGGGCAAGGAGCAGTACGACGAGCAGCACCAGCGCGCCGAGTTGCGACGGAAGGAGGGCCCGGTCCGCCAGGCGTCCGCCGACCAGGTTGCCGATCGTTGCGCCGACGCCGTACACGAGCAGCATCGGCGCGACAGCGGACGCGGAGAAGGAGCCCGGACCGGTCAGCAGTGGGGCGAGGTAGGTGAACACCATCAGCAGACCGATGTTGGCGACCGCGGTGGTGGCGATCGCGAGCAGCAGGTTCCGATCGCGGAAGACCGTGAACTCCCGCAACGCCCGGCCCCGCGTCCCGGGCTGATCGGCGGGCACCGATCTGGTGACCAGCAAGAGACCGATGGCGCAGCAGACCGTGATCGCGGCGAAGGTCGCCCGCCAGCCGAAGGCTTCACCGACCCAGGTCCCGAGCGGCGCGCCGAGGATCATCGCCAGGTTCATGCCGAAGGCAAGCTTCGCGACGGTCGAACCCTTCTTGTCCGGTGGCGCGGCGGATACCGCGATCACGATCGCGTTCGCGAAGAACGTCGAGGTGACCAGCGCCGTCACGACCCGGGCCGCGAAGAGGACGCCGTACCCGGGAGCGACGGTCGACAGCAGGTTGCCCGCCACAGCGACGGCGAGCAGACCGAGGACCAGCGGTTTGCGCGGCCGACCCGCAGTGATTGCCGTCAGCAACGGCCCGCCGACGATCATGCCCAGCGCGTACGCCGTGACCAGCAGCCCGGCCGCCGGAATCGACACGTCCAGGTCGCCGGCCACCGCGGGCAGGATGCCGGCCAGCACGAACTCGCCGGTGGTGATGCCGAACACGCAGACCATCAGCGCGAGCAGTGGACCCCTCATGATCACCTCACGGATAGATGGATGATTATCCGTGAGGAACGGTAGACGATTCTCATGGATAATCGCAACCCGTACCATGAGAACCATGACCGAGCTCCCGGCCGCCCCACTGCCGCCCGCACCCGGCGCGGAGACCTATCTCGCCCTCGACTTCGTCAACACGGCGATCGCCTTGCCGGGCGGCCAGTACGTCGACCTGCTCGGTGCTCCCGAGGCGGTGAACGCCTGGCTGACCAACCACGACCTTGCGCCCGTCGGTGCTGGAATTCAGGAGATGTGCGCCACCCAGCTCCGCGCCCTGCGCGAGCACCTGCGGGCACTGTTCGCGGCCCGGGTCGAAGGGCTGCCCGCACTACCGTCGGCGCTGGACGCGGTCAACGCCGCGCTCACGCGGGTCCCGACGACCGCCCTGTTGCTCTGGGACGAGCACGACGGCCCCTACCGCGCAGCACTGTGTCCCCCGAACGAGATCCTCGACCGCGCCCTGGCCACCATCGCGACCAACGCCGCGGACCTGCTCACTGGTCCGGATGCCGAGTTCCTCACCGCCTGCGAGTCGACGCCGTGCAACCGCTACCTGCTCCGCCACGGCCGGCGCCACTGGTGTTCCACCCGCTGCGGCGACCGTGTCCGCGCCGCCCGCGCCTATGCCCGGCGTACCCAGTCGAAGGCCGGCTGATCAGCGGCCGAGGCCGGCGTCGCGGGCCCGGATGATGGCCTCGGCCCGGTCGGCGACGTGAAGCTTGGTGAAGATGTTGGAGACGTTGTTGCGGACAGTCTTCGGGGAGAGGAACAGCTCGGTGGCGATCTGAGGGTTCGAGCGGCCGGCCGCGACCAGGGCGAGGATCTCGTGCTCGCGCTCGGTGAGCTGCGGGAACGGCCCGCTGGTCGCAACCGGGGTGGCGGCAAAGAACTCGGCGACCCGGCGCGCGATCGCCGGTCCGAAGATCGCCTCGCCCTGCGCGACGGCGGTGATCGCGCGGACGATCTCCGCCTGATTCGCGCCCTTCAGCAAATACCCACGCGCACCTGCCCGCATCGCGGCGAAGAGCGTCTGGTCCTCCTCGGCCATCGTGAGTACGACGACCCCGATGTGCGGACTGTCCGCGGTGATCGCGCGCGTCGCCTCGATCCCGTCCAGCCGCGGCATCTGTACATCCATCACCACGACATCCGGCTGCAGCTCCCGCGCACCGTCCACGGCCTCCACACCGTCGGCCGCCGTACCGACGACCTCGACGCCGTCCAGCGACCCAAGCAGTGCAGCCAGACCGTCCCGGTAGACCGGGTGGTCGTCCGCCAGCAGCACCCGCACGGTCTCACCCATGAACAACCTCCGGTACGGCGTCCAGCGGCAAACGCACCCGTACGACGGTGCCCCCGTCGGGCGGACACGTGACACTGCAGACTCCCCCGAGCTCGGCCGCGCGCTCGCGAACCGACAACATCCCCACGCCTGCAGTCACGTCCGCTCCGATCCCGATCCCGTCGTCCCGCACGGACAACTCCAGCGCTGACTCATCCAGCCGCAGCGCGATGTCGCATCGACTGGCGGCAGCGTGCCGAGCAACATTCCTCAGCGCCTCGGACGCGATCCGGTACGCCGCGACCTCGACGCCGGCCGGCAACGCCCCGAGCGCATCCGCGTCCACCGACACCGCCAACCCGCCCAGCCGGAACCGCTCCGCCTGCTGTTCGATCGCCCGAACCAGCCCGAGTTCGTCCAGCGCGGGCGGGCGCAGATCATGGACCAGCCGTCGTACGTCGGCCAACGCGGCGGTCACCTCCGTGGTCGCCTGATCCAGCATCCGGTCAGCCTCCGCCGGCGAGGAGCTCGCCAGGTTCCGGGCCGTCTGGATGCGCAGCGCCACCGCACCGAGACTCGGGCCGAGGCTGTCGTGCAGATCGCGCCGGATCCGTCGTCGCTCCTCCTCGCGAGCAGCCACCAGCCGACTCCGCCCCTGCTGCAACTCGGTGCTCAACTCACTCGCCCGCGCCGCCGCGGCCGCTTGCCGGACGAGATCACCGAGCAACCGCTGATCCCGGTCGGACAGCGCGGTCCCGTCGCCAGGACAGAACACGAGCCAGCCAACCGACTCCCCGCGATAGCCGACCGGCAGCGCATGCGTCGGACCCACCGCCCGTCCGTGCTCGACGATCGCGAACCGCTCGATCTCCACCCGCACGTACGGGAGACGGAAGGCCTCGGCCACCGTCCGGGCGACCGCACGAAGCTGCTCGTCCGGGCCGGCGGCCGACTCGAGCCGTTCGGCGAGCGTGGACATCGTCGCGTACGGATCATCCCGGGAGCCGCGGACGAGACGTCGTACCCATTGCCACAGCCGGCTGCGCAGCGGGGCGTAGACCACAGCGACGACCGCGATCGCCACCAGGGCGGCGTCCCGTTCCCCGAGGACACCGCCGGCGATCGCGAACACGGCCAGGTCGACGCCGACCACGAGCACCGCGAGTACCCGTACAGGAAAGTGGCCGAGAGCAACCGATCGACGGCGTACAGGCGGTGCTTCGTGACGGCGACGACGATCGCGGCCGAGGTGAGGGCGATGGCCAGGCCGAACATCAGCGCCGGTACGGCGGGTGGGTTCTCGAACGGCACGAGCAGAACGATCATGTCGATCAGCGCGGCCCACATCAGCCAGCGGATCTGGGCCCGCCGCTCACGTGACGCTGCGCGGTAGCGATGCACCGTCACTGCGAACGGCACGACCAGGCTGACGAGTACGGCGGTGTAGGCGACCTGGAGCAACGGCGACCAGACGTCGTACGACAGGTGGATGCTGAGCGGGTCTAGTGACAACCTGCTGATCTCCGGCGGCAGCGAGGTGTCGTGATAGCGCTGCATGACGTCGATGGGCGCGACGAGGAGCAGGAGTGGAAGCAGCAGCGTCAGTGCGAGGCTGACGATCGACAGCCAGCGCCAGCCGCGTGCGGTCACCAACTTGCCGTCCGGGAAGAGCAGGATGAGCAACGGCAACCCGAGCAGCAGGAACGCGCCGAAGCGGGAGTAGAACCAGTACGCCGCCGACGCGCCGGGCAGGCCTGGTGACGTGTAGATCGCGTACGCCGCCCAACTCGAGGCGAATCCGTCCACGACCCACAGCAGGCCGGATCCCGTCAGGATCCACGCGATCGGATGTCGCGGGAGCCTGTGTAGGAGCAGCAGGCCCGGCACCACCTGGGCGAGTCCGGAGAGCACCGCGGTCCAGCCCGCGTCCAGTTCCGCGGCGGCCGGGATACCTGTGCCGTTGCGAAGGTCGAGTACGACGGTTGCGACCGCAAGCAGGAGCGCGGCTGCGCCTAGTGCAGCCGGCCCCCATCCCCGCCGTACGTCCTCCCCCACGGCTGCATTGTCACCCAGAGCGTGTCCCGCCGTCTTGGGTCAGTTGTCCCGCGCCGCATCGGGACCGTGGGCTCTGCCGTGCGGGTCGGCGTGCCCCGAAGACTCAGTGGACATGAACCACACCTCAAGGGGAGGAACCGCAATGACTACGACACCCGCCAGGGCCCGCACTGATGTGGCACCGGCGATGACGGCCACAGCTGGTCTGTCCGAACGCACCATCCGGCAGCTGGGTTTGGGGCTGACCGCAGGGACGCTGTTGTGGGCCGCGAGCATCTTCGCGTTCACCACGGTGACCGAGGGGGTGCCCGAACGAATCGGCGACCTGACCGGGCTCGCGTTCCAGCTGGGCGTGTTCTGCCTGCTGGCGATCCAGTACCAGACCCGCGCCACCGGGAAGTCCGTCGTACTGCTGAAGGTGGAGGCGGTGATCCTCGGTATCGCGAGCGTCTGGTCGCTGCTGCACGGGGTGCTGCCGTCGAACCTGCAGGACGCCGCGTGGCTGGTCCCGATGGACATCTGCTGGCCGCTGTCGATGATGGGCATGGCCCTCATCGCGATCAAGATCGCGGTGGCCGGTCGGTGGCGCGGGGCTCTACGGTGGTGGCCGCTGATCGCCGAGAGCTGGGCGATCGTCGCGATCCCGTCGATGGTGATCCTCGGCGACGACGTCGCCCGGTGGGTCGGCGGTGGTCATCTCCTGATCGGCTACGCGACCGTCGGCGTACTGCTCGCGCTCAAGCCGCATCTGGTCGTACCGACGAACTGAGAAACGGGCGCCACCCCTGGATGGGGTGGCGCCCGTTCTTGTTGTTCAGCTGCGTGCTGGTGCTCGCACCGGAGCAGCGATCGCGGCGGCTTCCTCGTCCACGTCCACTACCGCGCCGCTGAACTGGGCGTTGTAGAGGCGGGCGTAGGCACCGTCGGCGACGAGCAGCTCCTGGTGGTTGCCCTGCTCGACGATCGCACCGTTCTCCATGACCAGGATGAGGTCCGCGTCGCGGATCGTGGAGAGCCGGTGGGCGATGACGAAGCTGGTGCGGTCGGACCGCAGCGCGGCCATCGCCCGCTGCACCAGGACCTCGGTGCGGGTGTCGACCGAGCTGGTGGCCTCGTCCAGGATGAGCAGCTGCGGGTCGGCCAGGAACGCGCGTGCGATGGTGAGCAACTGCTTCTCACCGGCGCTGACGTTGCTGCCCTCCTCGTCGATCACCGTGTCGTACCCGTCGGGCAGGCTGTGCACGAAGCGGTCGACGTACGTCGCCTTGGCCGCGGCCAGCATGTCCTCCTCGGTGGCGTCGAGGTTGCCGTACATCAGGTTGTCCCGGATCGTGCCGCCGAACAGCCAGGTGTCCTGCAGCACCATGCCGATCCGCGACCGCAGGTCGTGCCGGGTCAGCTCGGTGATTTCCACACCGTCGAGCGTGATCCGTCCGCCGTTCAGCTCGTAGAACCGCATGATCAGGTTGACCAGCGTGGTCTTGCCGGCCCCGGTCGGGCCGACGATCGCGACCGTCTGGCCGGGCTCGGCGACCAGGCTGAGGTCGGTGATCAGCGGCTTGGCCGGGTCGTACGAGAACGACACGTGCTCGAACTCGACCCGCCCGCGAGCATTGCTCACCTTCTCCGGCGTCGCGTCGTCCGGCACCTGCTCCTCGGCGTCCAGCACCTCGAAGACCCGCTCGGCCGAGGCGACCCCGGACTGCAGCAGGTTGGCCATCGAGGCCACCTGGGTCAGCGGCTGGGTGAACTGCCGCGAGTACTGGATGAAGGCCTGCACATCACCCAGCGACATCGTGCCGGAGGCGACCCGCAAACCACCCACGACCGCGATCACCACGTAGTTCACGTTCCCGATGAACATCATCACCGGCATGATCAGACCGGAGATGAACTGCGCACCGAACGCGGCCTGGTACAGCTCCTCGTTCTTCTTCGCGAAGCTCTCCTCGATCTCCTTCTGCCGGCCGAAGACCTTCACCAGCTCGTGCCCGGTGAACGCCTCCTCGATCTGGCCGTTCAAGGCGCCGGTATGACGCCATTGCGCGACGAACCGGGTCTGCGACCGTTTCGCGATCACCGCGGTCAGCACCATCGAGATCGGGATCGTCACGAGGGCGATCAGCGCCAGCAGCGGCGAGACCACGAACATCATCGTCACCACGCCGATCACCGTCAGCAGCGAGGTGAGCAACTGGCTCAGCGTCTGCTGCAGGCTGGTCGAGATGTTGTCGATGTCGTTGGTCACCCGGCTGAGCAGCTCACCGCGAGGTGCTCCGTCGAAGTAGCTCAGCGGCAGCCGGTTCAGCTTGTCCTCGACGTCGGAGCGCAGGCTCAGGATCGTCCGCTGGACCACGCCGTTCAGGATGTAGCCCTGCATCCAGGAGAGGAAGAAGGCACCGACGTACAGCGCCAGCACCGTCAGCAGAACGTTGCGCAGGGCATCGAAGTCGATGCCGACACCCGGGATCAGGTCGATCCCGCCGAGCAGGTCGGCGAGCCGGCCGTTGCCGGAGGCCCGGGTCTGCTCGATCACCTGCTCCTTGGTCAGCCCGCTCGGCAGCCGCTTGCCGATCGCACCGGCGAAGATCAGGTCGGTCGCCCGGCCGAGGATCTTCGGACCCATGACCGACAGCGAGACGCTGCCGATCGCGAGCAGGATGACACCACTCACCTGCAGCCGGTGCGGCCGGAGCCGGCCGAGCAGGCGCTTGGCCGACGGGAGGAAGTTCATCGACTTGTCCCCCGGGATACCACCCGGAGGGCCGAACGCGCGGCCGGTGGTCGGCCGCTCGGTCGCCTTCACCGTCTTGGCTCCACCCTCCGGAGCCTGCCCGTTGGACTTGGCCGTCTCCCCATTCGGAGAGGACGGCGGAGTCTTGTTCTCCTCGCTCATGCCGCCTCCTCCGCGGAACGCTGGGACTCGACGATCTCGACGTACGTCGGGCAATCCTCGAGCAACTGTTGATGCGTACCCTTGCCGACGATCGCGCCGTCCTCGATCACCACGATCTGGTCGGCGTCGATGATCGTGGAGACCCGCTGCGCGACGATGACCATGCAGGCGTTCGCCGTGATCGGCCGCAGCGCGGCCCGCAGCCGGGCGTCGGTGGACAGGTCGAGCGCCGAGAACGAGTCGTCGAACAGGTAGATCTCGGGCTTGCGGACCAGCGCCCGCGCGATCGCGAGCCGCTGCCGCTGCCCACCGGAGACGTTCGTACCGCCCTGTGCGATCGGCGAGTCCAGCCCCTCCGGCATCGCCTGGACAAAGTCCTTGCCCTGGGCAATCTCCAGCGCTTCCCAGAGCTCGTCGTCAGTCGCGTCCGGGTTGCCGTACCGCAGGTTGCTCGCGACCGTCCCCGAGAACAGGTAGGGACGCTGTGGCACCAACCCGATCCGCTCCCACAGTGCCTCCGGAGCGATATCTCGTACGTCGATCCCGTCGACGAGCACGCGTCCACCGGTCGTGTCGAACAACCGCGGAACCAGTGAGAGCAACGTCGTCTTACCCGCGCCGGTACTACCGATGATCGCGGTGGTCTGACCCGGCGACGCGACGAAGTTGATGTCGCGCAGCACCGGCTCGGCGGCACCCGGGTACTTGAACGACGCGTTCTCGAAGACCAGCTGGCCGCGCCCGGTGAAGGTCCTGATCGGCGTGACCGGCGGCTGGACCGAGGATTCGGTGTCGAGCACCTCGGCGATCCGGTCCGCGCAGACCGAGGCGCGCGGCACCATGATCATCACGAACACGCCCATCATCACCGAGAACAGGATCTGGATCAGGTAGCTCAGGAACGCGGTCAGCGCACCGACCTCCATCGTCCCGTTCTCGACCCGCGACGCTCCGAACCAGAGCACAGCGATGCTCGACACGTTCAGGATCAGCATCACGGTCGGGAACACCAGCGCCATCAGCCGGCCGGCCTTGATGGCCGTGTCGGTCAGGTTCTGGTTGGCCGCACCGAACCGCTCGACCTCGTGCGGCTCGCGGATGAAGGCGCGAACCACGCGGATGCCGGTGATCTGCTCGCGCAGGACCCGGTTGACCCCGTCGATGTTCTTCTGCATCTTCCGGAACTGCGGGACCATCCGGCTGGCGATGAAGCCGACGCAGATCGCCAGCAGCGGTACGGCGACGGCCACCAGCCAGGACAGGCCGACGTCCTCGCGGACCGCCATGAACACGCCGCCGACCATCGTGATCGGTGCGGCGACCAGCATCGTGCAGGTGGTGACCACCAGGATCTGGATCTGGGTGACGTCGTTCGTGCTGCGCGAGATCAGCGTCGGTGCGCCGAACTGGTTCACCTCGCGGGCCGAGAACTCCCCGACCCGGTGGAAGACCGCCGCCCTGACATCGCGACCGAACAAGGCCGCCGTCTTGGCGCCGAAGTACACCGCGGTGACCGTGCAGGCGATCTGCAGCAGGCTGACCCCGAGCATCCAGCCGCCGGTGCCCATGATGTAGCCGGTGTCACCCTTGGCCACGCCGTTGTCGATGATGTCGGCGTTCAGGCTGGGCAGGTAGAGAGAGGCGATCGTCCCGACCAGCTGCAGGACCACCACCAAGGACAGGTTTCCTGCGTACGGACGCAGGTGCGTACGCAAGACGCGAAGTAACATCAATCATCCCCAGAGTCGTGATGGCGGGCACCGTCGAGCGCGTACTCGGCGATGTCCTCGGTGGCCAGTGGCTGACCGTTGTCGTGCTTGCGGAGACCGTCGAACGCGAAGTCGACGATCTCTTCGGCGGTCAGCACAGCGCCGCCGGAAATCATTGGGTGGGTTGCGGAGAAGGTGAGCATCCCGATCATCCGGACCACGTCCTCGGGTGCGACCTTCAGTTGGTCCGCGTCCGGCCGGAGCAGGTCCGCGAACGCCGCGTTGGCGAGGTCCGCCTGCCGTTTGCGGCGGGCCTCGTCCATCGGAGTGGACTTCAGATCGGGTGGGCGGCGGATGCGCAGCGTGAACATCAGCTTGAACACGCCCTGCAGCCGCTTCTGGCCGAGCTCGACGGCGGCGATGGTCCGCTCCCGCAGCGGCAGTGAACGGTCGATCCGCTCGAGTGCCGTGATCAGATCCGTGGTGTCCATCGCGGCCGCCAGCGTGGCGTCGACGAGCGCGTCCTTACTGCCGAACGCGCGGAAGATCGTGCCCTCGGCGACACCGGCCGCCTCGGCGATCTGCTTCGTACTGACCTCGGTGCCGTACTCCTCCAGCAACGGCAACGTGGCCCGGACGATCGCGGCGCGTCGTTCCTCGGGTGGTAGTGGTGTCGCTCGTGGAGTCACGCATCGAGATTAACTGAGTGAGTACTCACTCACAAGCACATTCAACCTTGCGGCGCAGACCGGATCTCCACCAGCGCAGAAACGCCGTCCAGGAGCCGTTCCAGACCGTATTCGAACGCGTGATCGGAGTCGTAGGGAGCGTCGAACTCATTCCCGACGGCCGTTCCGACCCGGGATGCGAGCGGGAACTTCTTGGTATCACCGATCTGGTCCAGGTGAGGTACGTGCGCCAGCCACCACTCCTTGTCCGTGATCCCGGAGCGCTGGATCACCTGCCGCGCCTCCACCGCCGTACGCACGGCGCCGTGCACGTAGCCGTTGACCAGGGCGACGGTGTCGTCCATCTCGATATCGGTCAGCCCGATCCCCTCGATCGCGGCCAGCTCGTACTCGTACTTGGCCATCACGTTCGGCCCGAGCGGCGGCCGGCTGACGGCGACATGCAGCATCCACGGGTGACGCAGGTACAGCTCGCGGTTCTCCCGGGCGACCTCGTCCAGCCTGGCCCGCCAGTCGCCGTCCACGTCGCGCCGCGGAAGTTCGCCGTACACGGTGTCGAGCATGACGTCGAGGAGTTCCCCCTTGCCGGGGAAATAGCGGTACAGCGTCATCGCACCGGACCCGACCTCCTCGGCGACCCGGCGGATCGACATCGCGGTGAGTCCCTCAGTGTCGGCGACCCGGAGCGCGGCCTCGACGATCTGGTCGACCGTCAGCGCCGGCTTCGGCCCGCGCGTCGGCTGTGGGCGGCGGCGCCAGAGCAGTTCGAGACTCCTCGCGGGGTCGCCGCTGCCGCTGTACTCCTGATTCATGTGCGCGATTCTCTCGAAGTGGCTACACTCGTGCGACTACTTCGTACAGCGTACTCAGTTAACCACGGGTTGACCTAAAGCAATGTCGAGGTTCTAGCGTCGATTTTGTCGGTGGTGTCCGGAATCATCGACTTTCCGATCGACCGATCCAGCGGAGCGCAACCGTGAGCATGGAAATGACCGCGTGGAACTCGCTGTACCACGCGATGCACGCCCAGGACGAGAGACGCCCGTTCTCGCGGGCCACACTGCGACGGATCCTCGCGTTCGCGCAGCCACACAAGCGGCAGCTGATCTGGTTCCTCGTGCTCAGTGTCGGCGCGGCCGTTCTTGCGGTCGCGACTCCGGTGCTGGCCGGGAAGGTGGTCGACGCGATCGTCGGCGGGAAGGCCGTCGGCGTCGTACTGCAGCTGGCTGTGCTGATCGCGATCATCGCCGTGGCCGAGGCCGGGATCAGCATGCTCACGCGCTGGCTGTCGGCGGGGATCGGTGAGGGCCTGATCCTGGATCTGCGGACGGCGGTGTTCGACCACATCCAGCGGATGCCGATCGCGTTCTTCACCCGGACGCGGACCGGCGCACTGGTCTCCCGGCTGAACAACGACGTGATCGGTGCGCAGCGGGCGTTCAGCGACACACTGTCCGGCGTGGTCAGCAACTTGGTGATGCTCGTGCTGACGCTGGTCGTGATGCTCGGTGTGTCCTGGCAGATCACTCTGCTCGCGCTGATCATCCTGCCGGTCTTCGTCATCCCGGCGCGTCGGGTCGGGACCAGGCTGGCCGGGCTGCAGCGGGAAGCGGCCGACTACAACGCGACCATGAGCACACAGATGACCGAGCGGTTCTCGGCACCGGGTGCGACCTTGGTCAAGCTGTTCGGGCGACCGAAGCGGGAGTCGGCGGAGTTCGCGGTCCGGGCTCGGCGGGTGCGGGACATCGGGGTCCGGACGGCGATGGTGCAGTGGTTGTTCGTCACCGCGCTGACGCTGGTGTCGGCGCTGGCTCTGGCTGTGGTTTACGGGCTGGGCGGGTTCTATGCGTTGCGCGGACAGTTGGACGCGGGGTCGGTGGTCGCGATGGCGTTGCTGCTGACGCGGTTGTACTCACCGCTGACCGCGCTCGCGAGTGCGCGACTCGAGGTGATGACGGCGCTGGTCAGCTTCGAGCGGGTCTTCGAGGTGCTGGACCTCGAGCCGCTGATCAAGGACAAGCCGGACGCGGGTCAGGTGCCTTCCGGGCCGGTTTCGGTCGAGTTCTCCAACGTGCGGTTTGCGTATCCGTCGGCGGACAAGGTGTCGCTGGCTTCGTTGGAGGAGGTTGCGAAGCTCGATACCCGGGGTGGGGTCGAGGTGCTGCATGACATGTCGTTCCGGGCCGAGCCTGGGCAGATGGTCGCGCTCGTCGGTTCGTCCGGGGCGGGGAAGTCGACGATCGCGCAGCTCATTCCGCGGTTGTACGACGTCGATTCGGGTGCGGTGAAGCTGGCTGGGGTCGACGTTCGGGACGTGTCGGCGGAGTCTTTGCGAGACACGTTGGGGATGGTGACGCAGGACGGGCACCTGTTCCACGACAGCATCCGGGAGAACCTGCTGCTCGCTCGTCCAGAGGCGACGGAGAGCGATCTGTGGGATGCGCTGACTCGGGCGCGGTTGGGTGAGCTGATCCGGTCGTTGCCTGATCAGCTGGACACGGTGGTTGGTGAGCGTGGGTATCGGTTGTCTGGTGGTGAGCGTCAGCGGCTGACGATCGCGCGACTGCTGCTGGCCCAACCGCGGGTGGTGATCCTCGACGAGGCGACCGCGGCTCTCGACTCGACCAACGAAGCCGCCGTACAGGCTGCTCTCACGGAGGCGCTGGCCGGCCGCACGGCGATCGTCATCGCCCACCGCCTCTCCACCATCCGCGCCGCCGACCAGATCCTGGTGATCGAGGCCGGCCAAATCATCGAGCAAGGCACCCACACGGATCTCCTCGCAGCCGGCGGTCGCTACGAGGAGCTCTACAGAACCCAATTCGACCAACCCGGCACAGAAGATGCGGAGGCACTTACGGTCTAGCCACACCACGGCTGGCAGGTTCGCAAACTGAGCGCGGCGGCGTTCGCACGCACCGGCTCGTGGTCGAATCGGCGGACCGTGGTGCCGACGACCCGTGGTTGCATCAGGTGTTAGCGGCAGGCTGGTAGAGGCAGCGGGCTCGTGGTTGCGGGCTGGTTTGACGCAACGGGCTCGTGGTTGCGGGCTGGTTGAGGCAGCGGGCTCGTGGGTGCGGCGGCGGGCTGGGGTTCGCGAAGGGATATCCGTTTGAGTTGTGGGTTCTTCGGTGGTGTGGCAGCGGAGAACCCACAAGATGCAGGGAGATCCCCTGATCTTGGGTGAGTTGGAGGGTGTTGGGGTTGGTGGGTTCGGGGCAGGAGTTGGTGGGGTTTGCTGCGGTGTTTGTGCCGGCGGATCCGCCGCGGGAGGGGCGGGTTGCGTTCTGGGATCCTGAGGGTGGGTCACTCCCCCTCGGAGTTGGTGAGCAGACTGAGCTCGAGCTGATCGTTGACGCGGAACCGCGTTCGGTTCGTGCGATCGAGCTCCCGGTCGCCGCGGCCGTTCCGATCCTCGGTCGCGCGCGCCAGGCACCCACCGCACACCCCTCGGCGAAGTTCTGGGGTGCCGCCGCCCTCACCGCCCTCCAACTAGTTGCCCGAGGCAAACTCCTCCCCGGCATCTCCCCCACCGGCCAAGACACCTGGCGAGTAGGCCCCCTGGACCCCGCCGACATAACCAAACTCCTAGACCTAGCCGAAGCAATGCCTCCCTCAGCCCGAGCACTCCCCCTCCCAACCGAGGTTCCATCACCCACCCCACCCGACACCTCTCCTCCTGCCTCCGACGTATCTCCCGTCCCTCCAGGGGTTCGGGTGCCTGTGGCTGAGGTGTTGTTGCGGGGGTTTTTGGATGCGGTGGCTGACGGGATGCCTCGGTCTCCGGCAGCGGGTAAAGCGCACAAGACCGGGGTGTTTGCGGGTGCTAAGCCGCAGCGGGCTGAAGGGTTGCGGACGTGGGCGGACGAGGTGTCGGTGGGCCTCGACACCGGAGTGCGGATCTCGTTGCGGATCGAGATGGCCGACTCGCTCGCCTTCAGCGCCGCGGTCCAGCTTCACAGCCTGAAGGACCCAACCCTCGTCCGGGACGCGTACGCCGTCTGGTCCGAAGACGTCCCCGGGTTCGGGCCGCGCGCTCGGATCGACGCCACCCTCGCGATCCGCCGAGCGGCACGTGTGTGGTCCCCACTCAGCCGCCTCCTCGACTCCGCCGTACCGGATCAGATGGACCTGGCCGACGAGGACATTGCCGAACTACTCGCCGGCTCGGCGCAACGACTGACCGCCGCCGGCGTGGACGTGCACTGGCCGCGCAGCCTCGGCCGCGCGCTCACCGCGCGGGCCGCGATCACCTCCCAGGACGGCCCACCGAGCAACATGCCCAGCTTCTTCGGCGGCGGCGCGACCCTCGACTTCAGCTGGCAGGTTGCTCTCGGCAACGACCCCGACAGCGAACCGCTGACCGAAGCAGAGCTCGACCAACTCGCCGAAGCCACCCGCCCGGTCGTCCGCCTCCGCGACCAGTGGATGCTCATCGATCCCGACCTCGCCCGCAAGGCCCGCGAACGGATCCTCAAGCCCGTCACCGCGATCGACGCCCTCGGCGCGGCACTCACCGGCACCACCGAGATCGACGGTAAGCAGATCGCCGTCACCCCGACCGCCTGGCTCGCCGACCTCCGCGCCCGCATCGCCGACCCGGATCGCGCCGATGAGCCCATCGATGCACCAACCGGTCTGCACGCAACCCTCCGCGACTACCAACTCCGCGGTCTGCGCTGGCTGGCCCGGATGACCTCACTGGGCCTCGGCGGCTGCCTCGCCGACGACATGGGCCTCGGCAAGACCATCACCCTCATCTCGCTCCACCTACACCGCCAGCAATCCCCCGACACCGCCGGCCCGACCCTCGTTGTCTGTCCCGCATCCCTCCTGGGCAACTGGGAACGCGAGGTCCAACGCTTCGCTCCCGGCACGCCAGTACGCCGCTTCCACGGGGCATCGAGATCACTCGAAGACGCGCGGGAGGGCTTCGTCCTGACGACGTACGGGACCCTGCGGCGAGACGCCGTACGACTGGCTGAACATCAATGGGCGCTGGTCGTCGCAGATGAAGCACAGCACGTGAAGAACCCTTCGTCCGGTACGGCGAAAGCCCTGCGGACCGTGCCCTCACAAGCGCGGGTAGCGCTGACCGGCACGCCGGTGGAGAACAATCTCTCCGAGTTATGGGCGATCCTCGACTGGACCACACCTGGGTTGCTGGGCCGGCTCTCGACGTTCCGCAACCACTGGGCGGCGCCGATCGAGGCGGACAAGGACGAAGAGGTCGCGGCACGGCTGGCGAAGCTGGTCCGCCCATTCCTGCTCCGACGACGGAAGTCGGACCCGGGCATCGCGCCGGAGCTGCCGCCGAAGACTGAAACAGACCAGCCGGTCTCGCTCAGCCGCGAGCAGGTGGTCCTCTACGAGGCGACCGTCCGCGAGCTGATGGCGGAGGTGCAGGCGAGCGACCGGATGGCGCGGCGCGGCCTGATCGTGAAGTTGCTGACCGGACTCAAGCAGATCTGCAACCATCCCGCGCAGTACCTGAAGGAAGGCGAGGATGCCCGACTGACCGGACGCTCCGGCAAGCTCGAACTCCTGGACGAGCTCCTCGAAACGATCGTTGCCGAGGACGGCGCCGTCCTCGTCTTCACGCAGTACGTCGCCATGGCGCGACTGCTCGAACGACACCTGGCCGACCGCGGGATCGGTACACAGCTCCTGCACGGTGGGACGCCGGTGCCGAAGCGGGAGGAGATGGTCGACCGGTTCCAGGCGGGTGACGTGCCGGTGTTCCTGCTGTCGCTCAAGGCGGCCGGCACCGGGCTGAACCTGACCCGGGCGGATCATGTCGTGCACTTCGACCGATGGTGGAATCCGGCGGTCGAGGATCAGGCGACGGACCGTGCGTACCGGATCGGCCAGACCCGACCGGTCCAGGTGCACCGATTGATTGCCGAAGGCACCATCGAGGACCGGATCGCGGCGATGCTCAGCAGCAAACGCGAGCTCGCCGAAGCGGTCCTCTCCGGCGGCGAGTCGGCCCTGACAGAACTCTCCGACACCGAACTGGCCGACCTGGTCGAGCTGCGAGGTGGACGATGAGCGCGGCACGCGGGTTCGTCGCGTTCGGGCCCCAACGGCGAAGTACCCGGGGGCGTTCGTGGTGGGCGAGGGCCTGGGTGCAGGCGCTCGAGGACACTTCGCTGGACCTGAATCAGCTGAAGAAGGGCCGCCGGTACGCGAGTTCCGGCCAGGTCGGCCCGATCACGATCAGCGCGGGCCGGATCGGGGCGATGGTGTACTCACCCGACGACACGTACGAAGCCGTCGTACGGGTGGATCAGCTGAGCGAGGACGCGTGGCGCCGGTTCCTCGATCAGGTGGCAGAGCGGTCGGGGCACATCGCCGCGTTGCTCGACGGGGACATGCCGCATGATCTCGTCGAGGCGGCCGCGGATGCCGGCGTACCGCTGCTGCCCGGCATCGGTGACCTCGACCCCAGCTGTACCTGCGACGCCTGGGAACTCCCCTGCCAGCACGCCGCCGCCCTCTGCTACCAGGTTGCCTGGTTGCTCGACGACGACCCGTTCATCCTCCTGCTGCTGCGCGGCCAGGCCCGCGAAGACCTCCTCGACCAACTCCAAGCCCGCAGCCAGTCCAGGGCAACCGACCAGCCAAGGCCCACCGAGCCGGGCGTCGCACTCGACGACGTACTCGGGACCCCGGTCGGCGAGTTGCCCGAGGCCCCTAACCTCCCCGCCAAGATCACCCTCGACGACCTACCGGTGAGCGGCATCGAGCCACCGCCCGGATTCGCGCCAACCACTCTTCCGCTCCTCGTACTGGACGCCGCCCGACGAGCGCGCGCACTCCTCCACGCCCTCCTCCACGGAACCCCCGAGCCGCAACCACTCGACGAGTGGGCCGACGCCGTCCGACTGGCAGCCGACTTCCCCGAGCTGACCACACCCCTCGCCGAGGCAACCGGCAGATCCGAAGAACTTGCCCGCGGCATCCAAGCCTGGCGGTACGGCGGCGCCGCCGGCCTCGACGTACTCGAACACACCTGGTCACCGGATCCGGCCGAGCTGGCCCGCGCCCGCACCGAGCTCCTCGCGGCGGACGACGACCTCACCGTCGAGACGACCGGCAACCAACTCACCCTCAGCAACGACCTCCAGCTCCGCCTGGATCGCCGTGGTCGCTGGCATCCCTATCGCCTGGTCGACGACACCTGGACCCCATCGGCACAGTCCACCACCGACCCACTCGCCGCACTGACCACCGAATGAAGATCCGATGCGCCACCGAATGAAAAATCCGATGCGCCATCCACGACCACTCGAGTAGGGTCACCAGAACTACGAAGGAGGTGGGTTGATGTCGGTCTCGAGCGGTGTTCTCGCGTGCCCGATCATCCAGCTCACCTCGGCACCTGCCTGAGGCAGGTTCCCCTTGCCCGAAAGGGACTTCGTTGTCTATCACTTGGAACACCCGCGTCGAGACCCCCGCTGACCTCGAGCCGATTCGCGACATCACCCTGCAGGCGTTCGGCCGGCAGTTCGAGGTCGACTTCCTCGACGCGCATCGGGCCGACCCGGTCGCGTGGTCGCCGGGACTGTTGATCGTCGCAACCACCCCGGACGACCGGCCCATCGCCTACGCAGCCCTTACCCGCTGTCATATCGGCGACGCTCCGCTGCTGTCACTCGGGCCGGTTGCCGTGCTTCCGGCGTACCAGAAGCAAGGCGCCGGTAGTGCAGTCGTCATCGCCGCCCTCGCCACCGCGCGTGATCGTGGTGAGCAGAGCGTGGTGGTGCTCGGACACGCGGAGTACTACCCGCGGTTCGGGTTCCGGCAGGCGACCGAGTTCGGCGTCCATCACCCGGAGTACGACGGGCCGAGCATGATGGCGCTCGCCTTCGACGGTCACGCCGTACCGGCTGGCGATCTCAGCTACCCGGTCACCCTCTGACCCAGTTGCGCCAGGCCGTCGGAGACGTGCGTCAGTCTCCGGCGGCCCGGGCGGCGGTCGGCATTGAACGTTCCATTCGCTGTACGGCGGGTACTGGTAAAAGGTTCAGCCAAACTCGCCGAATCACTTGCGCACCTACCTTGTATACATGAAACAGTCGACGAGACCGCCTACTCAGGAGCACGCCATGAGCCGTCGACTTCCGTTGTCACTGAACCGCTTCAGCTGGAGCCGCCACCGCAGGTCGGTGGCCGGAGCCGTCGCGGGGGTGATCGCGTTGGCCCTGGCCGGAACCGCCTGTTCCCCGGTGGAACCGGCCGGCAACGACAACTCCGGCGGCGACAGCAGCCAGTCACCAGCCGGGCAGGACGTCTTCGGTGATCCGGCGGACGCGGCGCAGGTGAAGCAGGGCGGCACACTCACCGTTGCGCTGTCGGCCGACCCGGACAAGCTCGACCCGTCGCTGTCCCGCAGCCTGTACTCGCGGTACGTCTTCCACACGATGTGCGAGAAGCTGTACGACCTCGGCCCCGACGCCAAGATCGTGCCGCAGCTGGCGACCGCGCTGCCGACGATCTCCGCGGACGGCCTCAGCCTGAGCATCCCGCTCAAGCAGGGCGTCAAGTTCGCCGACGGCGGCACGCTCGACTCGAACGCGGTCAAGATCTCGATCAACCGCGGCCTGACGCTGGCCGGTTCCGGCCGCAAGAGTGAGCTCGGCCCGATCACCTCGATCGAGACCCCGGACCCGAACACCGTAGTGATCAAGCTGTCGAAGCCGTTCGCCCCGCTCACCGCGGCACTCGCCGACCGGGCCGGCATGGTGCTCAGCCCGGCTGCCGTCGCCAAGCTCGGTGCCAACTTCTCCACCGCACCGGTCTGCGTCGGCCCGTTCAAGTTCGCCAGCCGGGTCGCGCAGAACTCGATCAAGGTGGTCAAGGACCCGCTGTACTACGACGCCGCCAAGGTGCACCTGGACGCGATCGAGTACCGGATCATCACCGACTCGAGCATCCGCTCGGCCAACCTGAAGTCCGGTGACGCGCAGGTGGCCGACTCACTGTCGACCCAGGACGCGCCCTCGCTGCAGAAGGACGACACGATGACCGTCCTGCAGTCGCAGTCGCTCGGGTACCAGGGCCTGACCATCAACGTCGCGAACGCGAACGGCATCGGCAACCCGCTCAAGCAACTCGACACCCCGATCGCGAAGGACCCACGGGTCCGGCAGGCCCTCGACCTCTCGATCGACCGGGCCGCACTGGTGAAGTCGATCTTCAACGGACTGAACACGGTCGCCTGCTCGCCCGTGAGCCCGAAGAGCGAGTTCACGTCCGACGCCGCGCAGGTCTGCCCCGCGCACGATCCCGCCAAGGCCAAGCAACTGCTTCAGGATGCCGGCGTGACCACGCCGTACAAGGTCACGATGATCACCTCGAACAACCCGGACAGCCTCCGCCTCGCGCAGGCGTTGCAGGGCATGGTCAAGGAGGGTGGATTCGACCTGGTGATCAAGCCGGTCGAGTACGCCGCTCTGCTCGACCAGCAGGACCGTGGTGACTTCGAACTCCTGCAGCTCGGGTGGTCCGGCCGGGTCGACCCGGACGCGAACATCTTCAACTTCGTCGGCACCACCGGCAGCCAGAACGTGGCCGGCTACAGCAGCCCGGACATCGACAAGCTCCTCACCGACGCCCGGCAGGCGACCGACAAGGCGCAGCGGATCAAGCTGTACGGCGATGTCGTCACCAAGCTGCAGCAGGACGACCCGCTGATCTACATGTACCGCCAGCGCAACCTGACCGGCGTCACCAAGAAGCTGCTCGGTATCCAGGTCTTCCCCGACGGCGTGATCCGGACGGCCTTCGCAGGATTCGCCAAGTGAGCACCAGGAAAGCGAGGAGGGAGAGGTCGTGAGGAGGTATCTCCTCAACCGGTCGTGGCAGTCGGTGGTGACGTTGATCCTGGCAACGATCGTCGTCTTCGCCGGCGTACGGGCGTTGCCCGGTGACCCGGCCCTCGCCCTGGCCGGAGAGGACCGGGACCCGGAGTCACTCCGAGCCATCCGGCAGCAGTACGGGCTGGACCAGTCCTGGCTCGTGCAGTTCTGGCAGTTCGTGAGTCACGCGGCCCGCGGTGATCTCGGTCAGTCGATCCGGACCGGTGAGTCGGTCCGGACGATGATCATCAACGCGTTGCCCGTGACGATCGAGCTGTCCGTCCTGGCGATCCTGGTCGCGAGTGTGATCGGCGTCGGCGCGGGCGTCGTTGCCGCCGTACGCCGAGGCCGCCCGGCTGAATGGGCTGCCAACGCACTCGCGCTGCTCGGTCTGTCCGTGCCGAACTTCTGGCTCGGACTGATGGCGATCCTCTACCTGTCCGTTGCCCTGGGCCTCTTTCCGGCGTCCGGTTTCGTACCGTTCTTCAGCGATCCGATCGGCAACCTGCACCACCTGATCCTGCCCGCGGTCATCCTCGGCACCGGTCTCGCCGCGGTGATCATGCGCCAGACCAGATCCTCGATGCTCGACGCCCTGAGCGCCGACTACATCCGTACGGCGGAAGCCAAAGGACTCCCGCCCCGCGCGGTGATCGGCAAGCACGCCCTCCGCAACAGCCTGATCGTGGTCGTCACGATCGTCGGCCTCCAACTCGGCGCACTGATCTCGGGTGCGGTCGTGACCGAACGGATCTTCGCGTTGCCCGGCTTCGGCAAGCTCACCGTCGACGCCGTCTTCCAGCGCGACTACCCCGTCATCCAGGCCGTCGTCCTCGTCACGGCGACCGCCTACATTGTCATCAATCTGCTCGTCGACCTGCTCTACTCCGTGATCGATCCGCGGATCCGCGTGCGAGGTGATGCGTGATGGCCGTAGCCGAAACAGTCACCACCGGGATGCCGCTGCGCAGCAACCGCCGCAAGGTCGTACGCCGGATCCTCCGCAACCCGCTCGCGATCGCCGGGCTGGTGGTCCTGTGCATCGCGATCATCCTCGCGGTGTTCGCCCCGTTGCTCGCACCACATGACCCGACGCAGACCCACCTCGACCGGGCGTTCGCACCACCGGGAACCGCCGGCTACCTGCTCGGCACCGACGACCTCGGCCGCGATGTGCTCACCCGGATCATGTATGGGCTGCGCGCATCCCTGCACGTCGGCCTGCTCGCGGTCGCGACCTCACTCGTCATCGGCGTACCGCTCGGTCTGATGGCCGGGTACTTCCGGGCGGTCGACGCGCTGATCTCGCGGTTCACCGATCTCGTCCTGGCGTTCCCGTTCCTGATCCTCGCGGTCGGGCTGGCGGCGATCCGGGGCGCGAGCCTCGGCAACGCGGCGATCGCCATCGGTATCGCCCAGATCCCGGGCGTGATCCGGATCGTCCGGTCCGAGACGCTGCGGCTGAAGTCGCTCGACTTCGTCGCCGCCGCCATCGTCGAGGGCGCCGGCGACGCCTGGATCCTCGGGCGGCACATCCTGCCGAACGCGGCCTCGGTGATCATCGTCCAGGCGACCGTCGCGATCCCGGCGGCGATCCTCGGCGAGGCGGTGCTGTCGTTCCTCGGACTCGGCATCCAGCCGCCGGCGCCGAGCCTGGGCACGATGCTGTCCGACGCCCAGCAGTTCGCATCGCGCGCTCCATGGGCCGCGGTGATGCCCGGTCTCGCGATCATGCTGCTGACCCTGGCGTTCAACATCGTCGGCGACAGCCTCCGCGACGCACTAGACCCGAAGGCGAGCCGCCGATGAAGAATGTTCTAGCGGTCAAGGATCTCTCCGTCACCTTCCGCACCGAGGACGGCCCGCTGTCCGCGGTCGACCGGGTCAGCTTCGAGGTCGGCGACGGCGAGGTGCTCGCGATCGTCGGTGAGTCCGGGTGTGGCAAGAGCGTCACCGCGATGAGCGTGGCCGGTCTCCTCCCCCGGTCGGCGACGGTCGAGGGGTCGGTCACGCTCGACGGGACCGAACTGATCGGCGCCGACAAACGCACCCTTCGGTCGATCCGCGGCCGCGAGGTCGCGTACATCTTCCAGGAGCCGATGACGTCGCTGAACCCGGTCTTCACCGTCGGCCACCAGATCGGCGAGGTCCTCCGCACCCACATCGGCCTCAGCCGCCAGGCCGCCCGGGACCGCTCGATCGAGCTCCTCAAACTCGTCGGCATCCCGTCCGCCGAGCGACGTGTGGGCGACTATCCGCACCAACTGTCCGGGGGCATGCGGCAGCGCGTGATGATCGCGATGGCGGTCGCCTGCGATCCGAAGGTGCTGATCGCCGACGAGCCGACTACGGCCCTCGACGTCACGATCCAGGCCGGCATCCTCGACGTACTGCGTGAACTTCGGGAGCGACTCGGGACCAGCATCGTGCTGATCACGCACGACCTCGGAGTGGTCGCGGATCTGGCCGACCGAGTAGCCGTCATGTACGCCGGTCGTGTGGTCGAGACGGCCGAGGTCCACGACCTGTTCGCCCACCCGCAGCACCCGTACACAACCGGCCTCCTCGGTGCATCACCGGCCGCGGGACGTCACGCCGAGACCCACCGCCTCAACGAGATCCCTGGACTCGTGCCCGTCCTCACGGAACAGCCCGACGCGTGCACCTTCGCAGACCGCTGTCCAAGGGCACTCGACACGTGTACGACGTCCCAACCGGAACTGATCGGTGGTCCGCATCGCGTCGCGTGCTGGAACCCGGTCCGAGAACCAGTGGAGGTCTGATGGAGACGACAGCCCTCGCCCTGGAGGTCGAAGACCTGGTCATGCACTTCGGCCCGGTCCGGGCCGTCGACGGTGTGACCCTGCGGATCCGCCAAGGCTCGGTCGTCGCGCTGGTCGGTGAGAGCGGGTCTGGCAAATCCACGGTCGGCAGGTGCATCGTCAGACTGCTCGAACCGAGCGGTGGGACGGTCAGACTCGCGGACGCCGACATCACGCACCTGAATCGCCGTCAGCTCAGACCGCACCGGCGAGACGTCTCGATCGTGTTCCAGGACCCCGCTGGTTCGCTTGACCCACGCCTCTTGGTCGGAGACATCGTTGGCGAGCCGCTCCGGCTCATGCGCCGCAAAGACATCCCTGCAAAGGTCGCTGAGTCGCTGCGCCGGGTCGGACTTCGCCCGGAGGTCGCACAGCGCTCGCCGCACGAACTGTCCGGCGGTCAGCGCCAGCGGGTCAGTATCGCCCGCGCACTGATCTCAGAGCCGCGGCTACTCGTTGCCGACGAGCCAACGAGCGCACTGGACGTGTCGGTCCAGGCAGCGGTGCTCAACCTGCTTGCGGACCTCCAGCGGGACTTGGGCTTCGCCTGCCTGTTCATCACCCACGACCTGTCCGCGGTCGAGTACCTCGCGGATGAGGTGGCGGTGATGTACCTGGGCCAGCTGGTCGAGCAGGGTCCGCGTTCCAGGATCTTCGGTGCGCCGGCCCATCCGTATACCCAGGCGCTGCTGTCGGCGGCGCCCGTACCCGATCCGGCCGAGCAGCGGGCCCGCAAGCCCGTGCTGCTCGGTGACGACCTCCCGTCGGCCATCGACCCTCCGTCCGGGTGCCGCTTCCACACCCGCTGCCCGGTCGCCGTGGACAAATGCCGGACAGTCGTCCCGGAGCAACGGGTGATCGGAGAAGGTGGACATCAGGTGGCCTGTCATCTCGTCAACGACGACGGGACCGGACCAGACGTACGCATAGTTGAAGGAGTTAAACCATGACCTTCACGACCCGGCCAACTCTGCGCGGTACGTTCGGGATGGTTTCGTCGACGCACTGGTTGGCGTCGCAGTCGGCGATGCGGATTCTCGAGCTGGACGGCAACGCGTTCGACGCGGCCGCCGCTGCCGGGTTCGTGCTGCACGTGGTCGAGCCGCATCTGAACGGGCCGGGCGGTGAGGTGCCGGGAATCATCGCGACTGCCGACGACCCCACTCCGCGAGTGCTGTCCGGTCAGGGCGTCGCCCCGGCCGGTGCGACCATCGAGCACTACCGTTCGCTCGGTCTGACGCTCGTACCGGGTTCTGGGCCGCTGGCAGCGACGGTGCCGGGCGCTGTGGACGCATGGCTGCTCTTGCTGCGTGATCACGGGACTCTGCCGCTGCGCGTCGTACTGGAGCCTGCGATCGAGTACGCGCGCAACGGTCACCCCCTGGTGCCGCGAGTCAGTGACACGGTCGGGACCGTGCAGCAGCTGTTCGAAGAGCACTGGCCGACCTCTGCGGCGCTGTGGTTGAAGGACGGGCGGCCGCCGACGGGCAGGTTCCGCAACGAGGCGTACGCCGCCACCCTCGAGAAGCTCGTGGTCGAGGCCGAGGCGGCCGGTGCGGATCGTGAGGCCCAGATCGAGCAGGCCCGGAAGAGCTGGCGGGAAGGGTTCGTCGCGGAGGCGGTCGACAAGTTCTCGCGGCTGCCGCACCGGGATTCCAGCGGTTCGGACCACGCCGGGCTGATCACCGGCCAGGACATGGCGTCGTTCTCCGCGAGCTGGGAGGACCCGGCGACGTTCGACTGGAACGGGTACACCGTCGCCAAGACCGGGCCGTGGGGTCAGGGACCCGGGTTGCTGCAGTCGCTCGCCGTACTGGCGGAGCTCGGCGACGTCGACCTGGACAGCGCGGAGGGTGTCCACACGACGGTCGAGGTGATGAAGCTGTCGTACGCCGACCGCGAGGCCTGGTACGGCGATGGCGCCGACGTGCCGCTGAAGACGCTCCTCTCCCCCGCGTACGCCGCTGAGCGCGCCAAGCTGGTCGGATCCGAGGCCTCACTCGAGCTGCGGCCCGGCCGTCCGGACGGCCGGAAGCCGGTGCTGCCATCGATTGCCGTCGGCAACGAACCCGGTGACGCGACCACCGGTGAGCCGACGGTCTCCTCTGCTGGCGAGACGCGCGGCGACACCTGTCACGTCGACGTGATCGACCGGTGGGGCAACATCATCTCCGCGACGCCGAGTGGCGGCTGGCTACAGTCCTCGCCGACGATCCCGGAGCTCGGGTTCTGCCTGGGCAGCCGGGCGCAGATGTTCTGGCTAGAGGACGGACTGCCGGCCTCGCTGGCTCCGGGGAAACGTCCGCGGACGACGCTCACGCCGACGCTCGTACTGCGCGACGGGCAGCCGGTGATGGCGTGTGGGTCGCCGGGTGGCGACCAGCAGGACCAGTGGCAGTTGCTCTTCCTGCTGCGTCATCTGGGCCAAGGGATGGACCTGCAGGAGGCGATCGATGCGCCGGCCTGGCATACGACCGGGTTCCCGTCGTCGTTCTACCCGCGCACGAGCGAGCCGGGTGGGCTGGTGATCGAGACCCGCGTCGGCACCGCCGTACGCGATGAGCTGGTGCGTCGCGGGCATGTCGTGACCGACAGCGACGCGTGGAGCCTTGGCCGGTTGTGCGCCGTACGCAAGGAGGCCGACGGGGTGCTCGCGGCGGCGGCCAACCCGCGTGGGATGCAGGGCTACGCGGTCGGACGCTGAGTCAGGGCCGCCTTGGCGGCTGCTTCCACGTGGTCTCTGGCCGCGCTGGTGGCGGCCGCAGGGTCGCCGGCCGCGATGGCCTCGACCAGGCGGGTGTGCTCCTCCCACGAGTGTGGTGCGCGCTGGGCGGCGCCGACGCGGAAGACCCAGTGGACGTGGTGGTACATGGCGGCAGACATCGACAGCAGCCAGCGGTTCCCGCTGACCTCGATCACCGCGCGGTGGAACGCGCTGTTCAGTTCGGCGACCTGGTCGAAGTCCTTCGCCTCGGTCGCCGCGCTCGCCTCCTCGAGAAGGTCGCGCAACCGGGTCACGTCGGCCGGTGTCGCGCGCTCGGCCGCCAGTCCGCCGGCGAGAGTCTCAAGCTGCGCGCGTACGGCGAAGAGGTCACGGACCGCGGTCTCGTCCAGGGTCACGACGACCGCGCCGCGGCGGGGCAGGATCTGGACGAAGCCCTCGGCCTCGACCACGCGCAACGCCTCCCGGACGGGATTGCGCGACACCCCGAAGTCGTCCGCGAGCCGGGTCTCGGTCAGCCGCTCACCTTGGGCGTAGTCGCCGTCCACGATCCGCCGGCGCAACTCCGCGAGTACCTGCTCGCGTAAAGCCACGTGATCGGCACCGATCGTTCGCACCTGTGCTTGAGATAGGGCCCCACTCGGCTCCTCCACCCCGCACTCCTCTCCCCGCTTGGTTTCGCGCCACGGTAGCCGATCCGTTGACCAGCGGCACGTGATCCGGGTGGACGTTATGTTGGCGACTTGAGCATCACACTGACTCCCCTGACGGATCCCGACTACCGGCCCTTCAGCCGCCGGATCGCCTGGCTCGCCGCGGACGCCGACGGCAACCCGGTCGGATCCGCGTTCCTGCGGCTGAACAGCCGCCAGGTCGCGGCCCATCTGGCCGAACTCCAGCTCAACGTCCACCCGGCCGAGCGTCGTCGCGGGATCGGGTCGCAATTGCTCGGCGCGGTCGTCGGTGGCGCACGGGATCACGAGGTACGCACCCTGATCACGGACGCTCCGGCTGGCTCGCCTGCAGATCTCTTCCTCGAGCACCACCACTTCGAGATCGGGCTGACGCTCGTATACGCGCGGCTTCAACTCGCGGACGCCGATCCGACCGTTGACGACGTACCGGGGTATCGGTTGATCTCGTGGCGGGGCGTCGTACCGGATGAGCTCGCGCAGAGGTTCACCGATGCGCGGACCGGGATGAACGATGCGCCGTCAGGGTCGATCGAGTACGGCGAAGACGTGTGGGACGTCGAGCGGACCCGGTACGCCGCCCAGGTCATCGAGCAGCGTGGTGAGCACCTGGCCACGGTGGCTGCGGTCGACGAGTCCACCGGCCTGATCGTCGGCTTCAGCGAACTCGTCGTACCAGGCGACGGGAAGGGCGAGGCCCAGCACTACGGCACCGCCGTACTCCCCCAGCACCGCGGTCACGGCCTGGCCCGCTGGATGAAAGCCGAGCAGATCCGTCAGACCCGCGATCACTTCCCCGACCTGTCCACCCTCATCACCGACACGGTCGACACCAACACCGCCATGCGCCGCACCAATACCGCCCTCGGCTACAAACCCACGGAGACGATCCACCGCCGCATTCTCGACGTCTGTACCTACTAGTATGCAGGTATGCCTCTCGTTCGCATCGACGCCCTCCGCGCAGACCCCGAACGCCTCGACGCCCTCGGTCGCGCGGTGCAGGACGCACTGGTCGAGACGATCGGTATCCCACCCGACGACCTGTTCCAGGTGCTGACCAGCCACGACGGGATGACCAGCACCCTTCGGTACGCCGACTTCCTCGGCATCGAGCGGGACGACGACATCGTGTTCATCGCCATCACGCTCCGGGCCGGCCGGCCCGCCGAGCTGAAGCAGGCGATGTACCGGCGCATCGCGGACCTCGTCCACTCCTACGCCGGCACGCACCCTCGGAACGTCCTCATCACGCTCACCGAGAACGCCGACCCCGACTGGTCCTTCGGCAACGGTCAGGCGCAGTACCTGTAGCTACTGACCCAGGATCTTCTGGACTGCGGCTGTCGTGATCGGGTGGTAGCCGGGGCGGGCCTTGGCGAAGACCTCGGCGGCGAAGGCTCGGTCCGTGCCGGCCAGGGCGTGGTAGACGGGCAGGACGAGCTTCATCCTGCCGACGTTGGTGAGGAACTCGGCGAGTTCGGCGTACGACGCCTCATAGCTGCTGGCGGCGACGATCTGGTACCAGCGGCGGGCGATCTCGCCGTTCGCCGTGCCGGTCAGGCCGAACGCGCGGTCGAGCTGCTGCAGCAGCAACGGGCTGAGTACGTCGGGAGCCGCATCAAGGAACCGCAGCCACTCCTGCGTGGTCCAGTCCTCGGCACCCGCGGGCAGCTCGCCGGTCGTCAGCCACCGGTTCCGGGCACCGTCGACCACCTGGAAGCGCTCCGACACCGCCCGCCGTGCGAACGACGGGATCCCCGGCTCGTCCAGCCACGCCGCCACCTCGGCGTCCGTCACGACACCCGGGTGCGGCTCGAGCAGGTGCTCGCGGAGATGCGCGACGAAGTCGTCGGAGTTGATACTGCGGAACGCGAACCGATCGAAGTACCCGCGCAGGAACGGATCGAACACCTCCCGCGAGAACCGCTCCTCCAGCCACGACAGGAACCACGACCCCTTGAGCGGCCCGGTCGACGTCGTCCCGTGGTACTCCGTCCCGTGGTTCAGTCCCGGCAGCTCGACCGCCAGCTCGGCCGGCGTCAGCGGGTCCAGCTTGACCACGGTCGCGTGCTGCTTGATCGCCGTCTCCATCACCGCGAACTCGGTGCCGTAGACGGCCTCGACGATCCGGTTCTCGACGTACGACGTGAAGCCTTCGTTCAGCCAGATGTCGTCCCAGCTGTCCTGGGTGACCAGGTTGCCCGACCAGCTGTGCGCGAGTTCGTGCGCGACGACGCTGACCAGCGACTTGTCCCCGATCACCACCGTCGGCGTCGCGAACGTCATCCGCGGGTTCTCCATGCCGCCGTACGGGAACGACGGCGGCAGCACGAGGAGGTCGTAGCGACCCCAGCGGTACGGGCCGAACAGCTCCTCGGTGACCCGCATCATCTCCTCGGTGTCGGCGAACTCGGTCGCCGCCCGCCGCGCCATCTCCGGCTCGGCCCACACGCCGGATCGCTGGCCAATCGGCTCGAACACCAGGTCCCCCGCGGCAATGGCCAGCAGGTACGACGGAATTGGCTCGGGCATCACCACGTCGTACGAACCGGTGCGGCGCGATGTCGTGCCGTTGTCGGCGCTCATCAGCACCATCAGCTCGGGCGGCGCGGTCACGTGGGCGGCGTAGCTGAACCGCACGCTGGGGGTGTCCTGCACCGGCACCCAGCTACGGGCGTGGATCGCCTGCGACTGACTGAACATGAACGGCATCACGCCACCGGCCGTCATCGACGGCTCGAGCCACTGCAGACCGGTCGCGGTCGGCGCGGTCCGGTAGCTGACCCGGACACGCTCGTGCTGAGCGGTGCGGATGGTCAGTGCGGAGCCGAGCTCCTGGTCGGGCAGGGCGAGGCTGTACTCCAACGGCTCCCAGCCACCCGAGATCGCGCCCTCGACCGCGAGCACGGTCAAATCACGGGTGTCGAGGATGAATCGGTCACCCGCACCCGCCCCTGACCACGCCAACGTGTGCGTGGCCGTACCGGCGAGCACCTTCGCGCCGAAGTCCAGCTCGACGTCGAGTTCCAGGTGGGTGGTCCGGACCATGGCAGGTTCGGCGTAGGAGTGGCGATCGTGCGTCACGGATAACTCCCCGAGTCAGGTGTCCGGGGAACAGTACCCACGCCGCACCCCGATCAGGCGGCCATTCTGAGCCACCCGCACGATGGTGCCAAAACCCCGGTTTGATCCTGACGCCGGTTGCGGAGATGAGACCGGCTCATAGCAGACTGTCACCATGGTGTCGCAGGGAAGACCCGAACTGGTGCTGAAAAGACGGCCGTTCGGATCGTGGTTGCTCGGGCCGGTCGACCAGAGCACCCGGATGCTGCGGTTCCGGCTGCAGGTGCTGATGACGACGTTCTCGATCGTCACCAACCTGATCGGCGCGGTGGTCGTGTTCGTGCTCGCGGTCTTCGTGCTGCCCGGGCCGCCGCTGATCGATCACCTCAGGTTCGCCGAGGCGATCGTGATCCCGTCGTACTTCCTGCTCGCGATCGCGATCGGCTGTGTCTGGAGCACGCGGCTGACCAAGCGCGTGACGAGCTGGGTCGATCTCGGCCGGCCGGCGACGCGCAAGGAGCAGATCGCAACCCTCCAGCTCCCGTTGAGATTGACGTTGATCGAGGTGCTGCTCTGGCTGGTGGCGGTGGTGATCTTCACCGGGATGACGCTCGTACTGCAGCCGGAGAACGCACTGCGGATCGCGGTCACGGTCTTTGACGGCATGATCATCACCTGCACGATCTCTTATCTGCTGACCGAGTTCGCGCTCCGTCCGGTCGCAGCCCGGGCACTGGTCGATTCACCACCGCCGCGGCGGTTGCTCGCGGCCGGTCTCGAGGTGCGGATGGTGATCTTCTGGGCGGTCGGCTCCGGCGTACCCGTGGCCGGTTCGATGCTGGCCGGTCTCCTCGCGCTGATCGAGAAGGACGTGACGTCGACCCGGCTGTCGGTCGTGATGCTTGCCCTGGGCATCGTGGCGCTCGGCAACGGCTGGCTGCTGACGTTGCTGTCGGCCCGCTCTGTGGTCGCGCCGGTCCGCTCGGTGCGGACCGCGTTGAGCCTGATCGGCGAAGGACGGCTCGACGTGACCATCCCGGTCTTCGACGGCACCGAGCTCGGGTCGCTGCAGGCCGGGTTCAACCGGATGACCGACGGCCTCCGCGAGCGGGAGCGGATCCGGGACGTGTTCGGCCGGTACGTCGGTCCCGGTGTCGTCCAGGAAGCACTGACCAGCGATCAGCTCGGCGGGGAGGAGCGGTTCGTCGCCGTACTGTTCGTCGACCTGGTCGGGTCGACCGAGCTGGCGGAGACCCGGCCGCCGACCGAGGTGGTCCAGCTGCTGAACCGGTTCTTCGCGATCGTGGTGGACGAGGTCGACCGCCAGGGCGGGTTCGTGAACAAGTTCGCCGGTGACGCCGCGCTGGCGATCTTCGGTGCACCGGCCGAGCTGCCCGATGCCGCTGGGAGTGCGCTGTCCGCGGGGCGCGAGCTGGCCCGGCGGTTGACCGAGGAGTTGCCGGAGGCAACGGCTGGGATCGGGGTGACGGCCGGGATCGTGGTGGCCGGCACGGTCGGCGACGTACGGCGGCACGAGTACACGGTGATCGGCGATCCGGTGAACGAGGCGGCGCGATTGAGCGAGCTGGCCAAGTCGACGCCCGGCCGGCTGATCGCGTCGATGTCCGCGGTGGCGGAATCAGCTCCCGCCGAGGCTGACCATTGGCAGCCCGGTGATCACGTCACGGTCCGCGGCCGCTCGTTGCCTACCCAACTCGCGGTTCCGCAGTAGCCTCGCGGTTCTCCTCGATCAGCTCATGCAGCAGGGCGGCGCCGTGCAGCATGGCCCTGGTCTGCCGATCGTGAGCCGCCCGCCGCTCGGCGATCGCATTCCGCAACGCCTCGGTGCTTCCGGTACGCCGGAGCCCCTCGACCACCGGCTTGATCTGCTCGAAGTTGTACCGCCCTTGCCGCAGCATGTGGATGATCCGCGCATCCCGCACCTGCTCCGGCCCATACCGCCGATACTTCGTCCCAGGCTCTCGCGTCGGCGCCAGCAACCCCGCTGCCTCCCACACCCGAAGAGCTGACGTCCTGACGCCCAGCCGATGCGCCAACTCCCCCACCAGCAACGACGGCCCGCTCACCGGCGGCTCCTCGACGTACTCGGCGGCCAGCGCGGCGAGCGCCTCACTCGCGGCATCGGTCGCCAGCCGCTGCTCGTGCAAGGCGGCATGTGCCGCATCCACCAGCCGATACGCGTACGCCTCGTCACCCCGGTGCACGGCCCGCATGATCTCGGTTGCCGTCTCCGGCCAGTACCCGGGCGCCAACGCGCGGTAGGTCAGCAGCGCGGACAGATGCTCAGGCCCGTACTGGCGATACCCGGTATCCGACCGCGGCGCCGGCGGCAGGATCCCGGCCGCTTCGTAGTTACGCACGAGCTGCGTCGACACCCCGGCCCGTCGCGCCAGGTCGACGGGCCGCAACCTAACGACCACCCGAGACGTCCACGGTGGTGCCGGTCATGTACGACGCACGCGCGGAGGCGAGGAACGCGATCACCTCGGCGACCTCGTCGGCCTTACCCGGTCGACCGAGCGGAGGGGTACTGCCGAGACGGTCGAGCCGACCTGTTTCGTGGATGTCGGTCTCGATCAGGCCGGGCCGGACACCGAGCACCCGGACGCCCTCCTTGGCGACCTCGTTGGCCAGGCCCACGGTGAGGGCGTCCACGGCAGCCTTGCTGGCCGCGTAGTCGACGTACTCGCCGGCCGACCCGAGGACGGCCGCCCGTGATGACACGTTCACGATCACTCCGCCGGATCCGCCGTACGCCGTGGACATCCGTCGTACGGCGGCACCGGCGACGAGGAAGGCGCTGATCGAGTTGATCCGGAAGACGCGGTCCAGGCGCTCGGCGTCGTACTCCGCGACCCGGCCGGCTGGGGAGACAATCCCGGCGTTGTTGATCACGGCACCGATCGGCCCGAGTTCACCGGTGACGGTGTCGAAGAGCCGCTCGATCTGCTCGGGCTCGACCACATCCGCCTGGATGGCGATCGCACGCCGGCCGAGCTCCTCGCACGCCTTCACGACGCGGTCAGCGTCGTCCGCGCGAGTCCGGTAGTTGATGCCGACGTCCCATCCGTCGGCCGCGAGAGCCACCGCTGACGCAGCCCCGATCCCACGACTCCCACCGGTAATCAGGACGACCCCACGATCAGTCATGTCCCTAGCCTGTCATGGCTCAGTCAGCGGGTGGGAGGCTGAACCCGAGCTGCGTCTCCGTGTCGGTGAATCCGAGGGCACGATAGATCCGGATCGCGAGGTACTCCGGGTCCGCGACCATCACCAGCGTCCGCGCCCCACCCTCGGTCAGCCCGTACGTCGACGCGCGGTGGACGAGCGTGCTGGCGAGGCCGCGACCGCGGTCCTCCGGCGAAGTCTGTACGTGCTGGAACCGGGCCACGCCCTTGCCGTCGAACATCAGTCCGAGCGAACTCTGCAGCCGCTCACCGTCGAAGGCCCCGAACCACTTCCCGTGCCCGGCATCCACCAGCGCCCGCGTGGCCACCAGCCTCCGCCGGGTGAACCGCACATACTCCTCGTCGACCGTCATCGTCGCGGTCGCCAGGCTCTGCTGCAGCAGCTGCTCCCAGTCGTCATCCCCGTCGAGCAGCCGGTACGTCGCCTCCTCGTTCGGCCGGGCCGGCGCGACGACCTCACTCGCGGTCATCACCACGTCGCGGCCGAGGTCGAACCCGGCCGCGGTCAACTCGCCCTCGGCGCCGATCACCCCGTCCACGCTGTCGATGCCCAGGGCAACATGTCGCGCGGCCGGGAACTCCTGCCGGAACGTCTCGACGCGGGCCTTCGTGTCACCGGGCGCGAACGGGCTGCGGAACAGCAGGAAGTTCCCCCACCAGAAGCCCGGGTTGCCCGGCGTCCGGACGACGACGTAGTCCCCCGCGTCGTGGAACACGCTGCCGCTCAACTCGAGCAGCAACAGGTCGGTGCGGTAGCCGAGGCTGGTGATCTCCACCCGTCCATCCTCGCGGATCCGTCAATCGCATTCCGCGTTGACATGCAGCCTTTTAGCTGCCTATTGTGATCAGGCAGCCAGACGGCTGCATGAGTTGATCGGAGTGGCATGGACGACGAGGTGTTCCGCGCCCTGGCCGACCCGAGCCGGCGGCAGCTGCTCGACATGCTGAACGCGCGCAACGGTCAGACGCTGCGGGAACTCTGCGCCGGCCTGGACATGGCCCGGCAGTCGGTGAGCAAACACCTCGCCGTGCTGGAGGGCGCGAACCTCGTCACCACCGTGTGGCGCGGCCGGGAGAAGCTGCACCATCTCAACGCCGAACCGATCAACGCCATCGCGGATCGCTGGATCAACCAGTACGACCGTCCGCGGGTCCAGCTGTTCGCCGATCTCAAGACGGCTTTGGAGGCCGAGACCATGAGTGACAACGACTTCGTCTACACCACGTTCATCAAGACCACGCCGGAGCGGCTGTGGCAGGCGCTGACCGACCCGAAGTTCACCGAGCAGTACTGGCAGCTGCACCTCGAGACCGACTGGAACCCCGGCTCGGACATCGTGTGGCACATGGGTGAGGTCACCGTGGCCGGGCCGGGGCAGGTCGTGGTCGAGCACAGCCCGTACACGCGGTTGTCCTACACCTGGCACCACATGACGCCGGAGTTCGCGAAGAAGTACGACTTCGACGACGACCTCTACCGCCGGATCAGCCGCGAGCCGCTCTCGACCGCCAGCTTCGACCTCGAGCAGGTCGACGACCAGGTCAAGCTCACCGTCATCCACAGCGGCTTCGAACCGGGCAGCGCCATCCGCGAGATGGTCAGCGAAGGCTGGATCCCCCTCATCTCCGACCTCAAGTCCCTGGTTGAATCCGACTTTGCTGCGGAGTGACTACGGGCGCTTGTGAATGAGGAGCGGGAGGACCGCGGCGGCGCCGGCCTCCCGGAGCTTGGCGGCCGCCACGGTGACGGGCCATTGTGACGAGCTCGCATCGACGAGCAGCAGGACTGTGCGGGCGGTCACGGCCTGAGCGGTGGTGCTGTCGACGGACAGGCCGTCACGCCAGACCCTCGCTTCCTCGGCCGAGGACAGGTCGTCGGTGAAGCCGCTGCGATCGACTGCCACCTCAGCCCGGTCCAGACGGCCAACCGTGGCGACATGGTCCGCGATCGCGGACGTCAGCTCACGGTGACCCGCGGCCGGTAGGGGTACGACGACCTCGGGGCGACCGGACCACGATCCACGCCACCGGGACAGAGCTGCCACCGCGCCCGCCTTCAGGACCTCGAGTGCGTCGTCCGTCGGGTTGCCGCTGAAGGCGGCTTGCAGGACTTCGCGCCACTCGGGTGCGTCGGCGTACACGATGGTCCGGCCGGGCTCGGCGGCGAGCTCGGCCGGGATCTTGCCGCGGGCGCCGAACGCACCGCCCGGCCACATCTTCCGCGGCTCGAGCACGTGCACCTCACCACGCAGCAACCGCGTGATGGTGCCGACCGTCTCCGCGTCCGGTCGTGCCGTCAACGGGTCCGGCAACTCCCCCAGGCACACCGAACACCGGCCGCAGGCCTCTGCCGACGGATCGTCCAGCGACTCCTGCAGAAGTTGCATCAGGCAACGATCACCGCGGGTGTAGGCGCGCATGATGTCCGCCTCACGCCGTCGTACCGCGACGATCCCGTCGTAGTGCGCGGCGTCGAACTTCCACTCGACCCCGGTCCGGACCCACCCCTTCTCGACCCGGTCGACGACTCCATCCACCGCCAACTGCTTCAGCATCAACTCAACCCGCGTACGACGAAGCCCGGTCTCCGCCTCCAACGCCGGCACGCTGGCCGGTTGGTCCGGCCCGTATCCCTCCAGCCCATGCAGCAATCGCTGGACGTTCTCCGGCACCGGGATCGTCGCGGTCGCGAAGTAGTCCCACACACCGGCATCCGCATCGGACGGCAGCAAGGCCACCACCGCGTGGTCGATCCCGCGGCCGGCACGACCCACTTGCTGGTAGTACGACACCGGCGACGGCGGCGAACCGACGTGCACCACGAACCCGAGGTCCGGCTTGTCGTACCCCATCCCCAAGGCCGACGTAGCAATCAGAGCCTTCAACCGGTTGTCCCGCAACGCGTCCTCGAGGCTGTGCCGCTCCCCCGCGTCCAGCCCACCGGTGTATGCCGCGACAGGAACGTCCCGACCGTGGACCTCCTGGATCAGCGCGGCCAGACGCTGGGCATCAGCAACGGTCAACGCGTAGACGATGCCGGAGCCGGGCAGCTTCGCCAAATGATCCACAACCCACGCGAAGCGGTCGAGCGGCGAGAGTGCGTCGACGACGGCGAGTTGGAGGCTCGACCGTGCGAGTGGACCACGCAGGACGAGAGTCGACTCACCCAACTGATGAGCGACATCCTCGGTCACCCGCGCGTTCGCCGTCGCCGTGGTCGCGAGGACCGGCGTCTTCGGGTTGAGCTGCTGCAAGACATCGGACACCCGCCGATAGTCCGGCCGGAAGTCATGACCCCAGTCCGAAACCGCGTGTGCCTCGTCGATCACCAACAGCCCGACCTGGCCGGCCAACCCATCGAGCACTCGTCGGCCGAAGCCAGGATTCGCCAATCGCTCCGGCGAAACCAGCAGGACGTCGATGGCCCCCGAGCGCAGGTCGTTCTCGATACTCGACCACTCGTCGATGTTGTTCGAGTTCAAGGTCGCCGCCCGCAGCCCGGCCTTGCTCGCGGCCGCGACCTGATCCCGCATCAGCGAGAGCAACGGCGACACGACCAGCGTCGGCCCCGCACCCTCGGACCGTCTGATCGCGGTCGCTGCCCAGTAGACGGCCGACTTGCCCCAGCCGGTCGCCTGGACGACCAGCACCCGCGCCGCCGCCTCACACAACGCCGCGACCGCGGTCTCCTGGTCGGCCCGCAGCCGCGCACTCTCCCCGGCGATCGCCTGGATCACGCCGCCTGCGATCCCTGCGCGTGCCTCGGTCAGAGTGAGCGTCCCGCTGGTGTCAGCCATGCCGAAACCCTAGACGCCCGCACCTACAGTTCGCTCGGCCCGACCATCGACCTGTGGATAACTCAGGCGCACTTCCCCGGATGGCATGGCTCGCCCTCGGCCGTCACCAGCCGTTGCGGACCCGGCCCCTTCGCGGCCAGAGCGTCGTACGGATTGGCCAGGGCGCAGCGGTCAAGGGAGAGGCAGCCGCAGCCGACGCAGTCCTTGAAGTCGTCGCGCAGCTGCTCGAGGTAGAAGATGCGCTTGTCGAGCTCGGCCTGCCAGCACTCGGAGATCCGTTCCCAGTCCGCGCGTGTCGGCGTCCGGTTCTCCGGCAGCAGGGCCAGGATCGCCGCCACTTCGGCGAGCGGTATCCCGACCCGTTGCGCGATCCGGATCAGCGCCACCCGGCGGAGCGTGTCCCGCTTGTAGCGGCGCTGGTTTCCCGACGTACGGCGACTGACGATCAGGTTCTGCCGTTCGTAGAAGTGCAGAGCCGAGATCGCCACGCCACTGCGCTGCGACAGCTGTCCGACTGTCAACTCACCCGGCTCGATATCCATCGCCCATCCCTCCAACCTCGGAGGCTGTCCGACAACCTCAACCTAGATCGAGGCTAGCCGACAAGGTCAGGCGGTTACGAGGCGACGTCCGATGCTTGCGGACATCAGGGCGGCTGCGGCGCACAGCCCGCCGGCCAGGTACCACGCGAGGTTGTAGCTGCCTTGCGCATCCCGGATCCAGCCGGCGCCCGTCGCGGCCAGTGCAGCACCGATCTGGTGCGAAGCGAACACCCAGCCGAACACGATCGGCCCGTCCACACCGAACCACTCCCGGCACAGCGCCACGGTCGGCGGAACGGTCGCGACCCAGTCCAGCCCGTAGAAGATGATGAACACCCAGACACTCGGCTGAGCCGTCGGACCGAGCAGTGACGGCAGCACGAGCAGAGAAAGACCCCGCAACGAGTAGTACGCGATCAGCAGGAACCGCGGGTCCCACCGGTCGGTCAGCCACCCGGACACGATCGTCCCGCCCACATCGAACACTCCGACCAGCGCCAGCAACGAGGCTGCGGTGGTGGCCGGCATGCCGTGGTCGTGCGCCGCCGTCACGAAGTGCGTACCGATCAGACCGTTCGTCGACGCACCACAGATCGCAAACCCACCTGCCAGCAGCCAGAACGCCGGACGCCGCATAGCCGTCCGCAACGCATTCAGGGCCCGCATCGCACTGCTGCCCGTCGTCTCTACCCGCTGCCCAGCCGCACTGCCCTCGGGAGCGCCGTACGCGCGCAGTCCGACATCACTCGGGTAGTCCCGCAGGAAGAACAGCACCAGCGGTACGACGGCCAGCGCAGCGCCGGCCGCGACCAGCGCAGGGATGCGCCAACCGTAGTTGGTGGCCAAGTTCGCGATCAGCGGCAGGAAGATGAGCTGCCCGGTCGCACCGGCCGCCGTCAGGATGCCGGTGACCAGACCGCGACGGTGGACGAACCAGCGCCCGGTGATCGTCGCCACGAAGGTCATCGACATCGATCCGGTGCCGACGCCGACCAACAGGCCCCAGCAGAGCAGCAGCTGCCAGGACGAGGTCATGAAGACGGTCAGCCCACTGCCGAGCGCGATCAGGACGAGCGCCCCGCTGACGACCTTGCGCAGGCCGAGCCGGTCCATCAGCGCGGCCGCGAACGGCGAGATCAGGCCGTACAGCATCAAGTTGATCGACACTGCCGACGAGATGGTCGCGTGCGACCACCCGAACTCGTCGTGCAGCGGATCCAGCAGCACGCCCGGCACCGACCGGAAGCCGGCCGCGCCGATCAGCGTTACGAACCCCACCGCGGCGACCGCCCAGGCCAGATGCACCCGGGCCGTCTTCTTCTTCGTCTCCAGAATTTCCGTCACGCGCTCCAGCGTGCAGGTTCGACGAGCGTCGAACAAGTGGCCGAATTGCCATCATATGTCAAGATATGGCCATGAGCCCTCGTCACCTGTCCGCGGTCGGCCCGCACGTGATCGCCGTACTGGCCCTCGAACCGGTGGTCGGGTTCGACCTCACTATCCCACCGACCGTGTTCGGCGCGGCCACGAAAGCCGACGGCACCCGGCTGTACGACGTACGGATCTGTGGGCTCGACAGCAGTCCGGTCCGGGCCAGCGCGGGCTTCAGCCTGATTCCGGACTACGGTCCCGAGGTGCTCGCCGAGGCGGACACGGTGATCATCCCGGGCACCTACATTCCGCAACCGCGGTACGAGGGCACGCTGCCCGATGACCTGGCCAAGGCGCTCGGGACGATCCGGCCGGGCACGCGGATCGCGTCGATCTGTACGGGTGCGTTCGTACTCGCGGCGGCCGGGCTGCTCGACGACCGGCCGGCGACCACGCACTGGCAGCGCGCCGAGCTGTTCCGCAGTGTTTATCCACAGGTGCTGCTCGACGAGGACCGGCTGTTCATCGACGAGGGCGACATCCTCACGTCAGCCGGTCTCGCGGCGGGCGTGGATCTGTGTCTGCATCTGATCCGTCGCGACTTCGGCAGCGAGGTCGCCAACCGGGCCGCTCGGCACTGCGTCGTACCGCCGTGGCGGGACGGCGGCCAGTCGCAGTTCATCGAGCGCGTCGTACCCGACGAAGGCAGCGAAGGGACCGCGCCGACGCGGGCCTGGGCGCTCGAACGGCTCGGTGACGAGCTCAGCCTGCCCACGCTGGCCGCGCAGGCAAAGATGAGCGTGCGGACGTTCAGCCGTCGATTCAAGGCCGAGACCGGACAGTCGCCGGGCACCTGGCTGTTGCAGCAGCGCGTCCGGCACGCCTGCCACTTGCTGGAGACAACCGACCTGTCGGTCGACCGGGTCGCCCAGGAAGCCGGCCTCGGTACGGCGGCCTCGCTGCGGCACCACCTCCGCTCCGAACTCGGCGTCTCTCCCCTCGCCTATCGCAAGACCTTCCGCGCTGGTTAGAGCACGACCATCTCGTGCGGACGGCTGTTCATCGACTCGAAGCCGTCCGCGGTGACCACGACGATGTCCTCGATCCGGGCACCCCAGCGTCCCGCCTGGTAGATGCCCGGCTCGACGCTGAACGCCATGCCTGGTTCGAGAATCAGCTCGTTCCCACCAACAATGTACGGGTGTTCGTGGACGTCGAGCCCGATCCCGTGTCCGGTCCTGTGGATAAACAGGTCGCCGAAGCCGGCCGCCGTGATCAGATCCCGAGCCGCCGCGTCGATCGACTCCGCGGACACGCCCGGTCGCACCGCCTCCACCGCAGCCTGCTGCGCCTGCTGCAGGACGGCGTACGTCTCGGCGACGTCCGCATCCCGCGGTTCGCCGACGGCGTACGTCCGGGTCGAGTCGGAACAGTAGCCCTCGGCAACGGGTCCGCCGATGTCCACGACCACGACGTCGCCCGCCTCGATCACGCGGTCCGACACGTCGTGGTGCGGGCTGGCGCTGTTCGGACCGCTGCCGACGATGACGAAGTCGGCCAGCAGGTGGCCCTCCTCGATGATCGCGGCCGCGATGTCGGCGCCCACCTCGGCCTCGGTCCGACCCGGTCGGAGCCAGTCGCCGACGCGCGCATGCACCCTGTCGATCGCCCCGCCGGCCTTCCGCAACGCGTCGACCTCCGCCGCGTCCTTGCGCATCCGCAGCTCGCGCACGATCGGCCCGGCCAGGATCTGCTCGGCCTTCGGCAGCGCATCCCGCAACGCGAGCACGTGCAGGGCCGGCGTGAAGTCGCTGACCGCGACTCGATCCGCGCCCTGCAGCCGATCCGCGGCGACGCCGTACGGATCGTCGCTGTCGACCCAGGTGAGGACCTCGACGCCCAACTCCTCGAGCGGCGCACCGGCGAACCCGGGTGCTTCCAGCTTCGGTACGACGAGCGCGACCGGACCGTCGGCCGGGATCACCAGCGCCGTCAGCCGCTCGAACGAACCTCCAGCCTTGCCGATCAGGTAGCGCAGATCGGAGCCAGGCGCGATCAACAGACCGGTGCCGGCGGCGGCCGCACGGGCACGCTCCAGCCGGGCTCGGAGGACGGAGGCTTCAGGTGCGGGACCTTGCGGTGTGCGACTCGACATGAGGCGAACTCTAGAACTGTCGGAGGGGGTTGCTACAACTTGTTTCCCTCGAAGCTGCACGGCGAAAGGCGATCCCTCATGACACTGCATCAAGTGTCCTACGGCGACGGCGTTCCGGTCTTGGCGCTGCACGGCTGGACCCCCGATCACCGACTGATGACTGGTTGTCTCGAACCGATCTTCGCCGGGCTGCCCGGCTACCGGCGGATCTACCCGGACCTGCCCGGCATGGGCCAGTCGCCGGCCGGTGATATCGACAGCTCCGACGGGATCCTTGCGGCGGTCAACGAGTTCATCGACGCGGAGATCGGGGCCGAGCCGTTCCTGCTGATCGGTGAGTCGTACGGCGGCTACCTCGCGCGGGCCCTGGCCAGGGAGAGACCTGAGCAGGTGCTTGGCCTCAACTTGATCTGCCCGATCGGCGCAGTGGTCGACAACGCGGACCGGACCGTGCCTGAGCATGTCGTGCTGCGGTCCGAGCCGGGTGTAGTCGAGTCGCTGACCGAGGGCGAGGACTTCACCGACATCGCCGTCGTACAGACGGCTGCTGCGCTGGCGGCGTACCGGAAGGATGTCGCGCCGGGGCTGGCGCTGGCGGACACCGCGGCGCTGGATCGGATCCTGAAGAAACGGGAGCTGTCGGTCGATCCGGAGAGCGGGCCTGCGTACGCCGGGCCGACGCTGATCGTGTGCGGTCGGCAGGACTCGGTGACCGGGTACGAGGACACGTACGTCCTGCTTCCGCACTACCCGCGCGCGACCTTCGCGGTCCTCGATGTGGCCGGGCACAACCTGCAACTGGAGCAGCCCGAGCTGTTCGGCGCCTTGGTGACCGAGTGGTTGCAAAGGGTCAGCTGAAACCTCCCCACGGATGGCTACCTGCGGGTAATGTCGGGCGCATGGTGACTGGGAGACGTCCGATCGGGTGGCCGTTGCTCGTGGCGCTGACCAACGGGCGGACCCGCATCTCCGACGAGCGACTCGCGGCGGCCGTCCGGGATCAGGTGGTCCTGGTCACCGGTTCGTCGTACGGGATCGGCGAGGCGACCGCGCGGCGACTGGCTCGGGCAGGCGCGACCGTGTTGCTCGTGGCGCGGACAGCGGATCAGCTGGAGGTTGTGGCGGAGGAGATTCGCAGCGCCGGAGGTACGGCGTACGCCTATCCGACGAACCTCGCGGACCCGGCTGCGGTTGAAGGGCTGGCTCGGACGGTACTGGCTGAGCATGGGCGGGTCGACGTACTCGTGAGCAACGCCGGCAAGTCGATCCGGCGGTCGATCGCGGACTCCTACCAGCGCTTCCACGACATCGAGCGGACGAACGCGGTCAACTACCTCGGCCCGGCCAAGCTCGTGCTCGAACTGCTGCCGTCGATGCGCGAACGCGGCTCCGGCCATATCGTCAACGTGTCCACTGCGGGCGTGCGAACTCCCCCGATGGCCCGCTGGTCGGCGTACCTCGCGTCGAAGAGCGCGTTCGACGTCTGGCTGCGCTGCGTCGCGCAGGAGGTCCGTGGTGACGGTGTGACCACCTCGACCGTCTACATGGGTCTCGTGCACACCCGGATGAGCGAACCGACGCCGATGCTGAACAAGCTGCCCGGCCTCACGCCGGAGCAGGCCGCAGATCAGGTCTGTACGGCGGTCGCCGAGCGGCCGCACAACATCACTCCCCCGATGGTTCGCCCGGCCGATGCCTTGGGCAACCTCTTGCGGGTCCCGACGGACCGGCTGCTCGAGCAGTACTTCCGGCGGACCGCGGGGAGGCCGAAGCGATGAGAACGCTCCGCCCGATCGGGCCGATGCGGCCGCCGGACTGGCTCGTGCACAGCGCCGCCGAGATGGGTGGCTTGTCGGTTGCCCTGATCAAGTCAGGGGTCTGGAAGTCGGCGCGTCCGGGCCACCTGATCGGGATCGAGCGAGCGCTACGCACCTGGGGTCAGTCGATGGCGGCGCTCGGCGCGATCGCGGCCATCCGTTATCCCGATCGCCTGGCCATCATCGAGGGATCCGACTCGATCACGTACGCCGAGCTCGACCGCCGCTGTGAGCGGATTGCGGCCGGACTGCACGCTCGCCACGGGATCGTTGCTGGCGGCAAGGTTGCGGTGTTGTGCCGAAACCACCGCGGCTTCCTGGAGGCGACGCTGGCCGCGTCCCGGATCGGTGCGGACGTACTGTTCGTCAACACCGAGTTCGCACCGCCACAACTGCAGGAGGTGCTCACGCGCCACCGCCCGGACCTGCTCATCCACGATGCCGAGTTCACTCCCCCGGCGGAGATTACGGCGATCCGGTCGGATCTCGACGAGCTAGCCGGATCCACGGCCTCGCCCGCGCCGGCTCCGGACTCACCCGGGCACATCACGATCCTCACGTCCGGGACCACCGGTGCACCAAAGGCGGCGCCGCGGGTTCCGACCGCGCTGGGCCTGGCCGGGCTGACGGCGAGCGCGCTGAGCCGGTTCGGGCTGCGGTCGGGTGAGCCGGTGATCATCTGCCCGCCGCTGTTCCACGGGCTCGGCTTGCTGAGCTCGATGCTCGCGCTGTTCCTTGGCTCACCGCTGGTGCTGCGACCGAAGTTCGACCCGGCGACAGTGCTGGCCGATGCCGAAGCCACGGGCGCCGGCACGATCCTCGCCGTACCGGTGATGTTGCGGCGGATGCTCGAGCTCGGGCCGACGGAGATCGCCCGGTATGACCTGCGGTCGGTGCGAGCGGTGATCTCCGGGGCGTCGGCGTTGGGTGTCCCGCTGGCGGAGCGGTTCATCGAGCGGTTCGGGCCGGTGCTGTGCGACGCCTACGGGTCGAGCGAGGTCGGAATCGCGACGATCGCAACGTCGGCCGACCTGATCGCGGCGCCGGGGACGGTCGGGCGGCCGTGTCTTGGCAGCTCGATCCGGATCCTCGATGACGCCGACCGGCCGGTCCCGGTCGGTGCGACCGGCCGGATCTTCGCCGGTGGTGGGCTGGTGTTCGGCGGGTACGCCGATGGCTCGAGCAAGACCGTGGTCGACGGGCGGATGAGCACCGGTGATCTCGGGCATCTCGACCGGGCCGGGCGACTGTTCGTGGACGGGCGCGAGGACGACATGATCGTGTCCGGCGGTGAGAACGTCTATCCGGTCGAGGTGGAAGAGTGCCTCGCGGCGCATCCCGCGGTCGCCGAAGCGGTCGTGGTCGGGGTGCCCGACGAGGAGTTCGGCCAGCGGTTGGTCGCGTACGTCGTACTGCGGGATGCGGTCAGCGAGGACGAATTGATCGCGCACGTCCGAGCCAATCTGGCTTGGTACAAGACGCCGCGGCAGATCGTCGTACTGGAGGAGTTTCCGCGGAACGCGACCGGGAAGGTGTTGCGCGGCAAGCTCACTCAGCCGTGAAGAGGGCGCGGAAGCGGGTCATCCGGTCCAGCGTGTCGCGCTCGTCGCCGAAGGAGACCGCGATGGTCTCGGCGCCGGCCTCAGCGAGCTCGTAGGCCGACTGAACGACCGGGTCCGGCTCGCCGCTGGACCAGTCGAGCCGAGTCCCGACCCGAACCGACCGGGCGTGGGCTCCCGGCTGCTCGGGGTCCGCGCTGAGGGCTCGAAGGCGGCTCACGGCCGTGGCGAACGCGGTCGCATCCAGGCCCAGGCCCTGCCATTCGTCACCGAAGCGAGCGGCTCGACGCAGCGCCGGACCGGTGGTGCCGCCGATCATGATCGGGAGTGGCGCCCGAAGCTTCGGCTCGAAGACGCCGTCGCGATCCTCGCCCGAGAACAGGCTGCGGATGATCGCGAGCGACTCATGCGTCCGCCGGCCCCGATCCTCGAAGGACGAACCCACGGCGGCGAACTCAGTCGCTTCCCAACCGGCACCGAGTCCGAGTACGACGCGCTCCCCGGACAACCGGTGCAGCGTCGCGGCTTGCTTGGCGACGACGTACGGACTGCGCATCGGCAACACCAGCACCGACGTACCGAACCGGATCCGGGTCGTGCGGGCGGCCAGGTAGCCGATCGTGACGAGCGGCTCGTAGACACCGCCATACGTCGAGCCGAACTGTCCGGGCGGGAGCAGGTGATCGGGCAACCAGGCGGTGCCGTAGCCGAGTTCCTCGGCGGCGATCGCGAGTTCGACCAGTCGCTCGGGCGGCATGGCCGCCGACTCGTCCGGGAGGACCACCTGCAGTTCGACCATGCGGTCGACCCTAGCCGCTCAGAGGGAGCGTGGTGGGTGGCCGGTGTAGGTGGGGATGACGGACTTCGGCAGCGGGCCTTTGATGCGGGTGGGTTCTTGCTGCTGCTCGTGGGCGTGGGCGAGGAGGCCGACGGAACGGGAGAGGACGAAGAGGCCACGGGCGAGCTCGGCGGGGAAGCCCAGTTCGGCGTAGATGGTGGCTGTCGCGCCGTCGACATTCATCGGGACGGGAGCCAGCGCATCCTCCAGCGCGAGCGCGATCTCCAGGTAGCGGCCGTCGATGATGCCGTCGGCAACAGCTTGCTGGGCGGCGGTGATCAATGGGTCGCGGCGTGGGTCGTGCGGGTGGAAGCGGTGGCCGAAGCCGGGGACGTAGGCCTTGCGGGACTTGTACGATGCGACGAGGTCACGTGCCGCGGTGGTTGCATCGGTGCCGGTCGCGCGCAGCTCGTAAAGAACTTCGAGGCATTGTTGCCCGGCGCCACCATGGACGTCGCCGAGGAGGTTGACGCCGGTGGCGATCGCGTTGTTGAGCGCGAGGCCGCAGGACGCGGCCATCCGGGCGGCGGCGATCGACGGGGCTTGGGGTCCGTGGTCCACCGCAGCGACGAGGGTCTGCTCGAGGAGCTTGGCCTGGCCGGGTGTGGGTAGCTCGCCGCGAACCATCAGCCAGATCATCTGCGGGAAGCTGACTCCCCCGATCAGCTCCTCGATCGGATAACCGTGAAACCGGATCACTCCCGGCTCGATGTCAGAGATCCCCGTCGCCCACCAATCCGCGGCCTCGGTCTGTCCCATCAGGTCGCTCCTTCCGTCTCGAGGGCGGCGATCTCGTCTTGGCTGTAGCCGAGTTCGGCCAGGATCTCCCGGGAATGCTCGCCCAGGCGCGGTGGTCGCGTCGAGGGACCGATGGGCCGGCCGTTTACGTGGACGCTGCTGCCAAGCACGCGAAGCTCACGACCATCGGGCAGGTGGACCGAGTGCAACAGTTCGCGGTCGACTAGCTGCGGTAGCGAGAGTGTCTGCTCGACGGTGAGCACCGGAGCGACGGGAACGCCGGAGTTCGCGAGCAACTCGTCCCAGTGGGTGGCCGATTGTTGAGAGAGCGTCCGCTCCAGCTCGGCCTTCAGTTCGAGCCGATGCGCCTTCCGAGCCTCGCGGGTCGCGAAGCGGTCGTCCGTGATGAGTTCCGGGCGGTCGAGCGCCGTGCAGAGTTCGACGTACTGCTCCTGTTTGTTGGCCGCGATGTTCAGCGCACCGTCCGCGGTCTGGAAGGTGCCCGAGGGCGCGGACGTCGCGTTTTCGTTGCCCATGGCCCGTGGTATCCGGCCGCCGACCAGGTAGTCCGACACCACCCAACCCATCGCCGCGACAGCGGTCTCGAGCATCGACACGTCGAGGTAGCTGCCTTCGCCCGTACGGGAGCGCTTCACCAACGCCGCCGAGATCGCAAAGGCGGCCGCATACCCACCGAGCGTGTCAGCGATCGGGAACCCGGTCCGCGTCGGCGCGGTTTCCGGCGTACCGGTCACACTCATGATCCCGGACAGCCCTTGAATGATCTGGTCGTACGCCGGTCGCCCCCGCATCGGACCCGTCTGACCGAAACCAGAGACCGCGCAGTAGACCAGACCCGGATTCAGCGACCGCAACACCTCGACCGAGAAGCCTAGCCGCTCCAGCACTCCCGGCCGGAAGTTCTCCAAGAGGACGTCCGCCTCGTGCACCAGCCGTTCGAACACCTCCCGGCCGGCCGGGTTCTTCAGGTCCAACGTGAGCGAGCGCTTCCCGCCGTTCTGCGCCAGGAACGAGATCCCGAGCCCGTCCTTCGACAACGCCGGATCAGCGCCGAGATTGCGTGCCAGATCCCCTGTCCCTGGCACCTCGACCTTGATCACGTCCGCACCCATCAACGCCAGCTGGTAGCCCGCGAACGGCCCCGCCAACACGTTGGTGAGGTCGAGCACCCGCACGCCGGCGAGCAGGTCGGCATCAGGCTGCACTGAAGCCGCTCCATCCAGTGGCCACGATCGTGGCCGCACAACGCCGTACGGCGTGCACGTACGGCGGCAACCGGTCATCGCTGAAGCGGGTCGTCGGGCCACCGATCGCGATCGCAGCGACGACTCGGCCGTCGGGACGTCGTACCGGCGCCGCGACTCCGGAGGCACCGAGCTCACGCTCACCGTGACTGATCGCGAATCCACGAGCGGCCGCCTCGGTCACGGCGACGCGGAGCCGCTTCGCGTAATCGGCCGGGCGAGGTGCTTCCAGTGCGAGCTCCTCGATCAGCGAAGGATCGACGTCGAGGACGGGCGGGTCGGTGAGCAGCACCTTCGACGCGGCGCCTCCCCACAGCGGCATCGACGATCCGACCACGACCATGTGCCGGACGTTCAACGGGCCTTGGGCTTGGGCCAGGCAGACGCGGGTGCGGCCGACCCGGATGTAGAGGTTGGCGGTCTCGCCGGTGTCGGCGGCGAGTTTGCCCAGCGCGGCGCGGACCGCCGGCGGGATCTCCATCGCCTCGCTGCTCAGCCGCGACCAGCGCAGGAAGCCCGGACCGATCGCATACCGGCCCGGGCCGATCGAGGCGACGAGGCCACGCTGCTCGAGGGTGGTGACCAGCCGGAGCACAGTTGTCTTCGGCAGGCCGCTCGCGGCGGTCAGCGCGGCGAGCGTCCAGGTCGGGTGCTCGTCGTCGAAGCGTTCGAGCAGGTCCAGCGCGCGGTGCACACTACGAACCCCGTCACCGTCACTCATCCGGTCCCTCTCTCCGCTCTCCGCGCCAGTACGACGACTCGACGATAACTCGCCGTACCGTAGAACGGAATCTATGTACCTCCTGGTGGAATGCTGCTACCGTCGCGGCAATCGCGCTCCTCGCCCCCAGGAGGTATTCCCATGTCGCGACCCCGCACGGCGCTGGTCGCCGCGGGTCTGGCCGTCAGCCTGCTCGCCAGCGGCTGTTCGGCACTGGAGAAGACGCTCGAAGGCGGCAGCGTCGCCGGCGACTTCCCGAGCCGCAACGTCGAGATCATGGTGCCCGCCGCGCCTGGTGGTGGCTGGGACCTGACCGCGCGGCAGTTCCAGCACGTGGTGCAGGAGAAGAAGCTGCTGCCGAGCGGCCGGTCCGTGTCCGTCGTGAACGTGACGGGCGCCGGCGGCGCGGTCGGCATCTCCAAGCTGGTCACGAAGAACCGCAAGGACCCGCACACGCTGATGATCACCGGCCTGGTGATGGTCGGTGCGCTCACGCTGAACCAGTCCGAGATCACCGTCTCCGACACGACCCCGATCGCGACCATCACCGCCGAGCAGGAAGTGCTGGTGGTGAAGGCGGACTCACCGCTGAAGTCGTTGAAGGACCTGGTCGAGATGTACAAGGCCGACCCGTCGAGGGTCAGCTGGGGCGGCGGCACGATCGGCGGCACCGACCACATCACCGCGGGGACGCTGGTGAAGGCGGCCGGCGCGGATCCGTCGAAGGTGAAGTACATCAGCTACTCCGGCGGTGGCGAGGCGACCGCCGCGATCCTGTCCGGCGACGTGACCGTCGGGATCTCCGGGCTGAGTGAGTTCGAGGAGCAGATCACCGCAGGCAAGATGCGCGTACTCGCGACCTCCGGCACCGAACCGGTCTCCCTCAACGGCAAGCAACTGCCGACGATGAAGGCCGAGGGATACAACGCCGAGGTCCTGAACTGGCGCGCGATCGTCGCGCCGCCCGATATCCCGGCCGCGGACCGGCAACGCCTGATCGACTTCGTCACCCAGGTGAACTCGTCGCCCGAGTGGGCCGAGATCCGCAAGAAGAACGGCTGGACCGACTTCTTCAAAACCGGCGACGACGCAACGAAGTTCATCGCCGACGAAACCGTCCGCGTCCAGGGTCTCGAGAAGGAGTTGGGGATCATATGAGCGCGTCCGACGAGGTGAAGGCAGGCGACGTCCCCGCGGCCGAGGCCGCCGGCGGCGCTGGCGGCGGGTCTGTGGATGAGGCGACCGGAGTCCGGGCCGCTGACGTTGAGGTCGAAGCCTCGCGGGTGGTGCGGATTGTTGCGGCGGTTGTGCTGATTGTTTTGAGTGGGACGTTTCTGGTGGGTGTGTTCGACATTCGCAGTCCGAAGGGGTTCGATCCGGCGGGGCCGCGGTTCTTTCCGTTGTTGGTGACGTCGGCTTGGTTGCTGTTGTCGATCGGGTACCTGGTCGAGGGATTGCGGTCGCCGCGGGCCGGCTCGAACGCGGACCGGAGTTGGTTCGAGCCGGTGTCGGTTTCGGCGTTGCTCGTGTTGTACGCGTTGCTCGTCGTACCGCTGGGCTACATGATCGCGACCGCGTTGCTGTTCTTCGCCGCGGCTCGGGTGCTCGGGAGCCGGCAGTTGGTGCGTGACATCGTCGTGGCCGTCGTACTCGCGGTTGTCGTGTATGTCGCGTTCACCCAGTTCCTCGACATCTCGCTGCCGGAGGGGGTGCTGGGGCTGTGATCTCCTTGACCGTCTTCGGCGATCTGCTGCACGGGTTCGGGACCGTGCTCGATCCGATGAACCTGCTGTGGGCCGTGCTCGGCGTCACGCTCGGCATGCTCGTCGGCATCCTGCCCGGGATCGGGCCGGCGCTGACGATCGCGCTGCTGTTGCCGATCACCTTCAACTTCTCCGACCCGATCGGCGCGTTCATCATGTTCGCCGGGATCTACTACGGCGCTATGTACGGCGGCTCGACCACATCGATCCTGATCAATACGCCCGGTGAGTCCGCGTCGGTCGCGACCGCGATCGAGGGTCACAAGATGGCGCTGAAGGGGCGAGCCCGGGCAGCGCTGGCGACGGCGGCGATCGGGTCGTTCGTGGCCGGGACGATCTCCACCGTGCTGCTGACCTTCGTCGCGAAGCCGATCGGCAACCTCGCAAGTCACTTCCAGGCGACGGACTACTTCGCGATCACGCTGCTCGCGATGGTCGCGGTGACCGCCCTGGTCGGGCACTCGCTGGTCCGCGGTCTGTTGTCGCTCACGGTCGGTCTGTTCATCGGGCTGATCGGGTTGGACAGCTTGTCCGGCGCACCGCGGTACACGTTCGGCACCTTGCGGTTGCTGGACGGGGTCGACGTCGTCATCGTGATCGTCGGACTGTTCGCAATCGGCGAGACGTTGCATGTGGCATCGAAATTGCGGTCGACCCCAGAGCGTCCCGCCGTACTCGAGAAGGGGCGGCTGCGGACCGGATACCTGAACAAGTCGGACTGGAGCCGGTCGTGGCGGCCGTGGTTGCGGGGCACGGCGCTCGGGTTCCCGTTCGGGGCCATTCCGTCAGGTGGTGCGGAGGTGCCGACGTTCCTGTCGTACTCGATCGAGCGTCGGCAGGCACGGAAGAAGGGCCGGGACGAGTTCGGTGACGGCGCGATCGAGGGGGTGGCGGGGCCGGAGGCGGCCAACAACGCATCCTTCTCCGGCGTACTCGTGCCGCTGCTGACACTCGGGTTGCCGACGTCCGCCACGGCCGCGGTGATGCTGGCGGCGTTCCAGATCTTCAACGTGCAGCCGGGGCCGCAACTGTTCGAGGACCAGAGCACGCTGGTGTGGACGCTGATCGCGTCGCTGTACATCGGCAACCTGATCCTGCTGATCATGAACCTGCCGTTGATCCAGATCTGGGTGCAGGTGCTCAAGGTGCCGAGGCCGCTCCTGTACTCCGGGATCCTCGTGTTCGCGTGTCTCGGGGTGTACTCGCTGTCGGGCTCCGGGTACGAGGTGCTGATGGCGCTGCTGATCGGGGTGATCGGCTTCTTCATGCGCAAGCTCGACTTCCCGATCGCGCCGGTGATCCTCGGGGTCATCCTCGGGCCGACGATGGAGGAGCAGTTCCGCCGGGCGCTGGTGATCTCGAACGGGGACGGGAGCGTGTTCTTCACCCGGCCGCTGAGCCTGATCATCATCGTGCTGACCGTGCTCGCGCTGTTCGTCCCGTACCTGCCGCGGATCGTCGCGCGGATCCGCGGCACCCAGCCCACCCACGACCGCCTCACCTTCGGCGAGGACGACTGACTCCCGGACCTCCGCCACTCACCAACCCGCCTTCGGGCTCGCTCCGCCCGGCGCGCTGAGCGGGCGATGCCGAATTGGTGTGCGGTTGGTGAGTGGTGTGGGTCCGCCGGATGGGAGAGTGTGAGGTGTGAAGATCCTGGTCGGGTATGTGCCAACTGCCGAGGGTGAGGCCGCGTTGACGGCCGCGGCCGCCGAGGCGAAGCTGCGCGGGGCGTCGGTCCTGCTGCTGAACACCAGCCGCGGTGACGCCTACATCGACGCCCGCTACGCCAACGCCGACGAACTGGCCGCGGCCGAAGCCAAGCTCCGCGAGTACGGCGTCGAGGTCACCATCCAGCAAGCGGTCTCCAGCGGCGACGTAGCCGGCGAGCTCCTGAAGACCGCCGCCACCGAAGACGTAGGCCTCATCGTCCTTGGCCTCCGCCGCCGGAGCCCGGTAGGAAAACTCATCCTCGGCAGTACCGCCCAAAGAGTCCTCCTGGAGTCCCCCGTGCCAGTGCTAGCCGTCAAGGCCGAGTCGCCGCACGACTAATCCAGGTGAGGGGCTGGGGTGGGGCGCCTAAACTGGGGTTGTTATGCCTGATGCCCGGACCGAGTCGTCGAGTCCCACCCCTGCCACCGGTCCCGTCCAGGACCCCGCTGTCCGTCGTCCGCGGCGGCGACGGGGGCGTAAACCTTCCAATCCGGCGCCGGTCGACGGTGAGCTGAACGTCGGTGAAGTAGCGGCGCGGCTCGACGGGTTGCTGGGGCATGACCGGGAGCAGCTCGGGCGGCGGCTCGAGCGGGTGCGCCGGGCCAAGGACGCGCAGGCGCTGCAGGGCGTGGTGACGGCGATCGAGCAGGCCGAGCGGCGGGTCGAGGTACGGCGGGAAGCCGTCCCGGAGATCACGTATCCGCCGGAGTTGCCGGTCAGCCAGCTCAAGGACGAGATCGCGGCCGCGATCCGCGACAACCAGGTCGTCGTGGTCGCGGGTGAGACCGGGTCCGGGAAGACGACGCAGATCCCGAAGATCTGTCTCGAGCTCGGCCGTGGTGTCCAGGGCATGATCGGCCACACCCAGCCGCGGCGACTCGCGGCCCGCACGGTCGCGGAGCGGATCGCGGAGGAACTCGGCACCGAGCTCGGCGACACCATCGGGTTCGCGGTCCGGTTCACCGACAAGGTCAGCGAACGCTCGCTGGTCAAGCTGATGACCGACGGCATCCTGCTGAACGAACTGCAGCGCGACCGCGATCTGACCCGCTACGACACCCTCATCATCGACGAGGCGCACGAGCGCAGCCTGAACATCGACTTCATCCTCGGCTACCTCAAGCGCCTGCTCCCCCGCCGCCCGGACCTCAAGGTGATCATCACCTCGGCGACCATCGACCCCGAGCGGTTCGCCGAGCACTTCGCCGACAGCTCCGGTACGCCGGCACCGATCGTCGAGGTGTCGGGCCGGACCTACCCCGTCGAGGTCCGCTACCGCCCGATCAACGACCCGGACGACCCGGCCACGATCGATCGGGACCAGACCCAGGCGATCCTCGACGCCGTCGACGAACTCGAGTACGAGGCCGACGGCGACGTACTGGTGTTCCTCAGTGGTGAACGCGAGATCCGGGATACCGCCGACGCGCTGAACGACAAGTTCCGCAATGAACGGCGGACCACCGAGATCCTCCCGCTCTACGCCCGGCTGTCCAACGCCGAGCAGCACCGGGTCTTCCAGTCGCACTCCAACCGCCGCATCGTCCTCGCGACCAACGTCGCCGAGACGTCGCTGACGGTCCCCGGCATCAAGTACGTCGTCGACCCCGGTACGGCGCGGATCTCGCGGTACAGCCATCGGACCAAGGTCCAGCACCTACCGATCGAGCCGGTCTCGCAGGCCAGCGCCAACCAGCGCAAGGGCCGCTCCGGCCGGACCAGCGACGGCATCTGTATCCGGCTGTATTCGGAGGAGGACTTCGAGAACCGCCCGGAGTTCACCGACCCGGAGATCCTGCGGACCAACCTCGCCTCGGTCATCCTGCAGATGACGTCGATCGGTCTCGGCGACATCGCCGCGTTCCCGTTCATCGACGAGCCCGACAAGCGCAGCATCACCGACGGCCTGCAGCTCCTCACCGAGCTCGGCGCGATCGAGCCGGCCAAGACCGGCGACCGGCATCGCCGCCTCACCCCGATCGGCCGCCAGTTGGCGCAGATCCCGCTGGACCCGCGACTGGCCCGGATGATCGTCGAGGCCGACAAGCACGCCTGTGTCCGCGAGGTGATGGTGATCGCCTCGGCGCTCTCCATCCAGGATCCTCGCGAACGCCCGACCGACGCCGAGGCGCAGGCCCAGCAGGCGCACGCGCGGTTCCGTGACCCGAACAGCGACTTCCTCGGGTTCCTGAACCTCTGGAACTACCTGAAGAAGCAGCAGAAGGAGCTGTCCGGTAACCAGTTCCGCAAGATGTGCCGCAGCGAGTACCTGAACTATCTACGCGTCCGCGAGTGGCAGGACATCTTCGCGCAGCTCCGCCAGGTCGCATCCCAGATCGGCGTCACCCTCAACAGCGGTGAGGCCGCCGACCCGGACAACGTCCACATCTCGCTGATGTCCGGCCTGCTCTCCCATCTCGGTCTGAAGGATCCGGCCAACCAGCACCAGTACATCGGTGCCCGCGGCACCAAGTTCGCGATCTTCCCCGGATCGGGCCTGTTCAAGAAGCCGCCGCAGTTCGTGATGGCCGCCGAGCTGGTCGAGACGTCCCGGTTGTGGGCGCGGGTGAACGCGAAGATCGAGCCGGAGTGGGCCGAGGATCTCGCGCCGCATCTGATCAAGCGGTCGTACTCCGAGCCGCACTGGGAGCGCAAGGCCGGCGCGGTGATGGCGTACGAGAAGGTCACGCTGTACGGCGTACCGATCGTTGCCCGGCGCAAGATCAACTACGGCAAGGTCGACCCGGAGGTGTCGCGGGAGCTCTTCATCCGGCACGCGCTGGTCGAGGGTGACTGGGACACGCACCACAAGTTCTTCCACGAGAACCGCAAGCTGATCGAGGAAGTCGAGGAGCTCGAGGAGCGGACCCGCCGTCGCGACCTGCTGGTCGACGACGAGACACTGTTCGCCTTCTACGACGAGCGGATCGGCGCCGAGGTGGTCACCGGCCGGCACTTCGACACCTGGTGGAAGAAGGCCCGTCAGCGCGACGCCGACCTGCTCGACTTCGAGCGGTCCTTGGTGGTCCGCGAAGGCGCGGAAGTGAAGGAAGAGGAGTTCCCGCTGCACTGGACGCAGAACGGGATGACCTTCGATCTCACTTACGCCTTCGAACCTGGTACGGACGCCGACGGCGTGACCGTGCACCTTCCGCTGCTCGTTCTGAACCAGGTCACCGCGGACGGGTTCGAGTGGAGCGTCCCCGGGTTCCGCGAGGAGCTCGTCACCACGCTGATCAAGTCCTTGCCGAAGGCAATCAGGCGCAACATCGTGCCCGCGCCGGACCACGCCCGGCAGGTGCTCCCCCACCTGGACCCGACCTCCGGCCCGCTCATCGACGCGCTCGCCCGTGAGTTGCGAGAGCTACGCGGTGTCGTGATCGAGTCCGCCGACTGGGACTGGACGCGGGTGCCCGAGCACCTGCGGATGACCTTCCGGGTGGTCGACGACAATGGCAAGACGGTGGCCGAGAGCAAGGATCTCGCCAAGCTCAAGGAACGCCTCAAGCCGAAGACCACGGCCGCGATCTCGAAGGTCGCGTCCAAGGCGGTCAGCGGCCTCGAGCGGTCGGGCCTGACCGACTGGACCTTCGGCGACCTGCCGCGTAGCTTCTCCGAACACCGCAACGGGCTGACCGTGGCCGGTTACCCCGCGCTCGTCGACGAGGGCAAGAGCGTCGCGATCCGGTTGCAGGAGACCGAACGGGACCAGGCCGCGGCGATGTGGGACGGCACCCGCCGGCTCCTGCTGCTCACGATGCCGTCGGTGATCGACGTCGTACAGCGGAATCTGACCAACCAGCAGAAGATGACGCTGATGGCCGGGCCGCACCGCAATGTCGGTGAGCTGCTCAACGACGCGATCGCGGCGGCCGTGGATCAGCTGATGGCGGCGGCGAACGGCCCGGCCTGGAACCTGACCGCGTTCTCGATCCTGCGCGACGCCGTCAGGTCGGATCTCGCCGACACCGTGCTGACGATCCTGCGTCAGGTCGAGCAGGTGCTGGGTCACGCCCGTACGGTCGACAAGCAGATCTCGCGGGCCTCCAGTCCGGCGTTGCTCGCGGCGTTGTCCGACGTACGCGGTCAGTTGGAGGCGCTCGTCCACCCCGGGTTCATCACCCAGACCGGCGCCAAGCGGCTGCCCGATCTGGTCCGGTACCTGCGCGGGATCGAGCAGCGGCTCGACAAGATCGGCGCCAACGCGATGCGCGACCGATCGGGTATGGCGATCGTCCAGACCCTCACCGACGAGTACGAGAAACGCCTCCGCGCCGTTCCCACCGGCAAGTACCCGAGCCCCGAGTTGCTCGAAGTCCGGTGGATGCTCGAAGAGCTCCGGATCAGCCTCTTCGCCCAGACGCTCGGTACGCCGTACCCGGTGTCGGAGAAGCGGATCCGGAAGGCGCTGGCCGAGAGCTAGGAGTCGAGCAGGCGCTGGCCGTGGATGTGCACGGCGGCGCGGAGCTCGGGTGGGCCGAGTACCTCGAATGGCCAGTAGATGCGGACGATCTGGGCGACCAGCGGGCCGAGTTCGTTGGCGGCGAGTCGGAGCTCGCAGGTGGTCGCGTCGATCGGCTCGACCACCGCCTGACCCGGCGGCAGGAACCTCGCGACAGTGTCCGCGCCGGCATGGACACGAACCCGCGCGACGATGTCCCACGGCGCCACTCCGGTGCCCTCGGCAACGAGTGCGACCGGGTCGGGTGGGTCGTCGAACTGGTAGCGCTGACCGGTGAGCACCGGGTCCGCGATCCGGTCGACCCGGAAGGTCCGCCAGGCCTGCCGATCGCGGTCGCGGGCGACGAGGTACCAGCGCCGGCCGGTGTGCACGATCCGCAGCGGCTCGACGCTGCGCTCAGACTCCGCGCCGCCGTGGGTGCGATAGCGGAACCTGATGCCTTCGATGTCACGGCACCCGGTCGCCAGCGTCACCAGCACCTCGCCGTCAACGGTCGGAAGGTCGCCCTGCGGGAACTGAGCGACCTGCGCGCCGATGGCCGCGACCTGCTCACGCAGTCGGACCGGCAGCACCTGATGGAGCTTGGCCAGCGCGGAGATCGCCGCCTGCTCAACCCCGGACACCGTCGTGGTGGTCGCGACGCGCAATCCGACCGCGACCGCCACCGCCTCCTCGTCCTCGAGCAGCAGCGGCGGCAGCCGCCCGCCGGGACCGAGTCGGTAGCCACCGCCGATTCCCGCCTCCGCCTCGATCGGGTACCCGAGTGATCTGAGGCGCGTGACATCACGGCGTACGGTCCGAGGCGTGATGCCGAGCCTCGCCGCCAGGTCCGCGCCGTCCCACTGCTGACGCGACTGGAGCAAGGACAACAAACGGAGCAATCGGGCCGCGGTATCCATCGTCCTGCCATTCTGCCCGAACCTGCGGACCGATCCTGTCCGCAGGTCGTCCTACGGTGGTGCCATGACGACGCTCTCGCAGAATCTCCTGGACCTGTCCGACTTCGCTTGGCAGCGGCTGCGCGGCCGGGTCGAGGGCCTGACCGACGAGGAGTACCTCTGGGAGCCGTTCGACGGCTGCTGGTCGATCCGGAAGACCGACACGGGCTTCGCCGCCGACTGGGCCTGGATCCCGCCGGAACCGGCGCCGTTCACCACGCTGGCCTGGCGGATCACGCACATCGTCGACATCCTGCAGGAGGACCGCACGGCCACCTGGTTCGGACACCAGCCCGCCCCGGAGGACGGCCAGCCGCCAGTCCCAGAGACCGCAGCCGCCGCACTTGTTGCTCTCGATCACGCGTACGACGTCTGGCGCGGCCGGCTGGCCGCACTCAGCCAGGAGACGCTGGACAGCCCAATGGGCGAGCCCGCGGGACAGTACGCCGAGCACGACGGCACCTCGTTCGTCCTGCACATCCTCGACGAGCTCATCCACCACGGCGCGGAGCTCGGCACGGTCCGCGACTTCTACCGCGACCAGCGCGCCGAGGACCCGTTCGCGGGCGAAACCACCCCGGCCGAACGCCCGACGCTCCTCGCCGAGGCAGCCGCCGCGCAGCGCTGGGAGATCATTCCGCAGCTCGCCGACCGAGGCTTCGACGTCAACGAACGTACGGCGAACGGCTTCACCGCAGCTCATCTGGCCGCGGGGAACGGCGCTGTGGACACGCTGCGGTACCTGGTCGAGCACGGCGCCGACCTGTCCGCGAAGGACCCGCGATTCGATGCCGACGTACTCGGCTGGGCGAAGTGGTTCAAGCAGGCGGAGGCAGCCGCGTATCTCGAATCGCTCTAGGGGACGAAGGCGCGTTGGGAGCGGCGGCGGAACTCGCGAGGGGCCACTGCGTGGGCCGCGGTGAAGCAGCGAGTGAAGTAGGACTGGCTGGTGAAACCGCAGCGGTCGGCGATGCCGGCGACCGGGATGTTTGTTGCCGCTAGCAATGAGGCGGCGTGCTCCAGGCGGAGATCGGTGACGAACGTCGTGGGAGTCACGCCGTACGCGGCGCGCATCGAGCGGGAGAGGTGCGCCGGGCTGACGGCGGCGAGTTCCAGGATGCGTGGGACGCCGCCGCGGAGGTTGTCCTCGGCGCGCATCGCCGTGCAGGCCTTGGCCAGCCAGTCCGGCGTGCCCGGACCTCCTGTGTCCGCGGGCGCGAGCAACTGCAGCAGGTCGATCCAGAAGCGGATCAGGTCGTAGGGGCCGGGCTCGGCCTGGAAACGGGCCAGGGCGTGCTCGAAGACGGCGATCGCCGCCGCCGTGTGGAAGGTGACCGGCCCTGACGGGGCCAGCTGGGTGCGGGTGAGGTCGAGGAAGCCCAGCCAGGCCGAGCTCGGGAAGGCCACATTTACGAACTCCAGCCCGTCCGGCGCGGAGCCACGGACGGCGTGCCGATCGCTCGGCCGGACCAGGACCACGTCGCCGGCTCGCAATGGCTCGACGCCGGTGGTGAGCAGATGCTCGCCGGTCCCGGACACCACACCCATGAACTCGTGGAAGTCGGCGTGCGTGTGCAACTCGGTGTCGCGGGCTCGAGCCGGGATGCGCACCCGGGCCGCGTGATACGGCCGGCCGAACGCGTGCGACTCGAACCGCAGCACCTGGTCCACATCAACACGCTACAAGTTCACGGCAGCTCGTTGCTAGCCATCGACTGCCGCCAGGGCGAACCATGGAGGCATGTTCGAGCGCGATGGTTACGTCATCTTCCGCAACGTCATCGACCAAGAGCTGATCAAGGAGGTGAACGATCATGTGGAGTGGCTGCAGGCCAGGCATCCCGACGTACGGCCGGAGCAGTTGGGGCACGTCTACCTGCGCGACGACCCGTTCTGGGTGCGGCTGGTGAGCGACGACCGGCTGCTCGATATCGCGTCGCAGTTCGTCGGGCCGGATCTGGCCCTGTTCGCGTCGCACTACATCTCCAAGCCGCCGTACTCGGGTCAGCCGGTGCTGTGGCACCAGGACGCCGCGTTCTGGCCGCTCGACCCGATGAAGGTCGTCACGCTGTGGCTGGCCGTCGACCACTCGACGCCGGAGAACGGCTGCGTCCGGGTCGTCCCCGGCAGCCATCTTTCCGGGGTGGCCGGGATGCGGGACAACACCGAGGTCGAGAGCGTGCTCGGGAAGGAGATCGCGGTCGAGGTCGACGAGTCCGCCGCGGTCGACATGGTGCTGGCGCCCGGCGATGTCGAGGTGCACCACCCGAACATCGTCCACGGCAGCAACGCGAACACCTCGCCGAACCGGCGTTGCGGCCTGACCATCCGCTACATCCCGACCTCGACCCGGATCACGGACCCGGAGCAGCCCTACCCGAGCGCCTTCCATCTGCGCGGCGAGCCGGGTGTGAACAGCTACCAGCCACGACCCCGGTACGACGAGAGCCGCCACTTCGCGTTCACCGGCAGCAGTGCCTGGACATGAAAAAGCGCCCGCCCCCAACACAGGGCGGGCGCTCGAAAGGCCTACTCGAGGCAGATTCTGAAAGGGTGTCCCGCCGGGTCGGCGTAGATCCGCCAGCCCCTGGTGTTCTCGGCGGGCGGTGGGTCCAGGGGGTCGAGTGGTTCGGCCCCGAGCGCGACCACGGTGGCGTGGCCGCTGGAAAGGTCCTCGACGATCAGGTCGAGATGGAGGTCGTGCGCGTCGGTGCCGGGCCAGGTGGCCGGCACGTACTCCTCCGAGCGCCGGAAGGCCAGCGTCGAGAATCCCAGCGAGGAGCCGGGGCCGGTCAGGCTCCGCCAGTCCTCGTCACCGTTCTCGTCGATCTCCAGCCCCAGCAGAGCTGAGTAGAACTGGGCGAGCTCGAGTGGGTCCAGGCAATCCAGCACCACCGAGCCGAGCCGCCCGGCAGTACTGCCCGGCTGCTCTGCCACCTGCGTCATCTGTCCTCCAGCTTCCTCTTCATCTACCTGCCCCGATCGCGGAGCAGGCCCGGCCAGGCCCGTCGTGGTCGAAGGCCCGGCCGCCTACGATGACAGGTCCGACGGACAGTTCGCATCTTTCGACACGCCTTCTTAGCCCGTAAGACGGTTGCTGACAGTGAATGAACTTTCTCGCTCCCGCTAAACCGGCTTGACGGTGGTAGCGCGGCGGCGTTCGGTGAGCTTGCGGATCTTGGCCCGGGTGCCGCAGTCCTCCATCGAGCACCAACGCCGCGAGCCGTTCCGGCTGCGGTCCAGGAATAGCCACCCGCAGCCGCCGTCGTCGACCGGACAGGACCGCAACTGCCGGTGGTCGACCGTCCGCACCAGGTCGACGACCGCGAACACCAGCCGGTCCGGAATCATCAACGCCGGCGCCGTCCCGACCCGCAGGTCAGCGACCCCCGGACCGTCGCCCTTCGCGACCAGCATCGACCGGGCCGCAGCAGCTGCCCAACGCAGCATCAGCCGTTCGTACGTTGACTCCTGCGCACCCTCACCGGCCAGTACGGCGTACGCCGCCGCCCGGATCTCGTCGGTCGCCCGCAGCGCCTTCTCGGCCAGATCCGGAGCGCCCTGCCAGACCGCCTCGATCGCCGCGCTCTCGGCCGCGTCGACGAGCTCGATCCGGCGGCTCCAGGCGAGCAGCTCGGCGGGCTGTCTCAGATAGTCGTAAACGTCGGGACGGCCGGGAATCCGGGGCGTTACGGTGTTCACAAGATCCAGGGCGGGATGCCCACCGACAATCCTGAGCTCGTCGCGAAAACTATCGGTCATGGGTGAGACGCTACCACCATACAGTCCTTTACTGGAATCCTTTGCTGGAACCACCGACTGACACAGGTGAGGTCATGCCCATCACGTCCCGCCGGGCCAACGCGGCCCTGCTCATGCTCGCGCTCAGCACGTTCTCCTATGTGACGATCGAGGTCCTCCCGATCGGTCTGCTCACCGTCGTCGCCGCGGACCTCGGCCGGACCCGCTCCGAGGTCGGCCTCCTGGTCACAGGGTACGCCGCGGTCGTCGTGCTCGCGTCGATCCCGCTGGCCCGGCTCACGCTCCGACTTCCCCGCCGACTTGTCCTCGGCAGCACGCTCGGCGTCCTGACCGTGTCCACGGCCCTGTCCGCCCTCGCACCGACGTACGAGCTGCTCTTTGCTGCCCGGCTGCTGACTGCGCTGTCACAGTCGCTCTTCTGGGCGATCGCGCCGCCGATCGCGACCAGTCTGTTCGCGCCGGAGGTGCGCGGACGGGTTGTGGCCCGACTCGCGATCGGAACGGCGCTTGCACCCGTTCTCGGCATCCCGCTGGGCACCTGGCTCGGCGAGCAGGCCGGCTGGCGGGTCCCCCTCGGTGTGATGGCCGGACTCGGCGCAGTGGCCTGTGCCGGCGCCCTGTGGCTGCTTCCAACCGTCGAGGTGCGTAACGGCGCCTCGAGTCGCGGCAGCGCGCCAGACGTCCGGCGGTACGTCGTTGTCCTTGCCAGCTCGGCGATCGGGGTGACTGGCTTCCTGACGTTCAACACCTATGTCACGCCGTTCCTGCTCGACATCACCGGCTTCTCCCGGGACGCGCTCGGCCCGATGCTGCTTGCGAGCGGACTGGGCGGCCTGACCGGCACGCTGGTCGTCGGGCGGCTTCTCGACCGGTACCCCTGGGGAGCAGTCGTTGTGTCGTATTCCGTCCTCAGCCTGGCCCTTGCGGGCCTCTACGCCTTCGGAAGCTACAAGGTCGCGACCGTCGCGCTGATCGCAGTGGTCGGCCTGGCCTTCAGCGGCATGGCGGTCGCCGTACAGAACCGGACGCTGCACGTCGCGCCGGGCAGCACCGACCTCGCCTCGGCCGGCACCAGCTCCGCCTTCAACGTGGGCATCGCAGCGGGTGCGTTCGTCGGTGGTGCGCTGATCGACAACACCGGTGTGCGCAGCGTGGCCATCGTCGGGTCCCTGCTCGCCGCTGCGGCCGTGCTGACACTCCTCAGCGAGCCGATGCTGGCTCGCCGTCGGGTCCGGGTGGCAGAGTGCGAACATGACCGACCTGGGCAACCGGTTCGTGAAGAGGCGGCCTGACGCGCCAACGGGGTTCTTCGAGGTTGAAGCGGCTGGGCTGCGCTGGCTCGCCGTCCCCGGTGGAGTGTCCGTCGCCGAGCCGCTCGACGTCTCCCCCGGCCGGCTGAGCACGGTCAAGCTGGAGATCGTGCCGCCGACCGGTGCGGCCGCGGACGAGTTCGGCCGGCGGTTGGCCGTGACGCATGACGCCGGCGCCCGGCATTACGGCGTACCGCCGGACGGGTGGGACGGCGACGGCTACATCGGCACGATCGGGCTGCCGCACGCGCAGGAGCCACTCAAGTCGTGGGGCGAGTTCTACGCGAACCTTCGACTCCGGCCGTACTTGCGGGCCGCCTACGACCAGTCCGCCATCGACGGGCACCAACTGCAGGTGTTCGAGCACGTGTGCACTCGGCTGGAGGACGGTGCGTACGACGACCCTTCGGACGAGCCGAGCCGGATCCACGGCGACCTGTGGTCGGGGAACGTGGTCTGGGCCTGGGACGGCGTACACCTGATCGACCCGGCCGCCCACGGCGGTCACCGGGAGACGGACCTCGCCATGCTCGGCCTCTTCGGCCTACCCCAGCTCGAACGGGTGCTCCGTGCGTACGACGAGGCGTATCCGCTCGCGGACGGGTGGCGGGACCGGGTCGGGCTGCACCGCCTGCACCCGCTGCTGACCCACGTGGTGATGTTCGGCGGGAGTTATGTGCCCCAGGCGATCGCCATGGCGCACAAGTATGGATGAGACTCTTCTTAAACAACTCACGCACCCACCGGAGCCCACCCTGATCCCGCAGCCTGTCACCCAAAGCGCCCTGCCCGACCAAACCTTCACCCTGCAGTCGTCGGCCACTGTCGGTGTCGTCACCCCGTCCGAAGCCCTTGACCGGATCGCGGACCAGCTCGTAACCCAGCTCCGTCGCTCCACCGGCTTCGCACTGCCAGTGGAACCGGGAACCGGCACGATCACGCTGTCCGCCGACGGACCGGACTCCCTCGGCGCGGAGGGCTACGAGCTCCGCGTGGAGAGCTCGACCGTCACTGTCACCGCGGCCACGGCCGAAGGGCTCTTCCGCGGCGTGACGACGCTGCGCCAGCTACTCCCCGCCAAGGCCGAGGCGGACACCGACCAGGCGGGTCCGTGGGAGATCGCCGGCACCGAGATCTCCGACGCGCCCCGCTACTCGTACCGCGGCGTCATGCTCGACGTGTCCCGGCACTTCTTCTCGGTCGCCGACGTCAAGCGGTTCATCGAGCTCGCGTCGCTGTACAAGCTGAACCGCCTGCACCTGCACCTGTCCGACGACCAGGGCTGGCGGATCCAGGTGGACTCCTGGCAGGAGCTCACCAAGCACGGCGGCAGCTCCGAGGTCGGCGGTGGACCGGCCGGGCACTACACGAAGGCGGACTACGCCGAGATCGTCATGTACGCCGCCGACCACTTCATGACCGTGGTCCCGGAGATCGACACCCCTGGTCACACCAACGCCGCGTTGTCGTCGTACGCCGAGCTCAACGCCGACGGCGAGGCTCCGCCGCTCTACACCGGCACCGAGGTCGGGTTCAGCTCGCTCACCGTGGCCAAGGACCTCACGTACGAGTTCCTGGACGACGTGTTCCGGGAGGTGGCCGAGCAGACCCCTGGGGACGTCATCCACCTCGGCGGGGACGAGGCACACGTGACGCCGCACTCGGACTACCTCACGTTCGTGCCGAAGGCAGCCGAGCTGGTGGTGAAGCACGGTAAGCGGGTGATGGGCTGGCACGAGATCGCCGATGCCGAGTTGCCGGCCGGGAGCATCGTCCAGTACTGGGGAAACGATCAGGCCAAGGACGAAGAACTGGCCCGCAAGGGGGTCCGCCAAGGGGCCGAACTGGTGATGTCACCGGCCAACCGCGCGTACCTGGACATGAAGTACGACGAGGACTCGCCGTACGGTCTCGCCTGGGCCGGGCTGATCAGCGTCGAGAAGGCCTACAGCTGGGATCCCGCGACGCTGATCCCGGACGTGCCCGAGAGCGCCGTGATCGGCGTGGAGGCGCCACTGTGGACGGAGACCCTCGACGATCTGGCGAAGGTCGAGTTCATGACCTTCCCCCGGCTGCCGGGGATCGCCGAGTTGGGTTGGTCGCCGGCGTCGGCGCTGGATTGGGAGACGTACAAGGACCGGCTCGCCGCGCAGGGGTCTCGTTGGGAGGCGCTCGGCGTGAACTTCTACCGGGCGCCGGAGATCCCCTGGCGCTAACGCTTCAGGATCCGGTCCAGTAGCCAGGCGGTCGTCTCGTTGACGTCCTGCTCGGCAACGGTGTGGTGGGTGGCGTCCGCGTCCGGGGCGTCACGCACCTCCACCTTGTAGACGTACCGGTCCGGCTGTGGACGGCCGGAGCCGAGGTCGGTGGCGTCGAGGGCCTGCACCGCGGCCTCGAGCTGTTCGGCGTCAGGTTCGGCGCTGGTGTCGAGCTCACCGTGCGCCATCAGGCCGGCGAAACCGCCGCTGCGCGTTACTTTGACGATCAATCAGGTCTCCTTTTCTTCACCATTGCGTCTCTTGCAACCAATGTCCACCGCCGCGCGACACGCCGAGAAAATCGATCCGAACCAGACGCCCATCACCCGGCGTACCGGTGCATTGTCCTTCGTTGCCATCCCGCCGGACCACGCTGCGAGCGCGAACCAGCAGGTCGGCGCGGGTTTTCCGGGTTCGGGCAGGCCCGGCCAGGCCCGAATTCGCTCTGTTACAGACTGTGGCGGGCGGCGACAATCAGCGACACGTGTTCTCGATCACCTCTTCCACGCGGCCGCAGATCGGCTACAGTTATCGCGTTGCACTTTTGGACTCCCACTGACTTTCGCTGTGCTGCATGGCCGGTTCTGTCTTCTGGGGCCTTTCGGCGACACGTGGCCCATGAGGTGTGGGTCGCGGTTTGTTACAAGCCATCAAGGAGATAGACACAAATGGCTGTCGGTACTGTCAAGTGGTTCAACGCTGACAAGGGCTTCGGCTTCATCACCCCGGATGACGGTGGCGCGGACGTGTTCGCGCACTACTCGGCCATCCAGACCTCGGGCTTCCGCTCGCTGGACGAGAACCAGCGCGTCGAGTTCGAGATCACCCAGGGCCAGAAGGGCCTGCAGGCGGAGAACATCCGCCCGATCTGATCTTTGGATCACCCTTCTCGAAACTGAAAACGAAGGGGCCGCACACCACCAGGTGTGCGGCCCTTTCGCTGCCCTATCGCAAGCGGGGAATGACGTCGGTGGCGATCTGCTCGAGGACGGCTTCGCTGCCGGCGTAGACGCCTTCCGCGCGGGGCCAGTGGCTGATCACGTCGGTGAAGCCCAAGGCCGCGGCGCGGCTGACAACGTCTTCGAAGGCGTCAGGGCTGGACAGCGAGTACCGGGCGGAGTCGAGCGCCAAGTAGCGATCGAAGGGCCGACCCTCCAGTACGTCGTCCAGCCGGTGGCTGAGGTCCGTGACGGCGGCGAACCAGGTCTCGAAGTCCGGGGACTTCGGACCGGTCGTGACCCAGCCGGCGCCGTACTGAACGGCAAGGCGGAGTGAACGCGGTCCGTTGGCGGCCATGATGAACGGCACCCGCGGCTGCTGCACACAACCGGGCAGCGTCCGGCCGTTGCGGGTCTCGAAGTACTCACCCTTGAAGTCGACGCCGTCGGTGGTCAGCAGCTTGTCGAGCAGTTCGACGAACTCCGCGAACCGATCCACCTTCTGCCGCGGGGTGAGATCCGGGCCGCCCTGGATCGTCGCGTCGAGGCTGCCGCCGGAGCCGATGCCGCAGAGGAACCGGCCGTCGGAGACGTCGTCGATCGCGAGGATGTCCCGGGTCAGCGCCAGCGGATGCCGGAAGTTCGGCGACGTCACGAACGTGCCGAGCTTGATCGTGGACGTGACCATCGCGGCCGCCGTCAACGTTGGCGTCGTACCGAACCAGGGCGAGTCCTGCAGACCGCTCCAGGTCAGATGGTCGTACGTCCACGCGTGGACGAAGCCGAGCTCCTCCGCCCGCCGCCACAACGGCGCCGCGTCCTTCCACCGGTACTCCGGCAGGATCGTGATCCCGAATCGCATGCCCGCCAGCGTAGTCCCGGGTCTCGATGTGGCCGAAACCACGATAGTTGCATTTTGCCACGATATTCGACACGGTCGTTAGGCAGTCCCCCAACTGAACAGAACGGAGGCGCGCCGAAGCGAGGCGTGACATCACCTGTGGCCATCGAACTCGAGAACGACCTCGACAGCCAGGCAGAGACCACCGACCACGCAGCACATCCCGCGATCGCACCACCCCCACCGCCCGGCAGCCGAAGTCGCGGTTCCGGGCTCGACCGCATCACCTTCGGTGTCACCGCGGTCATCGCCCTGGCCTTCGTTGCCTGGGGCATCGCCAGCGCATCCAGCCTCGGTACGGCGTCCACCTCGGCGCTCGGCTGGGTCGAGCAGAACACCGGCTGGCTGTTCGTCCTGCTGGCGTCGGGTTTCGTCGTGTACGTGATCTGGCTGGCCGCCGGCCGGTACGGGCGGATCCCGCTCGGCGCCGACGACGAGCAGCCGGAGTTCAAGACCGTGTCCTGGGTGGCGATGATGTTCAGCGCAGGCATGGGCATCGGCCTGATGTTCTTCGGCGTGAGCGAACCGCTCTCCCACTTCACCAGTCCCCCACCCGGCACGGTCGACGGCGGTACGTCGGAGGCGCTGCAGACGGCGATGGCGACGACGCTGTTCCACTGGACCCTGCACCCGTGGGCGATCTACGCGGTCGTCGGCCTGGCCATTGCCTACGGCACCTTTCGGCGGGGGCGGTCGCAGCTGATCAGCTCCGCGTTCGCCCCGTTGCTCGGCCGGCGGACCGAAGGCCCGGTCGGCAAGGTGATCGACGGGCTGGCGATCTTCGCGACGCTGTTCGGGTCCGCCGCGTCACTCGGGCTGGGCACGCTCCAGATCGGTTCCGGCGTACGGATCCTGGGCTGGCTGGACCAGACCGGCAACGGGGTGCTCGTCGGCATCATCGCCGTACTCACGGCCGCGTTCGTCGCGTCCGCGGTGTCCGGGGTGGCGAAGGGCATCCAGTGGCTGTCCAACATCAACATGGTGCTGGCCGTCGCGCTGGCCGTGTTCGTGTTCGTCGTCGGTCCGACCGTGCTCATCCTCAACCTGGTCCCGACCGCGATCGGCGACTACTTCCGCGACCTGGCCGCGATGGCCGCGCGGACCGAGGCGAGTGGCGGCGACGCGATGGCGAAGTGGCTGTCCGGCTGGACGGTCTTCTACTGGGCCTGGTGGATCTCGTGGACGCCGTTCGTCGGGATGTTCATCGCCCGGATCAGCCGCGGCCGGACGATCCGCCAGTTCGTCACCGGTGTACTGCTGGTGCCGTCCCTGGTCAGCCTGCTGTGGTTCTGCATCTTCGGCGGTACGGCGATCGACATCCAGCGCGGTGGTACGGACATCGCTGGTGAGTCGACCACCGAGGGGCAGCTGTTCGGCATGCTCGACCACCTCCCGCTGACGTCGGTCACCACGATCCTGGTCGTCGTACTGGTCGCGATCTTCTTCGTGTCCGGCGCGGACGCGGCGTCGATCGTGATGGGCACGCTGTCCGAACGCGGTGCGATCGAGCCGAAGAAGTCGCTCGTCGTGTTCTGGGGTGTGCTGACCGGCGCTGTGGCCGCGGTGATGCTGTTGGCCGGTGGCGGTGGTGCGGATGCCTTGCAGGGCCTGCAGAACCTCACGATTGTGGCGGCGTTGCCGTTCGCGGTGGTGATGGTCGGACTGGCGGTCGCGCTGGCCAAGGACCTGCGCACGGATCCCTTGATGTTGCGCAGCACGATCGGCTCGGAGGCGGTCGAGGCAGCGGTGATCGAGGGCGTGAGCAATCACGGCGAGGACTTCTCGCTGGTGGTCAAACCCCAGCAGGAGTAGGGGTCGGGAACGTGGCTAGGGAGCTGGTGCCGATGCTGCCTAGCCACACCTTCCCGTCCCGTTCGCGAACGCCGGTCGGCATGTGGAAGTTCGGGTGCTTGGCCCGGACGTCGTGGATCAGCCGGCCGGCTTCGTCGTACGCCTGGATCTCGATGATGTCGGCGGCCTTCGGCTTCAAGGCCTCGGGCAGAGCCCAGACCGCCTTGCGGAGGGCGGGATGCTTGGGCAGCAGGAGGTCGAGCAGGGCGTTGCGTGGTGAGCCGACGGCGACCCAGATCAAGCCATCGGAGCCGCGGGCGATGTTGTCCGGCAGTCCCGGGATCTCCGCCACGTGTACGGGCTCGGCGTTCTCGTCGGTCAGGTCGAGCTTGAAGAGGCCGTACGTCGCCGTCTCGGCCCAGAAGAGGGTACGACGATCCGCACTGAGCGCGACGCCGTTCGGGAAGGCCCGGCCGGTCGTCAATCGGGTGAGCTCGCCGTCCGGGGTCAGCCGGTACACGCTGCCGGTCGCGGAGTGCTCCAGCAGATCGGCCATCCACTCGTCGATGCCGAAGCGGGTGGACGAGTCGGTGAAGTAGATCGTGCCGTCCTCGGTCACGTCCGCGTTGTTGCAGAAGCGCATCGGCCGGCCCTCGACCTCGGACAGCAGCGTCGCGATCCGGCCGTCCTGGTCGAGGGTGAGCAGGCCTCGGTTCGCGTCGCAGACCAGGACCTTGCCGTCGGGCAGCCACTCCAGTCCGAGCGGCCGGCCGCCGGTGTCGGCCAAGGTGGAGATCGTCTTGCCGTCGGCACTCACGCGCAGGATGCGTCCGTCGTACAAGCCGGTGAGGACGCTGCCGTCGGTGTCGATCAACGTGTCCTCGGGCCCTGCGCCCGGCAACGCGACAACGTCCACGTCGATCGGCGACGGGTTTCGCGCCGGCGGCGTGGGCGGCGGAGTCCAGCGAACGGGCGCGATCGACGACTTCATGCCGTGACCTTAGCGCGGTGAAGCCAGGCGATCACAAAATGCCACAGCCCGGAGCGATCCGTGGATCGGTCCGGGCTGCGAACGTTCTGCTCTAGAAGATGACCTCGCCGCGGGCACGCCGGGCGCGGAGCTTCTCCAGGGCCTCCTCGAGGATCTCGGCCGCCTCCTGCTCGGAGCGCCGTTCCTTCACGTAGGCCAGGTGGGTCTTGTAGGGCTCGATCTTCGGCGGCGGAGGCGGGTTGTTCACATCGGTGCTGGTCGGCAGACCGCACCGTGGACAGTCCCACGCCTCCGGGATGGCCGCCTCGACCGCGAAGACCGTCGCGGTCTCGTGCCCGTTCGCACAGAAGAACACGATGCGCTGCCGGGGCGCGCTGTCGCCACGCTCCGCCTCGCCCATCGGTCCGGCACCGACCCGGCTGCCACGAATCGCACTGCCACCACCAGCCACGGGAACCTACTCCCCTCAGCCGAGCTTGTAGAGCAGGCCGAGCGCGACGATGGCTGCGAACCAGACCAGACCGATACCGATCGTGATCCGGTCCAGGTTTCGCTCGGCGACCGAGGAGCCGCCCAGGCTGGACGACACACCGCCACCGAACAGGTCCGACAGGCCGCCACCGCGGCCTTTGTGCAGCAGCACCAGCAGCGTGAGCATGAGGCTGCAGATGATCACGATGATCGAGAAAGCGAGAATCACGAGGAGTAGCCTAACTGAAGGTCCAGGTAACGGCAGATCCCGGCGAACTCGTCGGCCTGGAGGCTCGCGCCCCCGACCAAGCAGCCGTCGACATCTGGTTGGGCCATGATGCCACCTGCACTGGCCATCTTCACCGATCCGCCGTAAAGAATCCGTACCGAGTCGGCCACCGAGGGTGAGATCGTCTCTTCCAGTCTGGACCGGATCGCCGCGATGACCTCCTGCGCGTCCTCCGGGGTCGCCACCTCGCCGGTGCCGATCGCCCAGACCGGCTCGTACGCGATCACGAGCTTGCGCACGTCGTCCGGCTTCAGCCCGGCCAGCGAACCGTCGATCTGCTGCACGCAGTGGTCGACGTGGCCTTCGGCCTTGCGGACCTCGAGACCCTCGCCGACGCACACGATCGGAGTCAGACCGGCCTCGATCGCCTTGGCCGCCTTCGCGTTCACCACGGCGTCGTCCTCGTTGTGGTACTGACGCCGCTCGGAGTGCCCGACCAGCACGTAGGTGCAGCCGAGCTTGCTCAGCATGGCCGCCGAGATCTCGCCGGTGTAGGCGCCGGAGTCGTGCGTCGACAGGTCCTGCGCGCCGTACTTGATCTTCATCCGGTCACCGTCGACCAGCGTCTGCACGCTGCGCAGATCCGTGAACGGCGGCAGCACCGCCACCTCGACCCGCTCGTAGTCGTGCTTCTTGTCCTGCAGCGTCCACGAAAGCTTCTGCAGCAGGTGCACCGCCTCGACGTGGTTGAGGTTCATCTTCCAGTTGCCCGCCATCAACGGCGTACGGGCAGCTGTGCTGTCCACCATCGTCAGTCCTCTTCCAGTACAGCGAGACCCGGGAGCTCCTTGCCCTCCAGGTATTCGAGCGACGCCCCACCACCGGTGGAGATGTGCCCGAACGCGTCGTCCGCGAAGCCTAGCTGGCGTACGGCGGCCGCGGAGTCACCGCCACCGACCACACTCAGCCCGTCCACCTCCGTCAACGCCTGCGCGACGGCCTTCGTTCCGCCGGCGAACGCCGCCATCTCGAAGACACCCATCGGACCGTTCCAGAACACCGTCTTCGCGTCGGCGATCTCGGCCGCGAACGCCTTGCCGGAATCCGGGCCGATGTCCAGGCCGAGCTGGTCGGCCGGGATCGCGTCCGCGGCCACCACGGTGGCCGGCGAATCGGCCTTGAACTCGGGCGCGACAACGATGTCGGTCGGCAGCACGATCTCGACGCCCTTGGCCTTCGCGCTGTCCAGGTAGCCCTTGACCGTGTCCAGCTGGTCGTCCTCGAGCAGACTCTTGCCGACCTCGTGGCCCTGCGCCTTCAGGAACGTGAAGACCATGCCGCCACCGATCAGCAGCTTGTCGGCCTTGGCCAGCAGGTTGTCGATCACCGCGAGCTTGTCCGACACCTTGGCGCCACCGAGTACGACGACGTACGGACGGGCCGGCTCCTCGGTCAGCTTCTTCAGTACGTCGACCTCCGCGAGCACCAGCCCACCGGCGGCGTGCGGGAGCTTGCGGGCGACGTCGTACACGCTGGCCTGCTTGCGGTGCACGACACCGAAACCGTCGCTGACGAACACGTCGGCCAGCGCTGCGAGTTCTTCGGCCAGCGACTCACGCTGCGCCTCGTCCTTGCTCTCCTCGCGGGCGTCGTACCGCACGTTCTCGAGCAGCAGGACCTCACCCTCGTCCAGATCCTGTACGGCGGACTGCGCGCTGTCACCGGTGACATCGGCGGCGAAGTGCACCGTGATGCCCTCGGGCTGCAGCAGCTCGCCGAGCCGCTCGGCCACCGGGGCCAGCGTGAACTCCGGGTTCGGCTGCCCCTTCGGGCGGCCGAGGTGCGCGGTGACGATCACCTTCGCGCCGGCCTTGGCCAACTTCACCAGCGTCGGCACGGAGGCGCGGATGCGGCCGTCGTCGCCGATCACGTCGTTCTTGATCGGCACGTTCAGGTCGGAGCGGACCAGCACCCGCAGGCCGGCCAGGTCCCCGAGGTCTTCGATGGTCTTCACAGTTCAGCTTTCCTTCGCAACAACCGTTAACGTCCGGAGAACCGGCGGTCGAGGACCACGGTTCTCCGGACGCAACGTGAACGGAACGTCAGAGCGAGGCGCCGACGTGGTTGACCAGGTCGACGAGGCGGTTCGAGTAACCCCACTCGTTGTCGTACCAGCCGACGACCTTGACCTGGTTGCCGATCACCTTGGTCAGGCCCGCGTCGAAGATGCAGGAGGCCGGGTCGGTGACGATGTCGCTCGAGACGATCTCGTCCTCGGTGTAGGTCAGGTACCCCTTCAGGGTGCCCTCGGCGGCGGCCGCCTGATAGGCGTCCTTGACCTCGTCCACGGTGACCTCGCGGCCGACGGTGACGGTGAGGTCGGTGGCCGAGCCGGTCGGGACCGGAACGCGCAGCGCGTAGCCGTCCAGCTTGCCCTTGAGCTCCGGCAGCACCAGGCCGATCGCCTTCGCGGCACCGGTCGAGGTCGGCACGATGTTCAGCGCGGCGGCGCGGGCGCGGCGCAGGTCCTTGTGCGGACCGTCCTGCAGGTTCTGGTCCTGGGTGTACGCGTGGATCGTGGTCATCAGGCCACGCTCGATCGTGAACGCGTCGTGCAGGACCTTCGCCAGCGGGGCGATGCAGTTCGTGGTGCAGGACGCGTTCGAGATCACGGTGTGCTTCTCGGCGTCGTACAGCTCGTGGTTCACGCCCATCACCACGGTCAGGTCCTCGTTCTTCGCCGGGGCGGAGATGATGACCTTCTTGGCGCCGTTGTCGGCGTGGGTCTTGGCCTTGGTGGCGTCGGTGAAGAAGCCGGTCGACTCGATCACGACGTCGGCGCCGACGTCGGACCACTTCAGGTTCGCGGGGTCGCGCTCGGCGAACGCCTTGAAGCTGTGGCCGCTGACGGTGATGTCGTCGTCGGTGGCGGAGACCTCACCCGGGAAGCGGCCCAGGATCGAGTCGTACTTCAGCAGGTGAGCGAGGGTCTGGTTGTCGGTCAAGTCATTGACGGCGACGACCTCGATGTCGGCACCGGACGCCTGCACGGCGCGGAAGAAGTTACGGCCGATCCGGCCGAAGCCGTTGATACCTACGCGTACGGTCACGGGACTACGTCTCCTCAGATCTGGCGTTCGAGCACTGCCCTACAGCCCGAACATTAGCCCAACCGCCCACTCGACCAACTGGTAGCGTCCACCTGAGACCACCTTCACTGACCGGTAGTGTTCAGAGCAGACCACCCAGACGCACGACTGCCCCGGAAATCTTCCGGGGCAGTCTTTTGAATACCAGTTGTCCAGCTGGTGACGTCAGTACCCGAGCGCGGCACTCGTAGTACGTCCGCCGGTCACGCCACCGGTCTGCTCCTTGGCACCGTCGCCGCTGTGCTCCGGCACGGTGCTCCCGGCCGGTGCGTGCGCGCTGTTCAGCAGCTTGGCCGCCAGCGCCGCATCACCGGGTGCCCCGATCCCTAGCGCCGCCTTCACGCCGTCCAGCCGCCCGGGCGTCTCCTGGACACCATCGGCCGGCCAGCTGGCCACGGACGGATCGTCGGCAACCATCTTGTTCTGGTTCTGCTGCTCCTGGAGCTTCCGGAGCTCCTCCTGGCGCTGCATCTCCTTGATGGCGTTCTCGGTCCGGACACGCTCGAGCTCGGCCAGTGCCTTCGCTTCTTCTTCCTGGGTACCCATCAGTCCTCATCTGTTGGTCGGCTGGAAACCCCGTAGGGCAATCCAACCGACGCGACAAGGACGGGTGCAGGGGGTTGTTGATAACGATCCGGTCAGGCCGGGTCGAGCATCTCCGGGGTGAGGTTGGCCTCGGTGTTCGGGATGTTGAGGTCGGAGGCGCGCTTGTCGGCCATCGCGAGCAGGCGGCGGATCCGGCCGGCCACCGCGTCCTTGGTCAGCGCCGGCTCGTGCAGCTGCCCGAGCTCCTCGAGGCTGGCCTGCTTGTGCTCGAGCCGCAGCTTGCCCGCCACCTGCAGGTGATCGGGTACGTCGTCACCGAGAATCTCCAGCGCCCGTTCGACCCGCGCACCCGCCGCGACGGCGGCGCGCGCGGAGCGGCGCAGGTTGGCGTCGTCGAAGTTGGCCAGCCGGTTCGCGGTCGCGCGAACCTCGCGGCGCATCCGTCGCTCTTCCCAGGCCAGCACGGACTCGTGCGCACCGAGACGGGTCAGCAGGGCACCGATCGCGTCACCGTCGCGGATCACCACGCGGTCGACGTTGCGGACCTCGCGAGCCTTCGAGCCGATGCCGAGCCGGCGGGCCGCGCCGACCAGAGCAAGCGCCGCCTCCGGACCGGGGCAGGTGACTTCGAGCGACGACGACCGCCCCGGCTCGGTCAGCGAACCGTGGGCCAGGAACGCACCGCGCCAGGCCGCCACCGCATCACACGACGCACCCGAGACGACCGCCGGCGGAAGCCCACGGACAGGCCGGCCGCGGTTGTCGACGAGGCCGGTCTGGCGCGCCAGCGCATCGCCGTCGCGGACCACGCGTACGACGTACTTGGTCTGCTTCCGGATTCCGGACGGGGAGATCACGACGACGTCCGAGGGGTGGCCGAAGATCTCGGCGATGTCCTTGCGCAGGCGGCGGGCCGCGGCCCCGCTGTCGAGTTCGGCCTCCACGACGATCCGGCCGGACACCAAATGCAGACCGCCCGCGAACCGCAGCACGGAGGACACCTCGGCCTTGCGGCAACAGGGTTTCGTGACCTGAATACTGGTCAATTCGGACTTCACCTGTGCTGTCATCGCCATGAGTGCATCCTCCCACCGGTGTCAAAGACCCTCGCCCCCGGAACCACTGAAGCGACAGAGGGTCAACTGCTGTTCCAAGGATCTGTTACGGGCGGTGCAACCTTCCGCGACGCTGGCCGCGTTCCTTCGGCGACCTCGAGAGGAGGGGTATGAGAGCGCAGGACGAAACGGAGTTCACCGAGTTCGCGGCGATCACGATCCGCCGGCTGCGGCGTACGGCGTACCTGATGTGCGGGGACTGGCATCGCGCCGAGGACGCGGCGCAGGACGCATTGGTGAAGGTCTACCGGCGCTGGAACCGCATCCAGCGCGGCGAAGGGCTGAACAGCTACGCGCAACGCTGCGTGGTCACCGCTGTCTTCGACCAGTCCAGGAAACCATGGCGACGCGAGCACCTGGACGACACCGAGGAAGCACTCGTCATCACGCCTGATGCCGTCCGGCCGGTCGACGACCGGCTGCTGGTGACCGAAGCGCTCGCAGCGCTGGCACCCAGCCAACGGGCTTGTGTCGTCCTCCGGCACTACGCCGACCTCAGTGTCGAACAGACCGCCGACATCTTGCGCATCTCCCCCGGCGGCGTGAAGAGCCAGACCTCCCGCGGTCTGACCCGGCTCCGCGAACTACTCGACCACACCGAAAGGAGCGCCCCGTGAGCAACGACATCGAACGACTCCTGGCCGACGCCGCCGACGACTCCGACCAGCCGATGCACACCACCGTCGACGACCTCCTGATTCGCGCCCGGCGCTCCGTCCGCCACCGCCGGATCGCCACCGCCGCCACCGCCGCCCTGACCACCGCCGCCGTCATCGGCGGCATGGCCACCTGGTCCGCGACGCGATCGGAGAGCGAAGGGCCCGCCGGTACGCCGTCCGGCCAGACGATCACGATCGACGCCAAGACCGGCCGGATCGTCGACAACGAGACCGGCAAGACAGTCACTCCGGCGCCGCCGGTCAGCCCGTTGTCCGACGCCGAGGCGCTCGCGCGCTGCCGGCAGTACGACCGCGAGAACGTCGACTTCCTCCGCGAACACAAGGCGAACGTCTGGGACAAGGCCGGCCCGATCGACGCGCGCTGGAAGGTCGTCGTCAAGAGCGGCAACCAGAACGAACTGATCGCGATGTTCCTCGCGCCGGACAAGTCCCTGGTCGCGACGTGTGACATGGATGCTCCGAAGAAGCCACGCACCAACGGGCGCATCAGCACCGAGGTGGTCAAGCAACTCGACCCGGACAAGCCACAGGCCGTGGCGAACGGCCTCCGGGTCCCGGTCCCCGGTGTCGCCCGTGTACTCGTCGACCTGGAAGGCCAGAACAGCCCGCACGAGGCACTCGTCGGCACTGACGGGTTCTTCACGATCGGGTACCGCGGCGACGAGGACATGCGGCTGGTGCTGCGCCGGATCAGGGCGTACGACGCGAACGGCAAGAAGGTGTGGGAGCAGGTCACCCCACCGGTGACCTTCCCGTCGAGCACCGTGAAGCCGGTCGACCCGGCGGTGACCGTCAAGACCGCCGAGCCGATTCAGCCTGACGTCGTACTGACGAAGGACCCGGCGACCAGGAAGGCCCTCGCTCCCCCGCCGCCGGTCAGTCCGCTCACCGACGAGCAGATCACGACCCGGTGCCGCGGCGTCGACGACATCTACTTCAAGGACGCCGGCCGGGCACCCGGGAATCCGAACGACTCGGTGATCAAGGCCGCCGGCCCGGTCACCAAGGACTGGAAGGTCGCACTCAAGACCGGCACCGGTGACAAGCTCACCGCCATCCTGATCTCGCCGGACAAGCGGGTCTTCGCGTGGTGTCACATGCTCGGGACGACCGCCAAGGGCCCGTACGACTACACCCGGGGCGCCGTGCAGGCCGATGGCAAGTTCGCGGACCACTTCGAGTGGGCCATGGTTCCGGACGGCGTCGCCCAGATCGTCGTCGACCTGCCGAAGGGCCCGACCCGCGCCCTGGTGTCGAACGGCTTCTACATCTGGGGTCTCACCGGTGGGAACTCGGGCCTCAAGCAGGTGCGCGTCCGCGGCTTCGACGCGAAGGGCAAGCAGGTGTACGACGCGAAGAAGCAACTCGACGTCGACTTCGACTGAGTGTCAGGCGAAGATCTCGCGGTAGACCTTGGCGAGTTTGTCGGGGGCGTGGTGGAGGTGGCGGTCGTCGTCGGCGATGTCGGCGATGACCACCTCCGCTCCGAGCGATTCCGCCGTACGGCGCAGTGATTTCGGATCGGGCACGTGGTCGACGTCGGCGAGGACGACGTCGATGCGGAGATCGGGCGCGTGGGCGGCGAGCACCTCGAGGTGGGTCTCGGGTGAGAAGCCGTCGGTCTCGCCCTTCTGCTCCCCCAGGTTGAGCGTCAGCAACCGACGGGCGCTCGTCTGCTCGAGGGCGCGGGACAGCGCCGGCACGAGCAGGTTGGGAATCACCGAGGTGAACCACGAGCCCGGACCGACCACCACCCAGTCGGCCTCCGCGATGGCCACGAGCGCCTCGGGACAGGCCGGCGGGTCGACCGGATCGAGCGCGACGTCCACCACCTGGCCCTCGGTCGACGCGACCTCGGACTGCCCGCGGATCTCGGTGATCACCTCCGGATGCTCAGGATCCAACCCGAGCACCCGCGCCGTGATGTCCAGCGGTACGGCGGACATCGGTAGTACTCGTCCTTGCGCGCCAAGCAGCCGCCCGACCCAGTCGAGCCCGTCGACGGCCTCGCCGAGCAGCTCCCACAGGGCGACGATCAGCAGGTTCCCGACCGCGTGATCATGCAGCTCACCGTTGCTGCGGAAGCGATGCTGCAGTACGTCGGCCCACGTCCGGCCCCACTCGTCATCGCGGCAGAGGGCGGCCAACGCCATCCGCAGGTCACCCGGCGGCAGGACGCCGAGCTCCTTGCGCAAGCGTCCGGACGAACCGCCGTTGTCGGCGACCGTGACGACAGCGGTCAGCTGGTCGGTGACGTGACGAAGTGCGGAGAGGGAGGCGGCCAAGCCGTGTCCTCCACCCAGGGCTACGACCCGGGGTGCCCTCGTCACTCCCGCCCCAGATCCCGGTGTACGACCAACGTCGGTGAACCTTTCTCGCGCAGCCTCCGGGCGATCTCCTCGGCCATTGCGACGCTCCGGTGCTTTCCCCCAGTACACCCGATCGCGACGGTGACGAAGCGCTTGCCCTCGTTCAGGTAGCCGGTCCGCAGGGTGTCCAGCACGTCCACGTAGTTCTGCAGGAACTGCTGGGCCAGCGGATGGCTGAGCACGAAGTCTGACACAGGCTTGTCCTGCCCGGTCATCGGACGCAGATCGGGCTGCCAGTACGGGTTCGGGATGAACCGCATGTCGGCGACCACGTCCGCGTCCACCGGGATGCCGTACTTGAACCCGAACGACACCACGGTCGCGCGCAGCTCGGCGTTCTCCTCGTCGCCGAACGCGTTCACGATCTTCGCGGCGAGCTGGTGGATGTTCATGTTCGAGGTGTCGATGACCAGGTCGGCGCCGGCCCGGATGTCGCCGAGCAGCTCGCGTTCGCGCTGGATACCGGTCAGCAGCCGGCCGTCGCCCTGCAACGGGTGCGGCCGGCGAACGCTCTCCTGCCGGCGCACGATCACGTCGTCGGAGGCCTCGAGGAACAGCGTCAGCGGCTTGTACCCCTTCAGCCGCAGGTCGTGGATCGCCGAGCTCAGCTCGTCGAAGAACAACCCGGTCCGGACGTCGACGACGATCGCGAGCCGCGGTGACGCACCCGTGCCGACGACCTGCTCGACGATCGTGGTCAGGAACATCGGGGGCAGGTTGTCGACGACGAACCAGCCCAGGTCTTCCAGTACGTCGGCAACGGAGCTTCGTCCCGCGCCGGACATCCCGGACACGATGATGAGGTTGCCGCCCGTGTCGTCCATCAGCTCTCAGTTCTCCCTGGGTCCCCGTCGGCCGCCCCGGCCGGCGCCGGGACGTCGTCGCCCAGTATCTCGCCCGTGGCGGTATTCACCGATGGCGCGCGCCCGGTTTCCGCCTTCGTTGCGGCAGCGTTAACCGCCAGTACGACGGACTCGGCCAGCCGGCGCCCGAATCCGGGCAGGTCGGCCACCTCGTCGATGGTGGCCCCACGCAACTTCTTCAGCGACCCGAAGTGCCGCAGCAGCGTCTTCCGCCGGACCTCACCGAGCCCCGGAACCTCGTCGAGCACGCTCTCCACCATCGACTTCGACCGCCGGCTGCGGTGATGGGTGATGGCGAACCGGTGGGCCTCGTCGCGCAGCCGCTGGAGCAGATACAGCCCTTCGGACGTCCGGGAGAAGATGACCGGGTCCTCCTCGTCCGGCAGCCAGACCTCCTCGAGCCGCTTGGCCAGACCGCAGACCGGGATGTCGCCGAGGCCGAGCTCGTCCATCGCCTGCCGGGCGGCCGCGACCTGCGGCGGACCACCGTCGACGACGACCAGCCCCGGCGCGTACGAGAACTTGCGCGCGCGGCCGGTCTCCGGATCGATCAGCGAACCCGACGGGTCCTCGTCCTCCTTCAGCGTGGCCCGCTCGTCGAGCAGCCGCCGGAAGCGTCGGGTCAGCACCTCGGCGATCGAGGCGACGTCGTTCTGTCCGTCGACGCCCTTGATCACGAACCGGCGGTACTCGCTCTTGCGCGGCAGGCCGTCCTCGAAGACGACCATCGAGGCGACCACCTCCGTGCCCTGCAGGTTCGAGACGTCGTAGCACTCCAGCCGTAGCGGCGCCTCGGGCAGGTCGAGTGCGGCCTGGATCTCCTCGAGGGCCAGGTTGCGGGTGGTCAGATCGCTGGCCCGCTTGGTCTTGTGCATGGTGAGCGTCTGCAGCGCATTGCGCTCGACCGTCTCCATCAGGGCCTTCTTGTCACCGCGCTGCGGGACCCGGATCGACACCCGCGCGCCGCGGATCCGCTCGAGCCACTCGGTCAGCGCGTCGGCGTCGTCCGGCATCGTCGGGACCAGGATCTCCCGCGGGATCGCGTCGACCGAGTCATCGGCGTACATCTGCTGGATGAAGCGGGAGACGAGGTCGCCGGTGGTCGCCGTACCGTCGGCCTTGTCGGCGATCCAGCCGCGCTCACCGCGGATCCGGCCGCCGCGGACGTAGAAGATCTGGACGGCGACCTCGAGCGGGTCCTCGCTCAGCGCGATCACGTCGGTGTCGGTGCCGTCGCCGAGGACGACTGCGTTCTTGGCCAGCGCCTTCTCCAGGGCGGCCAGGTCGTCGCGGATCTTCGCGGCCCGCTCGTACTCGAGCTCGGCCGCGGCGGCGCGCATCTCCTTCTCCAGCCGGCGCACGTACGTCGCGGTCTGGCCGGAGAGGAACGCGGCGAAGTCGTCGACGATCTGGCGGTGCTCCTCCTGGCTGACCTGACCGGTGCAGGGGGCGGCGCACTTGCCGATGTAGCCGAGCAGGCAGGGCCGGCCGATCTGGCGGTGCCGGTTGAACACGCCCTTGCTGCAGGACCGCATCGGGAACACCCGCAGCAGCAGGTCGACGGTCTCCCGGATCGCCCAGGCGTGACTGTACGGACCGAAGTACTTGATGCCCTTCTTCTTCTGGCCCCGGCCGACCATCACCCGCGGGTAGTCCTCGTTGAGGGTGATGGCAAGCCACGGGTACGACTTGTCGTCGCGGTACTTCACGTTGAAGCGCGGGTCGTACTCCTTGATCCAGGAGTACTCCAGCTGCAGCGATTCGACCTCGCTGGCGACCACGGTCCACTCGACCTTCGAGGCCGTCGTCACCATCGCCTGGGTGCGCGGGTGCAGGTTGACCAGATCCTGGAAGTACGACGACAACCGGGCCCGCAGGTTCTTCGCCTTGCCGACGTAGATCACCCGCCCGGCGGAGTCGCTGAAGCGGTAGACACCAGGAGAGTCAGGAATCGACCCCGGCGCGGGACGATAGGAGGACGGATCAGCCACCCAACCACCCTAGTTCGGGACGCCGACAAATCCGGAATTCCGCCAAAGTTTCCACTGCGACTTCAATGACAGACTTGAAGGCATGACTGTTGAGGAGATGGATCGACTGATCCGCGCTTACGACGGACTCCGGGTACTCGAAGCCCAAGAGGATCTGTTCTACCTGTACGACCCGGCCGCCGACCTGCCGCCGGAGCGGCAGCAGCCGTTCGCCACCATCGTCACCGGCGACCACTACGAGCAGGTATCCCGGCTGGACGAGCCCGATGCCTGGCGGCTCAACATCGGGCTGACCAAGCCGACGTACGCGTCGTTGTTCGGGTCGGTGCCGACCGAGCGCGACGCAGACTGGGTGCTGGATTCCGGCCATGACTACTCCGAACGCGACAAGCTGATGCCACATCCGTTCTACGCCGCCCAGCACTGGGTGTGCATCATCTCCCCCACCGAGTTGGCGCCGCTCCAGCCGCTGCTCGACGAGGCGTACGAGTTCGCCGCCCGCAAGTATGCGAACCACCAGGCCCGGCAAACGTTGTGAACGTTGCGGTCGTGTTGCGGGTTCGCACATAAGGCAGGTCTGACCCCCGGTTGGGATGAGCGCGGAACCTAGCCTGTCACGCAGGGTAGATCGGCAGGACCATTGCGTGAGGCAACCGGGCCTTGCGCTGACTCGAGGGAGTTCCGCCCATGTCCCCGAAGATTCGTAGACCACGTGCCGTGCTGGGAGCGGTCGCCGCTTCGGCGCTCGCCGTCACCGGCATCGTCGCCACCGCGGCCGGCAGCGATGCGTCTGAGCCGGCCACCGTGTCGATCCGCGGCGCCGGCAGTTCGAACGCGATCCCCGGCAGCTACATCGTCGTACTCAGCGGCACCCGTTCGCAGGCCCAGACCCGGGCCACCAACGCGACCCTGGCGAGCAGCTACGACGTCAAGGTGCGCGATCAGTACGACGCCTCGATCAAGGGCTTCTCCGCGTCCATGAACGAGGACCAGGCCAAGAAGCTGGCCGGTGACAGCCGGGTCGCGTACGTCCAGCAGAACCAGAAGATCACCGTCGCCCAGGACGACCCGCCGTGGGGCCTGGACCGGGCCGACCAGCGTGACCTGCCGCTGGACAAGAAGTACGAGGCCGCCAGCACCGCCGAGAACGTGAACGTCTACGTGATCGACACCGGTATCTACGCCGCGCACAAGGACTTCGGCGACCGCGCCTCGGTCGGCACCGACACGGTCGGCGACGGCCAGAACGGTGTGGACTGCATGGGCCACGGGAGCCATGTGGCCGGCACGATCGCAGGCTCGACGTACGGTCTGGCCAAGGGCGCCAAGGTGTTCGGCGTCCGCGTGCTCGACTGCAAGGGTTCGGGTTCGACCGAGTCAGTGGTGGCCGGCATCGAGTGGGTGACCAAGAACGCGAAGAAGCCCGCGGTGGCGAACATGAGCCTGGGCGGCGGCGCGGACGACGCGCTGGACGCGGCCGTGAAGGCGTCGGTCGGCTCCGGTGTCACCTACGCCGTTGCTGCTGGCAACGAAAGCGCGGATGCCTGCCAGGGTTCGCCGGCCAAGGAGCCGTCGGCGATCACCGTCGGCGCGACCGACGACGCGGACCAGAAGGCGTCGTTCTCCAACTGGGGCAAGTGCGTCGACCTGTTCGCACCGGGCGTCGACATCACCTCGGTCGGCATCACCGACCCGGACGCGACCGCCAAGATGAGCGGTACCTCGATGGCGACTCCGCACGTCGCCGGTGGGGTCGCGCTGTACCTGGCCGACCACCCGGACGCGACGCCGGCCGATGTCGCGACCGCGCTCGTCGGCGCCTCGACACCGGGCAAGGTGGGCGAGCCCGGCGACGGTTCCCCCAACAAGCTGCTGTTCGTCGGCAAGGTCGACCCGGCGCAGAACTGAGCTGAAAGCTGAAGGGCCCGGCCAGTGTGCCGGGCCCTTCGGTTGTGTTCAGGCAGACTGCACGATGTTGCTGCCTTCGACCGCGACGCTGACCGCGGGCAGCGGTGCGGTCGCCGGGCCGTTGGCAACGCTGCCGTCGGCGATCTTGAAGCGGCTGCCGTGGAACGGGCAGACGATCTGGCCGTTCTCGACCGACCCGACCGGGTTGCCCTGGTGGGTGCAGATCGCGGAGAAGCCCTTGTACTGACCCGCGGTCGGCTGGGTCACGACGACCTTCGCGTCCGCGAACACCTTCCCGCCACCGACCGGTACGTCGGACACGGGACCGAGGACCGTGCCTCCGCCGGCCGGCGCGCTCGAGGACGGGGCGCTGGACGACGGCGCCGTACTGGTCGGGGCCGAGCTCGAGCCGGTCGCGGACGGCGCCGAGCTGGAGCCGGTGCTCCCGCCCGCGTCGTCGCTACCACCACAGGCAGCGAGGATCGGGGCGCTGGCACCCGCGAGGGCGGCGATCGCCGCGCAGCGGAGCACCGACCGCCGGTCACGCAGATTGTCGGGCGCCGGTTGCGGCGTCTGCTGCGGAGTGGTTGGTGCCATCGTGTCATCGCTCATGAATCTGGACCTCCAGGAGCCTGCGGGGGCAAGTAGTTGAACGCTCTGCAATCTTTGTAGCCGACCCCTCCAAAGCGGGCCGGTACCGGGTCAAACGACCGGATGACCGGTTCGGTTCAACGGTCGCCGGATTCAACCGCTGTTTGAGAGTTTGCTGGCAGTCAGCTGACAGCGCGGGTGACCGTCTCGACCACCCGGGCGGCCAGGTCCAGGACCGCGCGCCGCGTCTCGGCCTGCAACTGCTCGGAGTACAGCGGCCAGGACTGGGCGATGTGGGCGTCGTACGGCAGCAGCACCGGCTCGAGACCGCGCTGGCGGAACGCACTCGCCAGCCAGCCGACCGATCTCGGGTCGACGTTCTGGACCAGGCTGATCACGACCACGCCTCGGGACAGCAGGACGTCCTGACCGGCCTGAGTGAGCTGGTCGAGCTGTTGGAGGCAGTAGTTCGCGACATGGTCGACCGACGGGATCACGATCACCGCGCAATGCCCGGAGGACGCCATCGCACTGCTGATCGGATCGAACATCGTGTCCGGGCAGTCCACGACGGCAAGGCCGACGTTCCGGGTGCCCTCGAGCTGGGCCTGGGCGAGCGTGGACCGCAGCGAGTCGGGGTCGGGGTCGCTGCGGACCAGGCGGACGCCTTCGACCGGGCCTGACCCGACGGTCTGCTCGAGGCGGCGGGACAGCTCGGCACCATTCGGATCCACGTCGACGGCGACCACACCGTCGGAGCGCTGGGCGGCGAGCATGGTCGAGAGCAGTGCGGTGACTGTCGACGTACCGGCGTTGAGGACCGGGCTGAGGACGCCGATGCGGCGCATGATCGCGATCGGGCGGCGGATGGTGGCGATGTCGTCGACGTCGCGCTGCATCCGGCCGGACGCACCGACCAGGTACGCCGCCTCGGACGCGATCTTGCGGAACCGGCGGAAGACGGACTCGCCTTCTTGCTCGGGTGGGAGCGGCGTACCGATCTGGTCCGACTGTGGGGTCGGCGGCGGTCCCCAGGCGGCGTCGGGAGCCGGTGGATACTGCTGCTCGTACGGCGGGTACTGCTCGTACGGAGGCGGATATTGCTCGTACGGCGGAGGGGGTGGCGGCGGCGCGTACTGCTGGTCGTAGGGACCGGGCTGGTACGGAGGCGGCTGCTGCTGGTAGCCCTGCGGCGGGTAGTACTCCTGCGGCGGATACTCCTGCGGCGGGTACTGGTTCGGTGGGTACTGCTGCGGCGGTGGCTGCTGCTGATACGGCTGCTGCTCGTACTGCTGCGGCGGCGGAGGCTGCTGGGGCGGAGGCTGCTGGGGTGCCGGCTCAGCCTGCGGCTGGGCAGGTTGAGGTGATTCGGCGGGGTCGGGTTCTCCAGCGGGTGGTTGTTGCGCCTGCATCCGGCGCAACATGTCACCCTGCCAGTCAGATTCAGTCATTCCATCCGGTCAGAACTTGTGCAGCAGGTTGGTGTAGACGCCGAACACTCCCAGCGCCAGCGGCACCGTCACGATGATCGCGCCGACCTCAAGATAGTCCAGCAGTTGCGTCAGCCGCGCGCGGACATGCTCCGCCGGTGCGAAACCGAGACCGAACGCGCAGAACATCGCCACCAGCACGAGCAGGCCGAGCGCGATGAACGCACCGCCCTGACCGTTGATCGCCGCGATCAGCACGCAGCCCGACACGATCGTGAACGCGGCCGCGAACAGTACGGCAACCTCGCTCACCAACGGGTACAACCGCGACCGCGACGCCAGCAGGAACGCCAGCACCAGCGCCAGCGCGACCGCCCAGCCGCCACCGCCGCGCAGCAGCATGATCCCCGCCACCGCCGACGACACCGCGATCGGCACGGTCGCCAACGCCAGCCCCAGGTGTGCCGCGTTCAGCGCACTCTGTACGTCGCCACGCAAGATCTCCTGCCCCGCGGCACGCTTGTCGTCGAGGCCCGACAATCCCGACAACGCCAGCGCCATCCGCGGCAGCAACCCCAGCAACAACACCGCCAGCAGGGCAGCGAGCGCTCCCACCCGGTCGTCCGCCAGCCCTGTGCCGACGCCGACCATCCACACCGCGACGAACAGGATCGCCGTCGCCCCCGCGACCACCCCGCCGCCGGCGACCCCGGCCGCGGCATACAACAACGGCCCGAACGCCAGGCACAACGCCCCGACCGTGATCACCAGCCCGACATCCCACCCCCCGTCCAGCGCCCAGAATCCGATCGCCAGTGCCAGCAGCACCGTCGCGACGGTGACCAGCGGGATCGAGACCACCTTGTTGCCCGCCCGGCCGAGCGCGATCCCCACGAAGGAACAGATCGCGGCCACCACGAGCAGGATCGCCGCGGTCACCCCGTTCGGCGCGGCGACCAGCAGCGACACCGCGCCGGCAATGATCGAGAACACCAGGCCCGCTCCGGCGAGGACACGGCGATGTTGCGGCTTGAACGCCGTACCCCGGCGCTTGAGGTCCTCGACAGCTTCTTCCGTCACGTCGTACACGGTCGGTGGCGGCGGGAGCTCGCCTTCGGAGGCCAGCCGCAGGACCGTGCCGTCGATGATCTGCGCGGACGCAAGGGTGCCGTCGGGCGGGACCAGTACGCCGGTCGCGGTGGTGAGGAACCGCCGCTGCGGCGTCTGCTGCAACGGCTCGTCGAGCATCTTCAGCAGGTCGGGCAGCAGCGTGCCGAGCGGCTGATCGGTCGGCAGGACCGCGTCCAGGCGGCGACGTTGACCGACGACCGTCACCCGGCTGTAACCGCTCATTGCTCAGTGCCCCTGTTCGCGACGTGCTGCGGGTTCGATGCTTCGGACGGAACGAGTTTGTCCATCACCATTCGGTATTTCTCCCAGTCGTCGGGCTGATGCCCGTCGCCGAGCGGGTACCACAGTGCCGACGCCTGGGCCGGGCCGATGGCCAAAGCCTTCGGAACACCCTCGATCGTGAGCACGTCGGAGAGGTCGCGCCCGCGCCAGGCCTCATGACCCGCGGCGACGCCGATCGGAGCCGGCACTCCGACGAAACGCGGCGTGTACGTGCCGTCGGCAGCGCCGTAGGCTCCGATGGCCATCGCCGAGATCAACGTGAAGTCGTCGGCGACCGAGTCGATCAGCGTGCCCACCTCGGACGTGGACGGGAAGTCCCTCGCGGGCTGCGCAACGGACAGTGTGACGGTCTCGTCGACACCGGACTGGGTCCTGCGAATCTCGATCGTTCCCACCACCGGCTTGACGCCGTCACCCGCCGGCCCGGACACCACCAACCAGCTCGGCCGCGGTGCGCGGCCCCGGCAGAACTCCGTCACCGCCGCCCGGCTCCAGGGCTGCGTGACCGGCTCCGACGTCGACCAACCGCTCGGACCGCCACCGGAGGTCCCGGCGAACAGCTTCTCGACGACCTGCCCGAGCTCGAGCGACTCGGTGGCCTGGTGCCGCACCCGCACCGTCAACTGGAGGTGGGCGACCACCTCGTCCTCGCTCACGAAGGTCGTGTCGATCTCGGGCTGCTCCTGGCCGGCGTCTCCGGTCAGCGCCGTGACGAACTGGTCGCCGTTCCAGCGCAGCTTGGAGCCGTTCAGACCGTCGAAGTACTCGCCGTCGGCCGCGCTGACCACCCAGCGCGAGTACGTTCCCTGGAACAGCAGGGAACGCACCGGCCAGGTGAGTCGCGAGGCGACCGGCGTGACCAGTTGAACGTCCCGGGACGAGGCCGCGGCGGACGCCATCGTGTCCGAGAGCCAGGACGACATCCCGATCACCGGCCGGTCCTGCATCACCACGACGACCTGATCGGTGATCAGGTCGGCGCCGGGGCTGAAGATCAGTTCGTTGGGCATCAGTTCTCGCTCTTTCCTGCGACCGGGGTTTCGACACCGTTCGGGGTCCAGACTCTGCCGCCGAGCCGGGCCACCAGGCCGGCGGCATACTTCTCCGCCACCTCGCGGGCTCCGTCCACGGCGGCAGCGCGGATCTCGACCCACCAGGCGGGAGTCTCCACCACGCCGACCGACGGTCCGAGCATCCGCTCGACCTCGCCGGGTACCTGGATCAGCAGCGGGATCTCGATCGAGACCAGCGGCTCGCCGTTCTCGTCGCAGAGCTGGATGACCGCACCGCTGCTGACGGCGCGCACGCCCAGGTCCGGTCCGGCGGCCGCAAGGCCGGCCAGCAGGTCGTCGGTGGACGGGCGGTGGTCGAGAAGCGCAACCAGGTCGTACGTCATGTCGTGATCCCTCCACTGCTCTGCGGACTGCCCGGGCTCGCCGGCTGCGGCGTATCGGCGACGGCGGTCTGGATGAGCTCGGGCGCGTCACCCCGCCGGACGAACAGCCCACGGCCCGGCGGGTAGTCGCCGGGGTAGGCGCCGGTGAACAACTGGCCCTCGCTCCGGTCGCCGGACAACACCAGGCCGGCCGTGCCGGACTCGAGTACGGCGGCCAGGAACGGCTCGTACATCTGCCGCGACGCACCAGACGCCCGCCGGGTCACGACGAAGTGCAGCCTGATGTCCCGGCCGGACGCGATGTACGGCAGGAACGGGTCCATCGGGGACTGGCTGCCCGCGGTCAGCAGGTCGTAGTCGTCGGCCAGTACGACGATCCGCGGACCGCCCTGACCGGCCTGCGGGATCTGGCCGGAGTCGTCCGGCATCCGCTTCGCCAGCTCCTCCGAGACGCCGCCGGCGAGTCCGGCGGCGACCCGGCCGGTCGGTGCGTAGCCACCGACGTACTCCTGCGGGACGTAGTCGCGCAGCCCACGCCGCGGGTCCATCACGGCGAACACCAACTCGCCCGGCGTGTGCTGCTCGATCAGCTGCTGGACGATCAGCCGGACGACGTTCGTCTTGCCCGACGCACTGTCGCCGAAGACGACCAGGTTGCTGTCGCGGCCGGCAAGATCCAGGTACACCGGCGCCAGCGCCCGTTCGTCCACACCGATCGGAACGACGGCCTGCTGCCGGACGTCGTCGGCGACCTGGTTCCGCGGCAACTGCAGCGGCAGGATCCGGATCTGCGGCGCCTGCGGTCCCTGCCAGGTCGAGCGGGCCGCCAGCGCCTGGTCCTCGAGGACCTCGCTCAGTCGCGCGTCGGAGGCGACTCCGTCGACCCGCGGCAGGGCCAACTGGACGAACAGCTTGCTCCCCGGAACCAGCGTCCGTCCCGGACCGGTCTTCCGCAGTACCTCCTGCAGCCGCCGGTCGATGTTCGAGTCGGACGGGTCGTTCAGCCGCAGCTCGAGCATGGTGCCGAACAGCGCCTGGTTCTGCATCCGCACGTCGTTCCAGCGCATCATCGTCGCGACCACGTGTACGCCGTAGCTGCTGCCGCGCTGCAGAATGTCCGAGATCGGCTCGTCCAGCTCGTCGAAGGCGGTCCGGATCGCGCCGAAGTTGTCGATCACCAACACCACGTCCGCGGTCGGCAGCTCCTTGATCCGGCCGGCCGCGTGGTCCTCGCGCAACGCTTCCATCGTGTCGATGCCGTGATTGCGGAAAACGCGTTCGCGCTGGTCGATCATCGTCCGGATCTCTTCGACCGTCCGGCGGATCCGCTCCCGATCGGTCCGCAGCCCCACGCCACCGACGTGGGGCAGCTGAGCGAGCGCCTGCATGCCGCCACCGGCGAGGTCGAGGGCATAGATCGCCACCTCGGCCGGGGTGTGCGTGTGTGCCAGCGACATCACCAGGGTCCGGAGCGCGGTGGTCTTGCCGGACTGCGGCCCGCCGACGAACGCGACGTGACCGCCGGCCCGGGTCAGGTCGAGGCGGTACACCTCCTGGCGCTGGTTCCGTGGGTCGTCGATCACGCCGACCGGGGGCATCATCTGCGGCGACCGGACCGCCAGCTGCAGGCCGCGATTGTCGACGTAGTCGGTCCGGCCGCCGAGACCGTCCAGCGTGCAGGCGGCCGGGAGCGGCGGCAGCCAGATCTTCAGGACCGGCTTCGCCGCGGACCGTACCTGGTCCACGAACATGTTGAGCACGGTCGGACCCGTGGTCCGCTCGGTGGCCTTGGCCTCCGCCGGCGCACTCACGAGCTCCGCGGGATCCTGCTGGTACGTCGGTACCTCGATCGGGCGCAGCTCCTCGCTGTCGTCCGCGACGACGTCCGTCGCCGGAGCCACGTACGGGCCGGAGACGTAAGCCGCCTTGAACCGCTGGTAGACGCTCGTGTCTACCTTGAGGAAGCCGAACCCCGGCAGCGGTGGCAGGTGGAACGCGTCCGTCGTGTCGAGCACGGTGCGGCTCTCCTCCTCGGAGAACGTGCGCAGACCGAGCCGGTACGACAGGTAGGTGTCGAGACCGCGGAGCGCGCCGGACTCGATCCGCTGACTGGACAGCAGCAGGTGGACACCGATCGATCGGCCGATCCGGCCGATCGAGAGGAACAGGTCGATGAAGTCGGGTCGCTGGTTCAGCAGCTCACCGAACTCGTCGATGATCACGAACAGGTGCGGCAGCGGCGCCATCTCGGGTCGTTGCCGGCGGTACAGCCGGTAGTCGGTGATGTTGGCGACGTTGCCCGCCTCCTTCAGCACCTCCTGGCGGCGCTGCACCTCACCTGCGAGGCTCGCGTACGCACGCTCGATCATGCTCGCGTCGTCCTGCAGGTTCGTGATGATGCCGGCCACGTGCGGCACCCCCTCGAACGGTGCGAAGGTCGCGCCACCCTTGAAGTCCACCAGGACCAGCGCCAGGTCGTCCGGGGTGTGGGTGGAGAGCAGTGCCATCACCATCGTCCGCAGTACTTCGGACTTGCCGGAGCCGGTCGCACCGATGATCAGGCCGTGCGGTCCCATGCCCAGCTGGGCGGACTCCTTCAGGTCGACGAGCGTCGTACTGCCGTTGTCGTCGAGACCGATCGGGACCCGGAGGAAAGCTCGCTCGGCCCGCGGCTGCCAGAGCTTCCGGAAATCGAGTTTGGCGACATCGGTGATGTCGAGCAGGTCGAGGAAGTCGACGTTCTCGAGCTGGACGTCCTGCTCCTGCGACTCGGCAGACAGCCGCAGCGGCGCCAGTTCACGAGCGATGCCCTCGGTGAGGGCCGCGTCGATCTGGTCGACCTGGCCGGCGGCGGTCAGCGGGTACTGGCCCCGAAGGTCCTCCACCTGGACGTCGTCGCCGTACACCGTGATCCGTATCGTCACCGAGCTCGGTTCCTGGACCCGGTCGGACACCAGGTGCAGCACGGTGACCCCGAGCTCACCGGGCAGGATCGTGTCGTCGGCCTGCGGCCGGACTTCGGTCGCCACCTGGCCGTAGGTGTCGTGAAGAACCAGCAACCGCTGGGTGAGCCGGCGCCGGTCCTGGTAGTCGACGGAGCCGCGCCGCGACTCGGTGGCCCACTGCACCCGTTCGGTGAGATCGGCGGACAACAGTGCCGACAACTGGGCCGGGCCGCCGGCGATCCGCCGGAACGGCGCCGCGCCGAGCCTGCGCTCGTCGTCCTGCACGTGCGGAAGCCAGGTGAGCCATTGCCAGTCCGCCTGCGACTGCGGCGTGAAGGCCGCCGCCATGGCGACGTCATGAGGTGCATGCCAGACCGCGGACTGGACGAGCAGCGCCTGCGCGACCCGGACCACGCCCTCGCGGTCGCCGACGATGCTGACATTTCCGACATGGTCCAGCGGCACCGTCAGCGGCATCTCCGGGATCAGTGTGAAGCGCCGTACCAACGCGTTGGCCTCGGCCATCATGAACTGGTCCGGCGGTTCCATCGCCGAACCCGACTGGCCCACCACCGCCGGCACGACCGGTACCCGGCCGGTGCCACACCTCAGCTGCAGGAAGTCGCCGTCGGTCCGGCGCCGTTCCCACAGCCTCGAGACGTCGCTGACGCAGTCCAGCAGCGCGTCCGGCGGTGGATTCAGCTCCACCGCTTCGGCGCGGGCCCGGCGTTCCTCTACCGAGAACTCGTCCCGCAACCGTTCGAGGTAGTCCAGGTAGCGGGTTCGCTGGTTCTTGCGCTGCTTGCCACCGCTCCCCCGGCCGGCGAGCATCCCGCCGAACATCCCGAGCACGGTGACGACCGCCATGGCGATGCCTACCATCAGAATCGGCCCGGACCGCCCCATGGTCATCATCACCATCGAGCCGACACCGCCGATGGCCGGCATGACCTGCATCAGCGAGCTGCCACCGGACTTGCCGCCCGCGCCACCAAGCGTCGGCGCGGGCTCGATGACACGCTGTTGCTGGGCCGCGGGGGCTGACGTGCGACGCGCGGGGCGATGCACGATCCGGCTTGCCACTAGGGTTTCCTCCGCTGACTGCGCGCGATAGCGCGGGAACACGTACTCACTTGACGAACGTCCGAAAGACCATACCGGCGGGAGAGGCCAGAGGATGACCGACGCGACCGAAGGATCCGTTGTGGTACAGGCGATCGCGGAGCTGGCACCCCTCTGGCTACCGGGCTGCGAGGTCGACACCGAGGAACGCACGGTCGAGGTCGGCTGGGGCCACGGCGCCCTGCAGATGTCGGCTGTCGTCGGCCTCCGTGAGATCGTCGATCGTTGCCTTCAGCTACCACAGCAGCTCTGGGCCGATCAGATCGAGGCGTGGCTGCGCGCGGTCGTCGCGGAAGGCGAACTCGCCACCGAGGAACACCGGTTCGGCGACGTCGCCGAACGGCAGCGAGCGCTGCTGCTCCAGCGTGGCTGGTCCGCCCGGACGGCGGGGCCGGTCGCCGACGCTTTGATCCCGTTCGGCGATCACTTCGAGGTCGTGGTGTTCATCCGGACCGGGGCGGACCTGCGCCGGCTGACCGTCGTACGGCGTTCGATGCTGGGACTCGGGGATCCCGGCGTGCCGTCGCCGGTACAGCTGAGCTTCGACGAGATCGCGGACCTCCGCCCGGTCGAGCACGACGGCTTCTCGGTGCTCAGCCGGGACAACGATCCGCTGGTCTCGATGGCGCTGGTCGACCGGGAGAACCTGCTCCCGCTGGCAGCTGTCGGATCCGGCGTACTGGTCGGTGTGCCGAGGTTGAGCACGGTCGCCTACTGCCCGGCGGACGCCGGCCAGCCGACCGCCGACGAACTGGCCCGCTTCGTCGCCGACACCTACCGTGGCGCGTCGGACCAGTGCAGCCCGGACCTGTACTGGCTGCAAGGCGATCAGATGGTCCAGGTGCCCGTCACGCTCGCCACGCCGCCGACCGTCATGCTGCCGGCAGCCCTCAAGCCACAGCCGCGACGCACCTGGCTCCGTCATCTCTTCGGTCATGTCTTCGGTCGCTGACTATCGGCCGCTGGCCGAAGCGCTCGGCGACTGGCTCGTGGTGGAACTGCTCGGTGACGGCGCGACCGGTGCGGTGGTCTGGGCCGGCTGGTTCTTCTGGTTCTCCTTCGCCTGCGACGATTTGAAATAGGAGACACCGGCGCAGCCGGCGCACGCGACAGCGCCGATCAGCACGCTCGCGAAGAGCTTTCCGGTCTGCTCGTGCAGCGTGTTCCGGGCTCGCTCGGCCCCGAACAGCCAGGTCTCCCGCAGCCGCCGGCGGCGTACGGCGACGGACTCGATGACCTGAATGCCGTAGTTCCCCGACATCTCAGCCTTCCTTCTTCGCTTGCATCATGCTGATACCCAGTCACGCCAGAGGGCGGCGTCCGGCACGTCGATCGACGTACCCGGCGGGAACTCCTGAACCCCTCGGCCCGGACGGTACGCCGCGACCAAAGTGTCGATGTCGTGGCAGAGCAGCATCGCCACCTCCGGCCGGAGCTGGACCAACCGGTCGAAGACCAGCCGCGCCTCCTGCAGTTGCGCCGCGGCATCCTCGCCGAGCCAGATGTCGATCTCGACCGGATAGTCGTCGATCGCCTGGACGTCCTCCGGATCGGCGTCGGGCTCGACGTGGTGGTTCGGGCGGACGACATATCCGAGTACGCCGTCGACGGTCCGGGCCGGACCACGCAGACCGTACTCGTCCGGGCCGGCGCCGGACTGGTCCGGGATCGGCTCCAACCCGAGCAGGTCCCGCAGCAGCGTCGCCTCCGCTTGCGCAGTCGAACCCGACTGCAGGAAGAAGTTCTCTCGCGCCGCCATCAGTTCTCCTTAACAAACGTGACCATCCGGCCGTCGCCCAGGATCACGTGGACCTTGGCGGCAACCCTGGCGCCAGGCTGGCCGAGTGCGCGCCGGTAGGACGTCGCGGCGACGTCCTCGGTGAGCCCCACGCCCCGGCCGTCGATGACGATCTCACCGGCTTCCTCGACCTGGGTGCTGGCGTCGTTGATGTTCCGCTTGATCGCGTTGCCCAGGTTCTTGGCGCTCGTCGACGGCGTCTTGAACTCGGTCATCGCGCCCTCGTCGGACGGATCCTTACGCACCATCGCCTCGGGGTTCTTGAGGTGCTCCTTGGTGTGATCCTCCGGCCGTGCGTCGACCCGCCAGCCCTCGTCCGCCAGTCGAGCGGCGACCGCGGGCTCCCCGTGGATGAACACGTTGTCCGGGTCATGCACACCCGCCGCGAACGCATCCCCGAGCGGCCGGTGATGGAACGCCGGATCAAACCCACTCCTCCGGCTCACGCCGTACGCAGGATCCCCCGCCCGCCACCCCTGCCCCTGCGGCTGTCCCTGATGCGGCTGCCCCTGATGCGGCTGCCCCTGATGCGGCTGCCCTTGGTACGTCTGCCCTTGGTACGGCTGCTGCCCATGGGGCGGCTGACCTTGGTACGGCTGCCCCTGATGCGGCTGCCCTTGGTACGGCTGCTGGTGCGGTGGCTGTCCTTGGTACGGCTGCTGGTGTGGTGGCTGTCCTTGGTACGGCTGCTGGTGCGGTGCCTGTTGCCGTGGCTGCTGACCTGGGTGCGGAGGTTGCCCCTCGTAACGCTGCTGACCCGCATGCGGAGGACGACCTTGCACCGGCATCTGACCAGGGCGAGGCTGCTGCCCCTGATACGGCTGCTGCCCGGCATGCGGCCCTGGACCCTGCGGCGACTGACCGTACGGCGGCGCCTGCGGCTGCCGGTGCTCCGGATCCACATGCCCCGTCGGCCCGAACGACTCCGGCTGCTCGTGTCCACGACCCGGCTGAGCATGCGGCTGCTGACCCGTCGGCCCAAACGACTCCGGCTGGTACGGCTGGCGCCCATCCCCCGGATGCTGCGGCTGCCCGTAACCCGGCTGCCCCTGCGGCGCCCGATCACCCGACGGACCAAACGACCCCGGCTGCTCGTAACCCGGCTGCTGCGGCTGGTTGTAGTTGGGTTGCCCCTCCGGCGGCCGATGACCCGGCGGACCGAACGACCCCGGCTGCTCGTAGCGCGGCTGCTGCGGCTGGTTGTAGTTGGGTTGCCGCGGCTCGTTGTAGTGCGGCTGGTTGTAGTTGGGTTGGTGTGGGCGGGGTGCCGGCTGTTGGTGGTTGTCGGGTGCGGAGGCGGGTGGTTGCTCGGGCCGGGCGGGTTCTGGCGCCTTCGGCTCGTTGAGGTGCGGCGGCTCGGCGTACCTCATGTGGTCGGCTTCGTCGACCAGCCACCGGACATCGGCGGCCGGCAGATGCGCTCCACCGCCGTGCTTCTCCATCCGCGCACCGACGATCCGGTACAGCGCCTTCGCGTCGTCGTTCGCGAAACCGTCGATCGGAAGTCCCCGCTCACGCGCGGTCCGCAGCGCCGCATGGGCAGCAGCGATTCCCGCCCCTGGTGCACCGCGACCGCCGCTCACATCGTGCGCCGTCCCGAGCAGCCTCATGTACAGGTTGTTCTTGTCGAACGAGAAGTCCGCGGCGGCCAGCAGTCTGCCGTCGCGCATGCTGACCGCGATCCGGCGTTCGGCCCCACTCGGAGCATCACCGTCGAAGACCTGCTCGAGGTACTTCCGCCCGCGGGTGACCTTCGGGTTCCGGCTTCTCTCCTGCTGTGCGATCGCCCGGGCCTGCTCCTTCAGATCCCGGATCAGGTCACCGTCGACCGAGGGATCGAGGATGCGCACCTCACCACCTGCTTCGTCGAAGCGACGCAGGAAGTTCGAGACCGCCTGCGGAGCGCGGTCCGGCACAGTCACGTGCCGGAGCCCGGGCACCCGGCCTTCGTCGGTGAGCTCGATGTGCCAGGTGTCCGTCTCGGCGTCGAACCACTTCCGCTCGACCCGGACGTGGTTCCCCGGCGGATGGACGATCTTGTCGTGGTGGTTGGTGAAGGAGATGTCCTTGCCGTGCTTCGACGTCATGTGGAACTGGACGTTGCCGGCCTGCTCGTGGGTCTTGTTCCAGGTCGTGAAGCCGCGATCCGGGATCGTCCGGCCGGGTTCGTAGCGCTTGAGGAAGTTGTCCAGGTCGCCGGGATCGACGTACTCGCCGCGCTTGACCGCTCCATGGAAGTCAGGCAGCTTGTTCAGACCCGAGGCCGCGTGCCGGATCTCGAGCTCCATGTCCGCCAGCTCGCTCGCGTCGCGTCGGGCCAGCGCCTCGTTGACGTCTGTATGGCGATAGCCGTCGGACACCCGGTCGATCGCTCGCATCTCCGGATCCGAGACGTTGCGGGCGTCCGGCCGCTCCTCCCGCCACCTTCTGAACGTCGTCCGCTCGTGCCCGCTGATCTTCGGCAGGTCGCGGAAGTCGTGTTCATGGCCGGCGACTCGGTAGTCCGGGTCGCCGATCTCGTGGCTGAACTTGCGCAGCGCTTCGGCATGTCCCGATGCGAGCTCACTGCGAGACCGCGACGGAGTCGGATCCGGCGCAGAAGGCCGCTCACCGGTGGGCATCGCGTCCCGTGGGATCCGCTGAGTCGCATCCGGATCAGGCCACTCATGCCGCGGCTGCCCATGCCCTTCCCGCCCCCGAGGCCCAAACGCCTCCTGAGGCTGCCGCGGACGCTGGGCATACGGATCCTGCGGACGCTGCGGATGCGGTTGCTGCGGCGGACGCTGGGCGTACGGATCCTGCGGACGCTGCGGGTGCGGCGGCTGCTGGGCGTACGGGTCCTGCGGACGCTGCGGATGTGGTTGCTGCGGACGCTGGGCGTACGGGTTCTGCGGACGCTGCGGGTGTGGCGGCTGGTGGGTGTGTGGGGGTTGAGGGTGAGGAGTCGGTGAACCGAGTGGGCGGGTGGGGTCTTCCTGCATCCATTCGGGGCGCCGGATTCCGTCCCCGGCAGCGCGATGCGACGGGCCGGACGGCCCGAACGGCTCCCGGCCGACAGCGTCCGGGACAGACTGCGAACCGTGCGGACCGAACGGGACCTCGGGATGTGAGCCGTGCGGGCCGAACGGCACCTGGGAACCGTGTGCCGCGCCGGACTCGTTCAGGAAGCGGGTCTGCGACGCCGGCAGGTCGGTAGGTAGACGCGCCGGGCCTTCCCAGACCCCACCGGGCTCGCGTACGGCGAAGTCGAGGTTCTGGATGTTGGACGCCAGCGGAACCCGGTCGCCGTCCTTGACCATGTCGCGCTGGATCGCCTCCAGCTGCTCCGGACTGCCCTCCGGCAACTCACGCGCGCGTGCCGACGGCTGCCCGTCGATCCACTTGAGCTTGCCGTCCAGGTCGACCACTGCGGCGAACCGGTGACCGCCGCCCCCGACGTACGAAACGCCGATGTTCGCGTGGGTGCCCACCGGCCTGCCCTGCAGGGCGTCACGGACCTTCTGGTACGCCTGCTGGTCGATCTCGAAGTCGCCGTCGCGACCCGGCGGCCGGGTGAACTTGCTCGCCTCCGGGAAGTCTCGCAGCCCCATCCACTCGAGAGTCGTGTCAGCGAACTCCCCGGTCGCGAACTTGTTGCCGCGGGCCAACCGCGGCGACTCGCCGTTGAAGATCTCGCAGAGGGCGCGGGTGACGTCCGGACAGTTCGTCATGTACACGCGCCCGAAGACGTTGTCGGGGTTCAGCTTGTGGATCCAGCGGAACAGGCTCTTCAGCGGATGTCCGCCGACAGCATCCTGCAGCTCGAACTTCGCCGGGTCCGTCTCGGGTACGTCGGTGTGCCCGGAGTCGACCAGGTGCCGGGGCTTGTTCGGGGCCGGCTGCAGGTGTTCCGGCTTCAGTGGGTCGATCTCCTGCTGACGCCTGAGCGGGTGGTCGTACTGCGGATCGTTCCCGGCGTCGTGCTGCTTTCCGGCAGCGGCGTCGTGCTGCTTTCCGGCAGCGGGGTCGCTCGGCTTCTTCGGGTCAGGCGTACGTGCGGGACTCTCCGAGCCGGAGTGGTGTCCGGGCGCCGATCCCGTCGGGCCGAACTCGTGCTCGGGAGAATCGGTCCGGTCGACGGTGTGCGGGTCGTGCGGCGCCGGCCGGCTCGGGTCGTAGTTCGGGTCGTGCCACGACGGGGTCGTGCCTTCGGGCGTCCGCTCCCGCGCGGGCACCGGCGCATCCGGCCGGTCGCCATCGCCGCGCTGATTCGCACCCGGCTCCTCACCACGCTCGCGAGCAGCCGGACGTTCCGGGGTGCGCTCACCGCGGGGTTCACCGTGGGATTCACGCACACGCGGGTCACCCTCACGGGGCTCACCATCACGGGGTTCACGCGTTCGCGGGTCACCCTCGCGGGGCTCACGCGGGTCACCCTCGTGGGGTTGAGGTGCACGCGGATCTGCCTCGTGGGGTTCACGTGCACGCGGGTCGCCTTCGCGGGGCTCGTGACCTTCGTGTGGGCGCGGCTCGGACGAGCCGTCACGCGTGTGTGGTTCGGCACCGTCGAGGCGCTCGCGAATGGACGGCTCCTTGCCCGCCAGCCGATCCGGAATGGATTGCCTTCGCGGAAGTACCGGCGGCTCGCCGTTGAGCCGCTCCGGGATCGACGGCTCCTTGCCGTCGAGCCGATCGGCGATCGGTCGGCGTGGCGCTCGTTCTCCCGCCGGGCGGTCACCGGTCGGACGGTCCCCTGGCGGGGTCTCCCCCGCTGGGCGCCGCGGTCCGTCTCCTGTGTGCGGGACGTGCGTACCGCCGTGCACCGGAGTCATCGGCTGCATCGGCATGACTGGCGGCACGGGCGGTTCGTCGACGTGCGGTGTCGACGGCTGAACCGGCCCGTCCTCCGGCTGCTGCGACCGGCCCGGTTCCTGACCTGTCTTCTCGGGCTCGGTCGGGCGATCCGTCGTCGACCTGCCGGGCTCCGTGCGCTCGCGCTCCGTCGTGCTGGACTCGGTGCGCCGCTCAGTCGTACGCCCGGGATGCTGGGTGGCAGTTTCGGTCGTCGTCTCGGGGCGGGTCCGACCGTCGGAGGTCGGCCTGCCTTCCTCGTGCCCCGATTCGGTCCCGTGCTCAGGTCGACGCCCCGCCGGCTCGGTGTGGGACTCCCTCGCGGTCGACCCACCCGATTCGGTCCGGCCACTCGGCGTCTGCGCCCCCGGGTCCGTCCGGCCGGCCGTCCCCGGATCGGTCCGCCCACTCGGGACCGTCGTACCGGGATCGGTCCGACCGTTCGGCACCGTAGTACCGGGATCGGTCCGACCACTCGGCACCGTAGTACCCGGATCCGTCCGACCACTCGGCACCGTCGTACCCGGATCCGTCCGACCACTCGGCACCGTAGTACCCGGATCCGTCCGACCACTCGGCGTCGTCGTGCCCGGTTCGGTGCGACCGACCGGCGTGACCGGTGGTGGCGTGTGCGGGCTCGGAATCTGCGTGACCGGCGGTACCAAGGGTTCCGGAGAGTTCGGATGCGTCGACCCGGGCGTCGTCGTGATCGGGTCCGCCGGCGAACCTGGATCGGTGTGCGCAACCGGCGCGTGCGGCGTCGTCAGATCGCCCGGCCCGGTGGGTGTCACCACCGGATCGACGGTCGGTGTGTGAGTCGTCGGTACCGAGGTGTGCCCGGTCGGCACCTCGATCCCCGGCTGCACCGGCCCGTCCCCGGTCCCGTGCACCGCCGGTACGTCGACCTTCGGCACACCCTCCATCTTGAACGTGTGACCGACGATCGGGATCTTCGAGAGCCCCTCGACCACGGAGCTCACCTTCGGGATCTTCATCACGAGTCCGAGCGCCCCGTCGTGCATGGCGACCCGGGTGGTGCGCAGGGCGTTGACCGCGCTGATTCCCTTCTCCACCAGCGGGGCGGCTTTGCCGAACTTCGCCGCCATGGCCGCGCCCTTGGCCTCGCCGATCACACCGCCGCTCGCGACCGTGGTCACCACGTTGGTGAGCACCGTCCCGAACGCCTTGCCGGGATTCTCGCTCCACTCGTCCCAGGCGGCGAAACCCTTCAGCGTCGCCACTCCGGTTTCCCCGAGGTCCTTCACCCAGTCCGGCCGGGTGTCCTTCCCGGAGACCATGTCGTAACCCCACCAGCCGAGCAGCACCGGCGCCGCGACGATCGTGGCCCCGAGCTTCGCTACGCCCTTCCATCCGTCGGCCGAGTCCTTGAAGGTCGGCATCTTCCACCCGAGGGTGTGGTCCGCCCAGTCCCGGACGCCCGGGATCTCCGCGATCAACGGGAGGACCGGAACTAGGGTCAGAAGCCCTCCTACGGTCTCGGTGATCGCGACAGCAATCCCCTCGAGTGCGCCCCCGAGGAAGTTGCCCACATCCTGGTACCACGGGTAGTCCCGCTCCTCAGGGCTTCCCCAGGGCGGAGGCGGCGGCTTCTTGCCGTTCAGCATGTCGATGACCATCTGGTCACGCTGTTCGTCTGTCATGGGGGGCGGCGGTGGCGGTGTCTCACCTTCGTGCAGACCGTTCGCCTGCCACCGGCGGCCCCCGTACAGCCCCGCGATCGCGTTGGCCGCGTTCAACGCCAACTCGGGAAGGCTCCCCGCGTCGCCGGCCCGTTTGAAGCCCTTGTAGTCACCGCCGCCGGCGTTGCCGGTCATGATCATCGAGACGTGGCCGACCAGCGTGTTGTTCTCGTCGATCACCCACTGGTCGTTCTGCCAGTCGGGGTTGCCGTTCTTCTTCGCCTGCAAGGTATAAGCCCGGGCGCGGAGGTCCCGCAGTTGCACCGCGAAGTCCCGAAGCCCCCCGGCGAGTCCGGACAGTACGTGCGCCACCTGCGGAAGCTTCGGTCCGAACTGGCCGAGATTGTCCTCGACCCGCTGGGTCGAATGCACCAACTGATCCCGCTCCGGCGCCTGGTAGCAATTGTTCAACTGCTTGAACGCACCGTTGACGTCGGCGCCTACCTGCGTGAACTTCGGGCCGAGCCCGTCCAGCGGTCCGAGGCTCTGCTCGATCAGGCCCGCCATTTGAAAGACCGCTTCAACGGGGATGCCTTCGGGTTGGATCATGCGACTAGTCCTTGATCAAGACGGCGACGTGGGCTCTGGACCGCGGGCGAGGGGAGGCGATGGACGACGGGACGGCGATGGTCAGCGCTGCGCTCGAGCGGCAGCCAGTACGTCGTCGAGTCGCTGCTGGCTGGGTGCGAACGAACTGATGCCGTGATCGGCGACCAGGAAGACCTGGTTGGCGTAACCCGGCGGGACGAACACGAGGAACTCCGCCCGCCGCTCGACCGACCAGGCCGCGAGTTCGTCGGCACTCACCGGGAACTCCGGATCCTGCCGACTCAGCCAGTCGGCCAACCGAGCACGGCCCGCGACACCCTCGGCCTCGGACACCGACTGTCCGTCGGTCCCTACGGCGTCCGTCGGCTGCTGCTCCGTCATTCGGCCCGGTTCCCGCCGTGATTGCGGCGCGCGGAGCCCGGCGGCGGTGGAATCTCGCCGTTGGCGGCCGCCCGCTGCGCGTTCTGCGCCATCTCGACCTGACCGTTCTGGTACGCCGTCGTCGCGTTGACGGCACCGGTCATCGAGGCGCCGATCTGCTTGATCGACGACTCGAGACTGGGCTGCCAATGCACGGCGAACTCGCCGAGCGAAGCGGCCACCAACTGCAGCGCCCCGAGATCCGCTGGCGGCTTGCCCAACCCCTGCATCAGGTCGTTCAAGGTCGTCCCGTAGTTCTTGACCAGGTCGTCCAGCGGCGTCGCCGCCGCCTCGGTCTTCTTCAGGACGGTGATCACGCCCTGCGGGTCGATGTCCCAGTCCACGTCAGCCGCCGATGTTGTCGACCGCCGACTGCGCCTTCTTCATCGTGGCGGCAGCGGTCACGTCGTTGGCAGCCATCGTCGACTCCAGCGCCGCGATGACGGACAGCGTCGAGTTGGCAGCCTTGTCGAATCGGCCCTCGACCGCTCGGTAGGCATCGGTCACGGCGCCCGCCGACGCGTCGGCCAGTGCCGCCTGCACATTTCGGCGGTGACCGGCGATGAGGGCCTCGATCTGCCCGGACAGTCGCTTGATGGTCGCCTGCACCTCGCCCGAGGCGCCGGTGTCGTAACTGTTGCGGTTCGCCATCGTCGGATCCTCTCTCTCAGCGCTTGCCGAACCGGGCGCCGTCGAAGTCGGCGGCTCCCTGGTTCTTCTTGGCGGTGTCGGCCATCTCGGTGTCACCACCGCGGAACGCGGTGTCCATGCCGGACTGGCCTTCGGTGATGCGGCCCATCCCGGCGTTCAGGTCGGCCGCGATGTTGTCGACATTCGCCTTGAAGGCGTCGAACATCTGCTTGCCGGCGCCATTCATCTTGCCTTCCAGCGGCTGCGCCGCGGCGACCAGTTGCTTGACCAGACCACCGAGGTCCTGGGTCCCGCTCGAGGTTTTCTTGGCCAGCTGGCTCAGGGTCTCCTGACCCATGTCCCAACGTCCGGTCACAACTCTCTCCTTCGCAATGGATTCACGCCGCAACACAACGATAGACGGATCTCCGGGTCACCTCGTTCCGCCTACAGGGCAGGCGAATCCCTACTCCAAAATGCTTGATATCGGCAAGCATTTCGATCCTGATGGAAACCTTGCCGTACCGGCAGGCCTGTGCCTTACCACTACCGCCGCCCAGACGCAGTGCGGGGCGCCGGCTGTTAGCCGACGCCCCGCACATCTCAATTCAGCTGTAATGCAACAGCATTCAGCTCGCGACGCGTTTGCGCGTTGATGTAGCTTTCTTGGCAGCGGTTTTCTTTGTCGCCGCAGTTGTCTTCTTGGCCGACGCCGCAGTCGTTTTCTTGGCTGCGGTCTTCTTGACCGCCGTCTTCTTCGCCGCTGCCTTCTTGGCCGGGGCTTGCTTCGCTGCCGCGGCCTGCTGCTTCGCGCTCGGCTTGGCGGCCCGGCCGGCAAGGATCTCCGCCAGGAACTCACCCGTGTACGACGCCGAGTTCGCCGCGACCTCTTCCGGCGTACCTTCCGCGACCAGCGTCCCGCCGCGGCGACCGCCGTCCGGCCCGAGGTCGATGATCCAGTCCGCGGTCTTGATGACGTCCAGGTTGTGCTCGATGACCAGCACCGAGTTGCCCTTGTCCACCAGGCCACTGAGGACACCGAGCAGCTTGCGGATGTCCTCGAAGTGCAGACCGGTCGTCGGCTCGTCCAGCACGTAGACCGTCCGCCCCGTCGAGCGCCGCTGCAGCTCGGAGGCCAGCTTCACGCGCTGCGCCTCACCACCGGACAGCGTCGGCGCGGGCTGCCCGAGCCGAACGTACCCGAGGCCGACCTCGACCAGGGTCTTGAGGTGCCGTGAGATCGCCGGGATCGCCGCGAAGAACTCCGCGGCCTCCTCGATCGGCATGTCCAGGATGTCCGCGACCGTCTTGCTCTTGTAGTGCACCTCGAGCGTCTCGCGGTTGTACCGGGCGCCGTGGCAGACCTCGCACGGCACGTAGACGTCGGGCAGGAAGTTCATCTCGATCTTGAGCGTGCCGTCGCCCGAGCAGGCCTCGCAGCGGCCGCCCTTGACGTTGAACGAGAACCGACCCTGCTGGTACCCGCGGACCTTCGCTTCCGGGGTGTCCGCGAACAGCTTGCGGACGTGGTCCCACACCCCGGTGTACGTCGCCGGGTTCGACCTCGGCGTACGTCCGATCGGCGACTGGTCGACGTGGATGACCTTGTCGACCAGCTCCATGCCGGAGATCTTCGTGTGCCGGCCCGGGACCGCGCGGGCGCCGTAGATCTGCCGGGCCAGCGACGTGTAGAGGATGTCGTTGACCAGCGTCGACTTGCCCGACCCTGAGACCCCGGTGACCGCGACGAACACGCCGAGCGGGATCGTCACGTCGATGTCGCGGAGGTTGTTCTGGCGGGCGCCGTACACGGTCAGCTCGCGGCCCTCGGTGAGCGGCCGCCGGACCGCCGGGATCGGGATCTCCCTGCGACCGGACACATACTGACCGGTGATCGAGTCCGGGTGGTTGCGCAGATCCTCGACCGTGCCGGAGACGACGACCTGACCGCCGTGCTCACCGGCACCCGGGCCGATGTCGACCACCCAGTCCGCGTGGTCGATGGTGTCCTCGTCGTGCTCGACGACGATCAGGGTGTTGCCCAGCTCCTTGAGCCGGACCAGGGTCTCGATCAGCCGCCGGTTGTCCCGCTGGTGCAGGCCGATCGACGGCTCGTCCAGGACATACAGCACGCCGACCAGGCCGGAACCGATCTGGGTCGCGAGCCGGATCCGCTGCGCCTCACCACCGGACAGCGAGCCCGCCGGCCGGCTCAGCGCCAGGTAGTCCAGACCGACGTCGAGCAGGAACCGCAGCCGCTCGCCGATCTCCTTGACCACCCGCTCCGCGATCTGCTTCTCCCGCGGCGACAGCTCCATCTGGACCAGGAAGTCGTGCACCTCGTCGATCGACATCGCGCTGATCTCGGCGATGTTCTTGCCGCCGAGCGTGACCGCGAGCGAGATCGGCTTCAGCCGCGCGCCGTTGCAGGCCAGGCACGGGACCTCGCGCATGTACTCCTCGAAGCGCTCCCGGCCGGTGTCGCTGGACGCCTCCGCGTGCCGGCGCTCGACGTACGGGATCACGCCCTCGAAGGTCGTGTAGTACGAGCGCTCACGGCCGTAGCGGTTCTGGTAGGAGACGTGGACCTGCTTGTCGTGGCCGGTCAGCAGCGACTTCTTCGCCTTCGCCGGCAGCTCGCCGAACGGCGTGCTGGTCTTGATCTTCAGGTCCTTCGCCAGCGCCCCGAGCAGGCGCTCGAAGTACTGCGAGACGTTCTGACCGGACCACGGCTGGATCGCGCCCTCGTCGAGTGACTTCGACGGATCCGGGATCAGCAGCTCCGGGTCGACCTCCATCCGGGTGCCGAGACCGGTGCAGACCGGGCAGGCGCCGTACGGCGAGTTGAACGAGAACGAGCGTGGTTCCAGCTCGTCGATCGCCAGGGGGTGATCGTTCGGGCAGGCGAGCTTCTCGGAGAACCGGCGCTCGCGGTGCGGGTCGTCGTCCGGCAGGTCGACGAAGTCCAGGACGAGCAGACCGCTGGCGAGACCGAGGGCGGTCTCGACCGAGTCGGTCAGCCGTCGCTTGGCAGACTCCTTCACCGCGAGCCGGTCGACGACCACGTCGATGTCGTGCTTCTTCTGCTTGTCGAGCTTGGGCGGATCGGTCAGCTGGATCGTCTCGCCGTCCACCCGGGCGCGGGACAGGCCCTGACCGCTCAGCTGGCGGAACAGGTCGAGATACTCCCCCTTGCGGCCGCGGACGACCGGCGCCAGGACCTGGAAGCGGGTGCCCTCCTCGAGCTCCAGCACGCGGTCGACGATCTGCTGCGGGGTCTGCCGCGCGATCGGCTCACCACACTCCGGGCAGTGCGGCCGGCCGGCGCGTGCATACAGCAGCCGGAGGTAGTCGTAGACCTCGGTGATCGTGCCGACGGTCGAGCGCGGGTTCCGCGAGGTGGACTTCTGGTCGATCGAGACGGCCGGGGACAGACCCTCGATGAAGTCGACGTCCGGCTTGTCCATCTGACCGAGGAACTGCCGTGCGTACGCCGAGAGTGACTCGACGTACCGCCGCTGGCCCTCGGCGAAGATCGTGTCGAAGGCCAGGCTGGACTTGCCGGACCCGGACAGGCCGGTGAAGACGATCATGGCGTCCCGCGGCAGGTCGACCGAGACGTCTTTCAGGTTGTGCTCACGCGCTCCGCGCACGATCAGACGGTCAGACACAAGCTCACTCTCAGCCGTTCTCGAGGGGTATGCGGGACATGCCCGGTCATGCTAACGAGGCCCACCGACAAAAACTTCCGCTGCCGGTTCCTGCGCTCACTTCGAAAGTATATTCGATCGTGCACCCCGGGTTTGGCAAACCCGGCCGGATGTGACCTGACGTGTCCGGAGTGCAAGGATCGGCGGTAACACCGACAGCTGGGAGGGCTCATGGCGGAGTACCACGGGAACGTCAAGGTCGGCGGTCCGGCGCAGACACACGAGTTGGCGCAGTTGATGATCACCAAGGTCGCGGTCGGGCCGATGGACAACAACGCCTACCTGCTGCGCTGCCGGCAGACCGACGAACAGGTCCTGATCGACGCGGCCAACGACGCGGACACGCTGCTCGCCGTGATCGGCGACGGCGGACTCGCCCGCATCATCACCACGCACCGCCACCAGGACCACTGGGAGGCTCTCGCCGAGGTCGTCGCCCGGACCAGCGCCCCCACGGTCGCCGGCCGGCACGACGCCGAGGGCATCGGCGTACCGACCGATCAGTACGTCGACGACGGCGACCACATCTCCGTGGGCAACAGCAGCCTGCGCGTCATCCACCTGGTCGGCCACACGCCTGGCTCCATCGCTCTCGTGTACGACGACCCGGACGGGCCGCCGCACGTGTTCACGGGCGACTCCCTGTTCCCCGGCGGCGTCGGCAACACCCAGGGTGACGCAGAGCGCTTCACGTCCCTCGTCAACGACGTCGAGACCAAACTCTTCGGCACCCTCCCCGACGAAACCTGGGTCTACCCCGGCCACGGCTCCGACACCACCATCGGCACCGAACGCCCCCACCTCCCCGAATGGCGCGAACGCGGCTGGTAACTCGTCAGATCTGGGCGCGGGCCGTTTCGATGTCCTCGCTGACCTTCGTGGCGCCGACTGAGGCCGCGAGCCCGGCTGCCTCGTCGGCGAGTTTGTGGGCGTCGTCGGGGCGGGACTGGGCCATGGCCAGGTAGATGAGGCCTACCAGGTTGGCGGCGACGCCGGCGGTGAAGCCGAGAGCGCGGCGGAGTTCTGTGGACTCCTCGAGTAGGGCCTTGGCGGTGTCGAGGTCGCCGGCGGAGTGAGCGGCGATGCCCAGGTGGCGGAGGGCGTAGGAGAGGGTCAGGTCGTCGCCGGTCTCGCGGGCCAGGTCGGCTGCGGTGGTGAAGTGGCGGACGGCGGTCGGGGTGTCGCCGCGGATGACGTGATGGAAGCAGCCGATCCAGAACTGGGCCTCACCCTCGCCCCGCTGGTCGCCCACCCCGCGGTAGAGCTCGGCCGCCCGCTCGAAGGCCGGCAGCTCGTCGGGGTTCTCCACCCGGTCCTCGAAGAAGCGGCAGTGCATGATGCGGCCGCGTTGCACCAGGAGGTCCGCCTCGACCGCGTCCAAAGCACGGTCGGCTTCGGTCAGGCCGTCGTACTCGCCGTTGAAGATCGCCCGCTCGTACAGCTCCTGCACCCTGTTCTCCACCCGGTTGATCCTAGGGTGTGGTGGTGACCAACTTCGCGGACTACCAGCCGGACGTCGAACGGCAGGAACTGGGTACGCCGGTCGAGATCCGGCCCGCGCGGGATGAGGATCTAGACGCCTGCGCAGCGCTGATCGTCACCCGCACGGGTGGGCCGGCGGCTGACCGCAGGAAACTGCTCGTCGCCGACCTCGCGAACCCGGACCGGCACACGGTCGTCGCCTGCGTCGACGGCGAGGTCATCGGGTACGCCGCAGTGATCCGCCACCAGGTCTCCCCCACCGACCCGCCGACCACCGCGCCGTCCGGCTACTACCTCATCGGCCTGATCGTCGCCCCCGAGTGGCGTCGCCACGGCATCGGCGACCTGCTCACCCAGGCGCGGATGCGATGGACCGCGACCCGCGCCGACCACATCTACTACTTCGCGAACCTCGCCAACGCCCCAACCCTCGACCTCCACGTGAGGTTCGGGTTCAGCGAGGTAACCCGCAACTTCACCTTCCCCAAAGCCCCACTCCAACCAGGCTCCGGAGTACTCCTGCGAGCCGCGCTGACCTAGCGGTCGGTCAGCTCGGTCGGATGCGCGATGACGTCCACGAGCGCGTTGTTGCGGATGGCCGTGATCTCGGTCCGACGGCCGATCGCCTCGGTGAAGAGCTGACGCTGCAACGACTGGGCATCCCGCAGCGGAGTGCCGTCAACGGCCAGGACCAGGTCCCCCTGACGAAGGCCGGCCTCAGCCGCCGGACTGCCGGCGATCACCTCCACGACCCGGAGCGCGGTCCGCTGATCGAAGCGCTCAGCCAACGCCGGCCGGAGCGGAGCGGGTGTCGTCACCAGACCCAGGTACGCGCGGCGCACGCGGCCGTCATGCAGCAGCGAGTAGATGATCCGCCGCGTGGTCGGATTGATCGGGACAGCCAATCCAAGCCCGATCCCAGCGACCGCGGTAGCGATCCCGATCACCCGCCCGTTGCCGTCGGCAAGCGCACCACCGGAGTTCCCCGGATTCAAGGCCGCGTCGGTCTGAATCACGTCCTCGATGATCCGCTGCGCCTGCCCACTCCGCACCGGCAACGACCGCCCGAGGGCACTCACGACCCCAGCCGTCACACTCCCGGCCAGCCCCAACGGGTTGCCGACAGCAACCACCAGGTTCCCGACCTTCAGCTGATCCGCATCTCCGTACTCCGGCGGATCCGGGATCGCCCGATCGGCCCGCAGTACGGCGAGATCCGACAGCCGGTCGACCCCCACCACCCGGGCCTGTGCCGCCGTACCGTCCGCGAACTCGGCGGCCGCCTCCTCGCCGTCACCGACCACATGCGCGTTTGTCAGCAGGTGCCCATCACCGGTCAGCACCACCGCCGACCCGGACGAGTCACCGTGCCGGCTGTGGATCCGCAGGCTCGCCACCCGCGGGATCAAGTGTTCCGCCACTCCCGAGACCACTCGGGAGTAGGCATCCAGCACGTCGTCTCCCGCAACCTCATCAGCCATCGCAAGCCTCCCGATTACAGGATTACACCGCAAGCAAATGTCGGCCAGACAGTGAGGCGAGCCACAATCCTGACCGATCGGTTGAAAACTGGCCGATCGGTCAGGATGATGGCTGACATGGCCCTCACCACCCCCGCCCGGGAGCGCACCCGGCACGAGATCGTGCGGCAGGCGAACGACCTGTTCCAGGTCAAGGGGTACAACGCGACGTCGCTGCAGGACATCGCGACCGCGGCCGGCTGCTCCAAGGCGACCGTGCTCTACCACTTCAGCGGCAAGCCGGCCGTCCTGGCCGCCGTCCTCGACCCAGCCTCGGTCGACCTGGCCGGCATCGTCGCCCGAGGCAGCGCGATGGACCGGGCCGAGGCGCAGGAGTTCGCCATCCAGGCGTTCATCGACCTCGCGGTCGTGCACCGCGGCGTCACCGACGTACTGCAGGACATCATCCCGGTGATCGAGGAGATGCCCGAGGTCGCCGCTCTGGTCGCGAACGGCATGCGGTTGATCGATCTGATGGCCGGCTCGGACGACCCGCTCGAGCACGACCTGGCCAAGTTCGCCGTCAACGGCCTGCTCGGCGAGTGCCGGCATCCCGGCGAACGCACCGACGAAGAACTCCGAAGACTCTGCGACATCGCCCTCCGGCGACTGCTCGGCCGCGACTGACCTGACCGACCTCCGGCCACCGGCACTGATCGCCGGCGGACGGTTCACGCTGCCCGAAAGCCGTACCCACCGAAACGGACTTCCCAGATGGCCACACTGCTGTACCGGCTCGGCCGGTTCTCCTACCAACGCCGGCGCCTCGTCGCCGCCGTCTGGGTGCTGTTCCTGGTCCTGCTCGGCGTCGGTGCGCTGACGCTCGGAGGCAAGACCGCGAACACGTTCTCGATCCCGGGCACCGAGTCGCAGCGCGCTCTGGACGCCCTCAAGCAGGAGCTGCCCGCCGCGAGCGGCGCCTCCGCGACGGTCGTCGTGAAGGCACCCGACGGCAAGACGCTCGCCGACCCGACCGTGAAGGCCGCGGTAGGCGCGACCGTCGCCAAGGTCGCGAAGGTGCCCGAGGTGATCGGCGCGATCGATCCCTTCACCAGCAAGGCGATCAGCCCGGACGGTACGACGGGGCTGATCAGCGTCCAGTTCGACAAACCGGCCGACGAACTCACCAAGGACAGCACCGAGGCGTACGACGGTCTGAGCGGACTCAGCACCGGTGATCTCAAGGTCGTCCCCGGCGGCCAGGTGGTCGGCGGCGTACCCGAGATCGGTGCCACCGAGGTGCTCGGTGTCGCGGTCGCGGCCGTCGTACTGGTCGTCACGTTCGGGTCGCTCGTCGCGGCCGGGATGACGTTGCTGACCGCGCTGCTCGGCGTACTGGCCGGGATGGCTGGACTGTTCATCGTCACCGCGTTCACGGATGTGTCGTCGACCGCTCCGATCCTGGCTTTGATGCTGGGGCTCGCGGTCGGTATCGACTATGCGCTGTTCATCAGTTCACGGCACCGGACCCAGCTTGCCGCCGGCATGGATCCGGAGGAGTCCGTTGGCCGCGCGACCGCGACGGCGGGTTCGGCGGTGTTGTTCGCGGGTGCGACGGTCGTGATCGCGTTGGCCGGGCTGAGCGTTGTCGGCGTACCGTTCCTGACCGCGATGGGCTTCGCTGCGGCCGCCACTGTCCTCACTGCTGTGCTGGTCGCGCTCACGTTGCTACCGGCCATGCTCGGGTTCGTCGGCAACCGGATCCTCCCCCGCAAGATCCGCAAGGCTCCGGCGCACGTAGCGCCGGCGGAAGGATTCGGGTTCCGCTGGGGCCGGTTCGTGACCCGCTTGCGCGTGCCGATCGTTGCCGTCGGCATCATCGGGCTCGGCTTCCTGGCGATCCCGGTCAAGGACATGCAACTCGCGCTTCCAGATGGCGCCTCGGCCGCGGCTGGTACGAACCAGCGGGTGGCGTACGACCTCACCGCCAGCGCGTTCGGGCCTGGCGCCAACGGTCCGCTCATCGTTGTGGTGAAGACCGACAATGCGGCGACGTCCGACGCGCTGGTCAAGCAGGTACTGGCGAAGTCGCAAGGCATCCCGGATGTCGTAGCGGCCCAGCCCGCGGCGGCGAGCCAGGACGGGGCGACCCGGTTGGTACAGGTGATCCCAAAGAGCGGGCCGGCCAGTGAAGAGACCTCGGAGCTGGTCAAGAACCTGCGCTCCGCGATCCAGCCGCTCGCCACCGGCGACGCGAGCATCTCGGTGACGGGTAACACCGCGGTCGGTGTCGACGTGTCGAACAAGCTGTCCGACGCGCTTCCCACGTACCTGCTGGTGGTCATCGGACTGTCGTTCTTGCTGTTGCTGTTGGCGTTCCGGTCGCTGCTCGTGCCGTTGAAGGCGACGCTCGGGTTCGTGCTGACGGTCGGTGCGACGTTCGGCATCACGGTCGCGGTGTTCCAGCTCGGCTGGGGCGCATCGCTGCTCGGGGTGGACTCACCGGGCCCGCTGGTCAGCTTCCTGCCGATCATCATGCTCGGCGTGCTGTTCGGGCTGGCGATGGACTACGAAGTGTTCATCGTGTCCCGGGTCCGCGAGGAGTTCGTCCACGGCAAGCAGGCGACCGAAGCGACGATCGAGGGCCTCGGTCACGGCGCCCGGGTGGTGACGGCGGCCGCGCTGATCATGGCGTCGGTGTTCGCGGGCTTCATCATGGTCCACGACCCGATCATCAAGGCCATCGGCTTCGGCCTCACCATCGGCGTCCTGATCGACGCCTTCGTCGTCCGGATGACCCTGGTCCCCGCGGTCCTGTCCCTCCTCGGCAACCGAGCCTGGTACTTCCCCCAGTGGCTCGACCGCATCACCCCGAAGGTAGACATCGAAGGCGAGAGCCTGCACGTCGACGAAGAGCCCGAAGAGAAGCAACTAGCAGACGTCCACTGAACGCGACGAGGGGCATCGGTTCACACCGATGCCCCTCAGTGGTCGGGCTGCCGAGATTTGAACTCGGGATCTCCTGTCCCCCAGACAGGCGCCTTACCCGGCTAGGCCACAGCCCGTTGTCCGGCTCCGGAGAGGCGAACGGGTAAACCCTACCCCATCCCGGCCAATGGTTCTGACCGGGTCGCGGGGTGTTCGGTCAGCGTTTCTTGTTCTTCTGGCGGGCCCGGATCTGGACATGGATGGGGCTGCCGACGAAGCCGAAGTCTTCGCGCAGGCGGCGTTCGATGAAGCGCTGGTACGACGCCTCGATCTGGCCGGAGGTGAAGATCGCGAAGGTGGGGGGCATCGTGGTGGCCTGGGTGCCGAAGAGGATCTTGGGCTGCTTGCCGGACCGGACCGGGTGCGGGTGGGCGGCGACGAGCCGGCCCAGGAACGCGTTCAGCTGGCCGGTCGGGACACGGGTCTGCCAGCCGTCCAGCGCGGCCTCGATCGCGGGAACCAGCTTCTCCATGTGGCGCCCGGTCAGGGCAGAGATGTTGACCCGCGGTGCCCAGCGGAACTGGACCAGGTCGCGGTCGATCTCCTTCTCCAGGTAGTACCGGCGGTCCTCGTCGACCAGGTCCCACTTGTTGTACGCGATCACGAGCGCCTTGCCGGCTTCCTCGACCGAGTTCATGATCCGTAGATCCTGCTCGGTCATCGGCCCGGACGCGTCGATCACGACCACCACGACCTCGGCCCGCTCGATCGCCGCGTTGGTCCGCAGGGAGGCGTAGTACTCGTGGCCCTGGGAGTTCTTCACCTTGCGCCGGATGCCGGCGGTGTCGATGAACCGCCACTCCTGGCCGCCGAGCGTGATCAGCTCGTCCACCGGGTCGACCGTCGTACCGGCGACGTCGCTGACGACGACGCGGTCCTCCTTGGCGACCTTGTTCAGCAGGGAGGACTTGCCCACGTTCGGCTTGCCGACGATCGCGACCCGGCGCGGTCCTCCGGTCTCGGGGTCGCGCTCCGGCGGCGCCTCGGGCAGCGCGGCCAGTACGGCGTCCAGCATGTCGCCGGTGCCGCGGCCGTGCATCGCGGAGACCGGGAACGGCTCACCGATCCCCAGGCTCCACAGGTTCATCGCCTCGGCCTCGACCCGCTGGTCGTCGACCTTGTTCGCCGCGAGGACGACGGGTTTGCCGGACTTCCGCAGTACGCGGACGACGGCCTCGTCCGCATCCGTGATCCCGACGGTCGCGTCGACCACGAACAGGACCGCGTCGGCCGCGTTGATCGCCACCTCGGCCTGACCGGCGACCAGGGCCGCCATGCCGACCGCGTCCGGGTCCCAGCCGCCGGTGTCGACGACGGTGAAGCCACGGCCGGACCAGTTGGCGTCGTACGAAACCCGGTCCCGGGTCACGCCCGGGGTGTCCTCGACGACGGCCTCGCGGCGGCCGATGATGCGGTTCACCAGCGTGGACTTGCCCACATTCGGCCGGCCGACGATCGCGAGCACGGGCAGCGGCCCGGTGTCTTCACGGTCGTGCGTAGGCTCGGCGAAGTCGTAGCCGGTGGGCAGGTCACTCATCAGGGTCCTTCTTGTCTGGCACGCCCGGGAGGGGGTGGCCGGTGGCTTCGACGGCCGCCCTCAGGTGGGCTCTCAGCACGTCGCCGATCTGGTCGGCAACCGCTCGTACGTCGGAATGCCTCCTGGGAAAGGGTACGCGGTCAACCGTGAAGGTCTCGCCATAGACCACGTCGATCCGGCTCCCGGCGGGCGGAAAGCCCTCCACATCCCCCTCCGGCAGCCTGGTCCCGAGCAGGACGACCGGCAGGATCGGCGCGCCGGTCACCATGGCCAGATACGCCGCCCCGAGCCGGATCCGGGCGAAGTCGCCCGGACCGCGGGTCCCCTCCGGGTAGATGTTCAGCACCCGGCCGTCGCGCAGCACCTTGATCGACTGCCGGATCGCGAGCGGGTCGTACGAGCGCCGGTCGATCGGGATCTGCCCGAACCGGCGCAGCAACCAGCCCTGCAGACCGCCGAACGCCTCGATCTTGCCGAGTTGGTGCAACATCCGGGGCGAGATCGCGCCCAGCAGCGGCCCGTCCAGCAGGCTCAGGTGGTTCGGCGTCATCAGCACCGGACCTGAGCGCGGGAACAGCTCCTCGTGATGCACGGTCAATCGGTAGCGCCGACGGAAGTAAGGCTTGGCGACCTTCCGCGCCGGCAGCGCGAACCGATACGGCAGCCGGGGCAGGTCATCGGTGCGGGGCAGCTCGGCCCGCCCGGTCAGCTCAGCCGTCATGACTCCTGGGCGCGCGGGGCCGCCTCGGCCTCCTTCGCGAGTCTGCTGATCACGTCGATGACCTCCTCCAGGGACAGATGGGTCGAGTCGATGGTGACTGCGCCGTCGGACGCGACCAGGAACTCCGACACCGTCGAGTCGTCGGCGTCCCGGCGGACGATCTGATCGCGGAGCTGCTCCTGGGTGACCGAGCCGGCCGCCAACTCGGCGCCGCGGCGGGCCATCCGCGCCTCCTGATCGGCAGTGAGATGCACCTTCAGCTCCGCGTCGGTGGCGACCACGGTCGCGATGTCGCGACCCTCGACCACGATCCCGCCGCTCGGCTGCGCGTCGTCGATGATCTCGCGCTGGCGCCGGATCAGCTCCTTGCGGACGTCCAGGTTGGTGGCGATCTTGGAAACCGTCTCACTGATCCCCGGCTCCCGGATCGCGACCGTCACATCGGTGCCGTCGGCGATGACGAACTGCTGGACCGGGTCGGTGCTGACCTCGAGCCGCAGCTCGCGGGCCCGCTGCGCGACGGCGGCGGTGTCGTCGAGATCGAGGCCGTGCTGGATCGCCGACCAGGTCACCGCGCGGTACGTCGCCCCCGTATCCAGGAAGCGCAGGCCGAGCCGACTGGCGACGCCTCGTGCGGTGCTCGACTTGCCGGAGCCGCTCGGGCCGTCCACAGCGATGATCATGCCCTGAGATTACCTGCGGGCAGGGACAAAGCAGGAACCTACCGGTGCACGACCCAACCGCGCTCGGTGAGTACGTCGACCAGCTGATCGACGGAACCCGGTTTCACCGCGAGCTCGACCTCACCGACCGGCCGGCCCGGACTGTGATCGATCCGCAGATCCTCGACGTTCGCACCGGACTCGGCCGCGTCCGCGAACAACCGGGCCAACTGCCCCGGCCGGTCGGGGATCGTGACCAGAACGGTGACCAGATCGATGTGCGGCGCACCGTGCTTACCCGGCACCCGGACCGCACCCGAGACGCCCTGCCCGAGGATCGAGGTGAGTTCGTCGGCCGCCTCTTCCTTGCCTAGGGCAACGAGTAGCCGGTCGAGCTCGCCGCGGATCTGCTCGAGCAGGCCGGTCAGCGCGGTCGAGTTCGCGGACACGATCTGGGTCCACAGCTTCGGGTCGCCGGCCGCGATCCGGGTGACGTCGCGGACACCCTGGCCGGACAGCTGCAGGTGCGAGCTCGGCGCATCGGCCAGCGTGCCCGCTGCGAGCGCCGACATCAGATGCGGCAGGTGGGAGACCCGGGCGACGCCGAGATCATGGTCCTCGACCGACAGCTCGACGGTCCGCGCGCCGGCCGCCTCGGCCAGTCGCCGAACCAGCTCGACGGCCTCCGGATCGCTGGTTTCGTGCGGCGTGATCGCCCAGGTCGCGCCGTCGAACAGGTCGGCGCGGGCGGCGAGTGGCCCGTTCCGCTCGGAGCCTGCCATCGGGTGGCCCCCGACGTACCGGCTGACGTCGCCGCTCAGGCGGCGCGCGTCCGTGAGCGGCTTCGACTTCACACTCGCGGCGTCCGTGACGACCGCGTCGGTCTGCTCGAGCTGCTCGGCGATCACCGTGCCGACATGGTCCGGCGGTACGGCGACCACGACCAGCTGCGGCTCGATCTGGACCAGCCGCGACCCGGCGCCGATCCGCTCGGCCATCAGCGCGTTGTCCGGGTCGGCGTCGACGAGCTCGACCACGACGCCCAACCGGGCCAGCGCCAGGCCGATCGACGTACCGATCAGGCCGGTGCCGACGATCCGGACCGGGCCGCGCAGCTCACTCACTGCGCCATCCCCGGGACATCACTGGGACATCACTGGGCGCCGGTCAGATCCGGACGGAGCGCAACGGCCCCATGCAGATAGACGTGCTGGATCTTCTCGCGGGACCGCACGGTCTCGGTGTGCACCATCAGCCGGACCACCCGCGGCAGCGCGTGCGGTACGGCGATCTCCTGCATGCACATCAGCGGTACGTCGGTCAGCCCGATCTGACGGCCCGCGACCGCGGGAAACTCCGAATGCAGGTCCGGCGTGACGGTGAACAGGATGCTGATCAGATCCTCGTTCTCCAGATCGTTCGCCTCCAGGACCGCCCGCACCAGCTCCGCGGACCGCTCGAGCAGGTGCTCGCGCTCGTCCCGGTCGAGCTGGGTGGCACCCCGGATCGCCCGTACCGCCACGTGCCCGCCTCCTTAGATCGTCTCCCCCAACCCTAGGCCAAAGTAGTCAAGGAGTGGACAGCCGTCTCGGATTGTGCCGCGAGCAGCCGCCGGGCCACCGGCAGCAGACCCGCGGCCCGGACCGGCGCGAGCGGGTCGGACAGTTGCCGTCGCCGCCGGAACGTTCCCGGCGGTTCGCCGTACGCCTGGGAGAAACGGCGGGAGAAGTGGTACGGATTGCTGTAGCCGCAGTCGGACGCGACCTCGGCGATCGTCGCGTTGGTGCGCAGCAACGCACTGGCCGCGCAGACCAGCCGGACCAGATCCAGCGCGTACGCCGGTCCGCATCCGTACCGCTCACGGAAGATCCGGTGCAGGTGTCCCGCCGACAGGCTCGCAGCCGTGGCCAGCTCCGGGACCGGGATGATCCGTGGTCCGCTCTCGGCCCACGCTGCCGCCACATGATCGACCAGACGCTGGACACCATCCGGCAGCTCCGCCCGCGCCGGATCCGCCGGTGCGCTCACGAAGACCTCCAGCATCGTCGCCACGAGCCTGTCGCTATGCCCCCGGACCGACGACGACGGTACGTCGGCCAGATCCAGCAAGTAGGTGCACAGCTCATCGAGCAGGCCCGGATCGGACATCGCCCGGACCGAGGGCCAATTCGACGGCTCGCCCAGTACGCCGAAGTCCTCGATCTGGAAGTGGACGTAGGCGTGCCGCGTCCGGCGATCACAGTCCCAGATATACGAGTCCCGATTCCCTCGCCTGGCCAACGCCACCGTGCCCGGGCGCAACGTCTCCTCGACCGTCGCCCGGTGGACGCCGGCGTCGTCGTACACCTCGGTCCGCCACTGCGCCGAACCGTGGAGGATCCACAGCAGCTCGTAGTTCACCAGCGTCCGCGGTCCGTAGGTTGCACCGGGCGCATAATCGGCGACCTGGACCACGGAGTTCACGCTCATCACCGGCGGTCGGGATGTCACAAACAGATAGTAGAGCGCTTGCCCGCGACATTGGCCGGCTCGATCTGCCTTGAGAGGGTGGCCAGATGATCGAGTCGTACCAGCGAGACGGCTTCCTCGTCCTCGACCAGGCGCTGCCACCCGAGCAGGTCACCGCGCTGCGCACCGCGGCCGAGCAACTCTGCCGTGGTGATCTCGGCCCCGTCGAAGGCGGTCCGGCTGAGCCTGCCGATGACGTGTTGCGCCAGTACCTGTGTATCCATCAGCCGCACAAGGTGTCCGACGAGGCCCTCGCCGCCCTGCACGCGCCCCGGATCGTCGACGCCCTGACCGCGATCATCGGGCCCAATGTCAAAGCCATGCAGTCGATGCTGTTCATCAAGTCCGAGGGCAAGCCGGGTCAGGCCTGGCACCAGGACGAGTTCTTCATCCCGACCAGGGACCGGTCACTGACCGCGGTGTGGATCGCGCTCGACGACGCCACCATCGAGAACGGCTGCCTCTGGGTCCTGCCGGGCTCCCATCGCCGCGGCGTCCTCTATCCCGACCGGGAGCAGGACGATCCCCGCTTCGACTGCACGGTCGAGCTGTTCGACTTCCCGTACTCCGACGACGACGCCGTCCCGGTCGAGGTACCAGCCGGGTCGGCGGTGATCTTCAACGGCTATCTCCTGCACCGATCGCTGCCGAACACCACCCGGCGCGGACTCCGCCGCGCCCTTGCCAACCACTACATGAGCGCCGAGTCGCTGCTCCCCTGGCAGACCGTGCCGTCCGGTGTCCATGTCGGCAAGCACGACTACCGCGACATCGTGATGGTGGCCGGCACCGATCCCTATGCCTACAAGGGCCTCGACGATCTGGCCCGGCCGCACTCCCGCCGGGACAAGGACGGCGGGTGCGACCGCTGACTCAGAGCGTCTGCGCCTCGGCCGCGTCGACGGTCTGCTCCAGCAACAGCGAGATCGTCATCGGTCCGACCCCGCCCGGGACCGGCGTGATCAGCCGGGCGACCTGCGCCGCCTCCTCGAAGTGGACGTCGCCGACGTTGCCCTCGTTGTAGCCGGCGTCGACCACGACCGCGCCCGGCTTGAGCCAGTCGCCGCGGACGAAGTTCGCCTTGCCAACTGCGGCCACCACAATGTCCGCGGTCCGCACGATCGCGGGCAGGTCGACGGTCCGGGAGTGGGTGTAGGTGACGGTCGCGTTCGATGCCAGCAGCAACATGCCGACCGGCTTGCCGAGGATCGGGCTGCGACCGATCACGACCGCGTGCGCGCCGGCGATCGGTACGTCGTACGCCTCCAGCAGCCGCATGATCCCGCCCGGCGTCGCGGATCGGAACCCCGGGTCACCGAAGGCCATCGCTGCGAACGACCGCATGGTCACACCGTCGACGTCCTTGGCCGGATCGATCGCCTCGAACGCGGCCCGCTCGTCGATCTGCGCCGGCACCGGGTGCTGCAGCAGGATCCCGTGCACCGCCGGATCCTCCGACAACCTGGTCAGCTCCGCCACCAGCTCCTCGGTGGTCGTCTCGGCGGGCAGTACGACGCTCTGCGAGCCGATACCGGCCTTCTTCGACCGGTTCTGCTTCATCCGGACGTACGTCGCCGACGCCGGGTCATCCCCGACGAGCACAGTCGCCAGGCACGGCTGCACGCCCGTCTTCTCCTGCAAGGTCTTCGCTCGGTCGGCCGCCTTCGCCACCATCTCGGCGGCGAGGTCGGTCCCGATCATCAGTTCAGCTGTCGTCATGCGGTCTCGATGGCCTGTTTCAGGAAGGCATCGACGACACCGTCGCCGATGCGCGGGTGGGTGGTGGAGTGCGGCAGTCGGGTGTCGCGGATCGACTCGGCCTGGGTGACCAGGTGGTTGATCTGGTCGCGGGTGGTGGCCACGTCCGAGCTGTTGCCTTCGGCTACCGCTTCGAGGAGGCGGAGCGACGTGCGCAACGCCTGGGCCCAGAGGAAGGACGCATCGAGCCAGGCCCCGGCCTCATCGGCGAAGGACGGGTCGGAGACGCCGTCGCGGATCGTTGCCGGAGCGTTCTCGATCGCCTCGAAGTACGGCTCGAGGTCGGCGATGGCACCGGCCAGATCACCCGCCCGCCAGGTCTCCCAGAAGGCGGCCGTCTTCGCGGCCAGTACCGGCGCGTTGACCAGGTGCAGCTTGCCGTCGTACGTCGTCAGGTCCGCGAAGACCTCGAGCGCCGCGATGGTCTCCGCGTCTCCCCCGGCCCGCTCGGCGATCGCACGATGCCAGGACGCATCCTCGTCGTACGTCGCCGGATTCCAGCCGAACTCGGCGAACGAGTACAGCGCGAGCTTGCTGACGCCGGCCTGGTTCATCGGGTTCGAGATCACGCCGACGACCTGGTCGGCGAGGCCCGGCTCGCGGCCGCTGTACGGCGCGAGCAGGATCCGCGCGTGTGCGTAGTCGTTGACCGGATAGTTGTCCCAGATCAGGATGTCGTGCCCGAACACGGCCTTCGCCTCGGCCGCTTGTGCGCTCGTGATCTGCTCCGGTACGACGCCGATCCCGGTCCAGTGCACGACCACCGCACTGTCCATCTGCTCGCGCAACGCCTGTTTGTACGGCGTCTCGTCCACGTTGTAGTACTCGGTCGGGACCATCTGCAGCGGCGCGAGATCCGGCTTGGTCGCGACCCACTCCCGCTGGATCCGGTTCAGCAGGTCGCTCTGCGCGTGCCCCGCCCCGCCTCCGCCGGGACCGTACTTCTCCTCGTCCTCGCTCGAGTGCCACTTCTCGTACTCGATGTCGTCGAGCGCGACGTTGAAGGCCCGCGCACCCAGCGCGTACAGGGCCTCGAACTTCGCCAGCAGCGCCTGGAAGTCGCCGTCGTCGGTGTAGCGGATCGAGAGGCCGGGCGACAGCGCGAAGGTGAAGTCGACCTTGTTCCGCAGGGATCTCTCGATCAGCTCACCGAGCTCGGCCAGCTTGTCGGCCGGGTACGGGTCGCGCCACTGCTCGCGGTGGTACGGGTCGTCCTTCGGCGCGTACTCGTAGGTGTTCATCCGGTGCGTGCCGAGGTAGTCGAGGTGATCGAGGCGGTCGGCATGCGACCACGGCGTACCGTAGAAGCCTTCGATCGAGCCGCGGTACCGCATCGTCGGCCAGTCACGGATCTCGACGCCGTCCACATGGTTGCCCTGGACAAGCTGTGCGAGCGTCTGCGCGGCGTAGAACGTCCCGCGCGGATCGGCACCGGCCAAGACGATCTGGTTGTCGCCGACGGAAACGACGTACCCCTCGGCCGGCAGCCCGTCAGCATCGGCACCGAGTCGCACGGTCACGGCGGCCTCGCCGTCCACGATCGTCTGTACGCCGGCCGCCGTCAGCGTCTCGCGGACGACGCGCTCGGCGTCCGGGTCGGTGGCCGGACCGTGCACCAGCCCGACTGTGTCGCCGAGGTCGACGCCATCGTCGCGACGGGTGATCTCCTGAGGCTCAGGCGTCATGGCAACTCTCTCCTAGAGAAGCCCTGCGTGATCGAGGGCCAGGTATGCAGCATCGATGCCGGTCATGGCACCGGGGGTCCGGAGTTCGGTGCGGAACGCGTCGACGGTGAGCTCGACCGGGACGCAGTCCTCGGTCTCGTCGAGCGATTGCTTCCCGTCCGGGCGACAGCCGCGCGCGATCGCGACGTACTTGCGGAACGTCGAGGACGCGGACGACCACTGCCAGCCGACGAGATCGAGCGACTCGCAGGTGTAGCCGGTCTCTTCCTCGAGCTCACGCACCCCGGCGAGTGCGGGCTCCTCCCCCGGCTCGACCAGACCACCGGGCAGGTTGGTGACGATCCGGTCCGGACCGGCTCGGAACATGCGGACGGTGACGATCCGGCCCTCCGGGGTCAGCGGCAGCACCGTGACTCCTGCGGTGATGCCGTCCTCGGACTCCGGGCCGAACACGTCCCATTCGACCTCGCGACCGTCCGGCAACCGGTACCGCCGCAGCTTGACGGTGAGGAACCGTTTGAAACCCGGTTCCTCACCCAGGAGCTGCCACGGCACCGGGTCACCGGGCCGCACCTCCGCGCTCACAGTGGCCGGTCGTCCTCGGGGTTCTCCGGCGGGGCGATCGGTGCATCGTCCGCCGGCGGCGCGACCGGGGCGTCGTCGGCCGGCGTTGCCGCCGAGCCGTCCTCGGCCTTGGCGTCACCGTCGGTCGACTCGGCGGTCGCGGTGGCCTCCTCGGCCGGCTTCGACTCGGACAGGATGCGCGTCAGGGTCTCCTCGGAGATCCGCTTGAACTTGCGCATCTGGGTCCGGGTCCGGTCCAGTACGGCGACCTCGATCTGGTCCGAGGTCAGCTCCCGGACCTCGGTGCCGTCGTGGCCGAGGGCATCGACGGCCAGGCGCAGTGCGCCGGACAGCGAGATGCCCTCCTGGAAGTGCTCACCGACGTACTCCGCGACCTGCTCGGCCGGTCCACCCATCACGGCGTACCCGCGGACGTCCGCGATCGAGCCGTCGTAGGTGAGCCGGTAGATCTGGTCGTCGGCCGTGCCGGCACCGACCTCGGCGACCAGGATCTCCACCTCGAGCGGCTTCTCACCGCCGGAGGAGAAGATCGCGCCGAGCGTCTGCGCGTACGCGTTGGCCAGGGCCCGGCCGGTGACATCACGCCGGTCGTAGGAGTACCCCCGCATATCGGCCAGCCGGACGCCGGCGATCCGCAGGTTCTCGAACTCGTTGTACCGGCCGACGGCGGCGAACGCCATCCGGTCGTAGATCTCGGCCACCTTGTGCAACGCGGGCGAGCGGTTCTCCGCGACGAACAGGATGCCGTCGGCATACTGCAGTGCGATCGCACTGCGGCCCTTGGAGATGCCCTTGCGGGCGAAGTCGGCCCGGTCCCGCATCAGCTGCTCGGGCGAGACGTAGAACGGAACGCTCATCGAAGGTGTCGTCCTCTAATCAGTCGGTCGATCGGGATCAGGTCAGTTTCGCGGCGGCCGGGCCGTCGGGCCGGTGGTGCCGCTCGGCCCAGGCCGCGTCGACGATCGTGGCGACCTCGTCCTCGGGCAGGCGCTGGTACCCGTCGGCGGTGACCACACCGACGACCGGGAAGATCCGCCGCAACATGTCCGGACCACCGGTCGCCGAGTCGTCGTCGGCGGCGTCGATCAGAGACTGGATCACCGCGGTGACGCAGTCCGTCACGGACAGGTCGTCGCGGTAGAGCTTCTTCAGCGCGCCGCGGGCGAACACCGAACCCGAGCCGACACTGTGGAAGTGGTGCTCCTCGTACCGACCGCCGGTCGGGTCGTAGGAGAAGATCCGGCCGCCCTTGATGTCGGGGTCGTAGCCCGCGAACAACGGCACCACCGCGAGGCCCTGCATGGCCATCGCCAGGTTGCCGCGGATCAGCGCGCTGAGCCGGTTGGCCTTGCCGTCGAGGCTGAGCGTGGCGCCCTCGAGCTTCTCGTAGTGCTCCAGCTCGACCTGGAACAGCCGCACCATCTCGATCCCGAAGCCGGCCGTGCCCGCGAACGCGACCGCGGAGTACTCGTCGGCGGGGAACACCTTCTCGATGTCACGCTGGGCGATCACGTTGCCCATGGTGGCGCGCCGGTCGCCGGCCATCACGACGCCACCGGGGAAGGTGGCGGCGACGATCGTCGTACCGTGCGGGACGTCGGCGGAGAAGTCGGCCTGCCCCAGGCTGCGCCGTCCCGGCAACAGGTCGGGCGCGTGCCCGGCCAGGAAGTCCATGAACGACGAGCCACCTGGGGTCAGGAAGGCTTCCGGCAACCGGCCGGAGGCATCGAAAGTCATCTAGCGGTTCACTCTCCACCCTTTTGCACGAATCCGCGGACGAACTCCTCGGCGTTCTCCTCGAGGACCTCGTCGATCTCGTCGAGGATCGAGTCGACGTCCTCGTCGAGCCGTTCCTTGCGCTCCTGGACGTCCTCGGACGCCTCGACCTGCTCGACCTCTTCCTCGGTCGACGAACGCTTCGGCTGCTTGTGTTGCTGACCGCCGTCCTTCGCCATGACACACCTCCTAGAACCGCCGCCTCTGCGATGCGGTCGCCCAACCGACCCTCGCAGTAACACTCATATGGCGACCCTACCCGGCGGCGCCCCCAGTGATGGTGCGAACCAGGTCACTCGCGGTGTCGCATTGGTCAAGAAGTGCCCCGACATGCGCCTTCGTGCCCCGCAACGGGTCCAGAGTCGGGATCCGTTGCAGTGACTCCTTACCGGGCAGATCGAAGATCACCGAGTCCCAGGAGGCGGCCGCGACCTGCGGTGCGTACTGCTGCATGCAACGGCCCCGGAAGTACGCGCGGGTGTCCACCGGCGGGTGTGAGACCGCCATCCGGATCTCCTCGTCGCTGACGATCCGCTGCATCCGGCCGGACTTCACCAACTTGTAGTAAAGACCCTTGTCCGGACGAAGGTCGGCGTACTGCAGGTCGACCAGGTGGAGCTTGGAGTCGTCCCAGTCCAGACCGTCACGATCACGGTACGACTGGAGCAGTTTGTACTTCGCCACCCAGTCGAGCTGGTCCGACAGCTTCATCGGGTCGATGGCGAGCTGGTCGAGCACCTGCTCCCAGCGGTGCAGCACGTCCTTGGTCTGCCGGTCCGCGTCGTCGCCGTACTTGTCCTCGACGTACTTGCGGGCCTGCTCCAGGTACTCCGTCTGCAACTGGACCGCGGTCAGCTTACGACCGTCCTTGAGCGTCATCAGGTGCGTACAGGTCGGGTCGTGGCTGACCTCGTGCAGCGTGGTGACCGGGCGGTCAACGCCGAGGTCGTCGGTCAGCCAGCCGTCCTCGATCATCGCCAGCACGAGTGACGTCGTACCGACCTTCAGGTACGTCGAGATCTCGGACAGGTTCGCGTCACCGATGATCACGTGCAGGCGGCGGTACCGGTCCGGGTTCGCGTGCGGCTCGTCGCGGGTGTTGATGATCGGCCGCTTCAGCGTCGTCTCCAGGCCGACCTCGACCTCGAAGTAGTCGGCCCGCTGGCTGACCTGGAAGCCGTGCGCGTTGCCGTCCTGGCCGATACCGACCCGGCCGGCGCCGGTGACCACCTGACGGCTCACGAAGAACGGCGTCAGGTGCCGCACGATCGACGCGAACGGGGTCGACCGGCGCATCAGGTAGTTCTCGTGCGAGCCGTACGACGCGCCCTTGTTGTCGGTGTTGTTCTTGTACAGGTTCAGCATCGGGGCGCCGGGGATCTGGCGGGCCTGCCGGGCCCCCTCCATGATCACCAGCTCGCCGGCCTTGTCCCACACCACCGCGTCCCGCGGGTTCGTCGTCTCGGGCGCCGAATACTCCGGGTGGGCGTGGTCGACATACAGCCGGGCGCCGTTGGTGAGGATGACATTGGCCAGCCCGGTCTCCTCGTCGGTGAGCTGGCTGGAGTCCGCCACCTCCCGGCTCAGGTCGAAGCCGCGCGCGTCCCGCAGCGGGTGCTCCTCGTCGAAGTCCCACCTGGTCTTGCGCGCGAGTGGCTGCGTCTGGGCGTAGCCGTTCACCACCTGGCTGGAGGTCAGCATCGGGTTGGCCCCGGGCTGTCCTGGAACCGAGATGCCGAACTCGGTCTCGGTCCCCATGATCCGCCGAACACTCATGCGAACGAGCCTACGCGGTACTGCCAGCTAAAGGGCTTGCTGTGTCCACAGGGTTACGTGTGAAACTGCCCGCGTGGACGAATTGGTGGCGATTCTGGACGAAGACAACCATGTCACCGGATCCGTACCACGCTCGGTGATGCGCCGCGACAACCTCCGGCACATGGCCACCGGGGTCGTCGTCCGGAATCCGGCCGGCGACATCTACGTGCATCGCCGTACGCCGATCAAGGACGTCTACCCAGGCCGGTACGACTTCACCGCCGGCGGGGTCGTCGTGGCCGGTGAGGTCCCGTACGACGCGGTGGTCCGGGAGTTGGACGAGGAGCTCGGGATCTCCGGGGTCGAGCTGATCCGGTTGCCGGAGGGCGACTACGCCGACGACAACACGAGGTACCACGCGTATCTCTACACCTGCGTCTGGGACGGCCCGGTGAAGCACCAGCCGGAGGAGGTGGAGTGGGGAGACTGGATGTCCCCCGCCGAACTCGTCGCCAAGCTGGACGAGTGGTCCTTCATGCCGGACGCGGTCGGCCTGCTCGGCTCGTACATCCGCAACCTCACCATCAACGAGGGCTGGGACAGCGAGGCCTGGTACGACGGTCCCTGGATCTACCGCAAACCACGCCGGCCTGAGGTCCGGCCTCGCCTTCTCGCCGAGACCACACTGCTCCCCTGGCTCGCCCCACAGCTCCCGTTGCCGGTCCCCGCTCCGGAGAGGACTACGGACGGCGTACGGCACTTGATGCTGCCCGGCTCACCTTTCACGGACGGCGGTACGGCGATCGGCCGCCAGCTCGGCGCCTTCCTCATGGCACTGCACGCCGTGGACCCATCCGAGGCGGTCGCTCACGGCGCGCAGGACGCCGAAACAGCGTTCGTGGCGAAGACCAGGACCCTGGACGAGTTCAGGGCGCAGGTGGTGCCGCTGCTGCCCACCGACGTCCACGCTGAGGCGAGCGCGCTGCTCGACCGCGTGGCCCGCGTCCGCACCTCGCTGATCCACTGCGACTTCGGACCCGATCACATCCTGATGACCGGCGACCGGGTAACCGGAATCATCGACTGGTCGGACGCAGAGGTCGGTGACCCCGCACTGGACCTCTGCTGGGTCCTCAACGGCGCACCAGCCGCCGTCGCGGCCGGTGTGACCGAGGTGTACGAGCCCTCCCCCGAACTCGTCGGGCGTGCGAAGGACTGGGCGAGGCTGTCGCCCTGGTACGGCGTCCACCGCGGCCTCCTGCTCGATCGTCCGGACGATGTCGACACCGGGCTCGGCGAGATTCTGACCCAGCTCTGATGCAACCATCGGGACCGTGGCTGGTCACTACCCGATGTGAACATCATCCTGACTGACGATACGGAGCCTGCCATGGCTACGGGATCCGGACCGCCGACCGAGCCCGACCCGGGCTCCGACCTGGACCTTTGGGAGCGTCTACGCGTCGGCGACCACTTCGCGCTGGGCGAGCTGTTCGACCGGTACGCCGACGACGTACGCGCCTTCGCATTCCGGCGCACCGCCTCCTGGAGTACCGCGGACGACGTCGTCCAGGCGACGTTCCTCAACACCTGGCGGCGCTTCCAGCGCAACCCGCCCGGCCCGCTGACCGGGCCAACTGCGCGCGGCTGGCTGTTGAAGGTGGCCGCCAACGAGAGCCGGAGTCTGTTCCGGACAGCGAACCGGTTGCGCAACCTGCTGGATCGCCTGCCCGACCCAGCGCCGGATCGCGATCACGCCGCCGACGTAGCCCGCCGGCTCGACGACGAACGCCGCATGTCGGCGATTCGTCGGGCCGTCGCCAAACTTCCCCGGCACGAGCGCGAGACCCTCGAGCTCGTCGTCTGGTCCGGCCTCACCATCGCCGAAGCCGCGGACGCCCTCGGCGTACCGGTCGGGACCGTCAAGGCCCGGCTGCACCGCACCCGTCGTCGTTTCCCCGACCTGCTCACCCGGGTCGCCCTCACCGAGGAGTTGTCATGACCACCCGACTCGACCCGCCGACCGTGCCCCCGCTGACCACCGCCGAGCGCTCCCGCCTCCGCAACCAGGTGATGGACAGAACACGCCCCACCACACACCGCCCGGCCACTCGCTGGATCGCTCCGATGGTAGGTGTCGGTGCCGTAGCCGCTGTCGCGGCCGGCACGCTCGTCGTCACCAACCGGCCGCCTGCCGACCCCGGGGTCGCCGGACCGGCTACGGCGGCAACGCCCACCGCTGCCCGCAGCAGCCTCGAAGTTGTGCCCGATGCCGAGGCGGCCGCCGCCTACGAGAAGTCGTGTGAGGACCGGATGCACCGGGTGCTCGAGCGGCCGCTCACGATTCGCTGGGCGCGACGGGTGCCAGGCCAGAAGGGCACCAACATCCTGATGATCGTCAAGGGGTCCGGAAAGTCCGGTATCGCGTCATGCCTGGCCCCCGGCGGAGGCGGCGTCTACCAGCAGGATGCGTTGGCGGGTCGGTGGAACAATCCACCGACGCAGAAAGAAGGTCTCGCGGGACTGACCTCCGGCAACTCGTCGGAAGAGGCGCCCAAGCCGGCGTCCCGGATGTGGACGCTCTACCGAGCTCGTCCGGAGATCGCACGGATCGAGTCGCGCATGGTCTGGAACGGCATCGCGAGTCCCTGGCAACGAGGCTACGTCGACAGCGGCTATGCCTACGCGGACAACCGGGTCGATGCGGTCGCCAATGCCCGCACCGTGCGTCAGGAGGTGCGGGCGTACGACGCTCAGGACCGGCTGCTCCCGATCCAGCCGAAGTAGCGCGGGTCAGCGGCGGCGGCCGGCGGCGCGGGCGATGTTGATCATGACGAGCCCGGCCCAGCTGATCACGACACCGAACGGGCCGATCATGTCCGCCGAGATCGCGGTGATCGGGATGGCCGCGACGACCGAGATGATCGCCAGGGCGAGCCCACCCGGGTCCTGCTCGCGGCTCGGGTGCGCCGGACGGACCGGCTCCGGCAGTACGCCGGGGTGCCGGTAGGCGTCCCGCTCGTCGAGCTTCGCCAGGAAGCTGTCGATGATCTCAGCCTCGTACTCCGGTCCCAGCTCCTGCCGTGCAGCCACAGCCGCCCGCAGATCCTTGCGCACCTCATCCGTCGCCATACCTGCAAGGTACGGCCGCCACCCGGCCGTACCAATCGGGGAAACCCCCCTATCGCACCGGGGGTTTTGTCTACCCCTCAGGGACAACGCAACCGCCCCTGGACACAAGGTCCAGGGGCGGTGCGTCGTACGACGTTTCCTACAGGTACTGACCTGTGTTCGTGGCCGTGTCGATGGAGCGGCCGGGCTCGGTGCCCTGCTTGCCGGAGATGAGCGTCCGGATGTAGACGATCCGCTCGCCCTTCTTGCCGGAGATGCGAGCCCAGTCGTCCGGGTTGGTCGTGTTCGGGAGGTCTTCGTTCTCCTTGAACTCGTCCACGCACGCCTGCAGCAGGTGCTGCACCCGCAGACCCTTCTGGTTCTCGTCCAGGTAGGCCTTGATCGCCATCTTCTTGGCCCGGTCGACGATGTTCTGGATCATCGCGCCCGAGTTGAAGTCCTTGAAGTACAGGACCTCCTTGTCGCCGTTGGCGTAGGTGACCTCGAGGAACCGGTTCTCGTCGGCCTCGGTGTACATCCGCTCGACGGTGCGCTGGATCATCCCGTTCACGCACTCCGCCTTGTCGCCGCCGAACTCGTTCAGGTCGTCGGTGTGCAGGGGCAGCGTGGTGGTCAGGTACTTCGAGAAGATGTCGCGGGCGGACTCGGCGTCCGGCCGCTCGATCTTGATCTTCACGTCCAGACGGCCGGGCCGCAGGATCGCCGGGTCGATCATGTCCTCACGGTTCGAGGCACCGATGACCAGGACGTTCTCCAGTCCTTCGACACCGTCGATCTCGCTCAGCAGCTGCGGGACGATGGTGTTCTCGACATCGGAGGAGACACCGGATCCGCGGGTGCGGAACAGGGAATCCATCTCGTCGAAGAACACGATCACCGGCATGCCCTCGGAAGCCTTCTCCCGGGCCCGCTGGAAGACCAGCCGAATGTGCCGCTCGGTCTCGCCGACGTACTTGTTCAGCAGCTCCGGACCCTTGATGTTGAGGAAGAAGGATTTCTGCCCTTCCACTCCGGTCCGCTCGGCGACCTTCTTGGCCAGCGAGTTCGCCACCGCTTTCGCGATCAGCGTCTTGCCACAGCCAGGTGGGCCGTAGAGCAGCACGCCCTTCGGCGGCTTGAGCTCGTGCTCCAGGAACAGGTCCTTGTGCAGGTACGGCAGCTCGACCGCGTCCCGGATCTGCTCGATCTGGCCGGACAGGCCACCGATCTGGGTGTAGTCGATGTCCGGGACCTCTTCGAGGATCAGCTCCTCGACCTCGGACTTCGGGATCTTCTCGTAGACATAGCCGGAGCGTGGCTCCAGCAGCAGCGAGTCGCCGGCCCGCAGGGCCTGGTCGAGCAGCGGCGAGGCGAGCCGGACGACCCGTTCCTCGTCGGCCTGCGCGATCACCAGTGCCCGCTCGCCGTCGGCCAGCAGCTCCTTCAGCATCACCACGTCGCCGACGACCTCGAAGTCACAGGCCTCGACCACGTTGAGTGCTTCGTTGAGCATCAGTTCCTGGCCGAGCTTGAGCCCGTCCAGGTCGATCGACGGGCTGGCCGCCACCCGGAGCTTGCGGCCCCCGGTGAACACGTCCAGCGTGTCGTCGTCGTTGCGTCCGAGGAAGGTGCCGAATCCGGAGGGCGGTTGAGCCAGCCGGTCGACCTCCTCCTTCAGGGCGATGATCTTCTCTCGCGCCTCCCGCAGCGTGTCCGCCAGCCGCTCGTTCTGAGCGGTGACACTCGCCAAGGAGGCCTGGGTTTCGGACAGCCTGCTTTCGAGCGACCGGCTGTCTGCCGGGTGCTCGAGTAGCCGACGTCGCAACGCCGCGACTTCGGCTTCCAGGTACCGGACCTGGTTACGCAGCTCTGCCGCGGTAGGACTCTCGTCTCCAGCCACGATCATCACCTCACCATGTGGGGCTCGACCCTATGGACCTTACCCAGAAAACCTCGCCGGGCAAGCTGAATCCCATCACGTGTCGGTTGCGGATGAACCTGTTGCCTTCGGCACATCCTCGGACGTGTCGGCTCGATCTGTCGCACGACGGGGCCCCTGGTAGTCGTCGCCGTACGCACCGGGCGCAGGTCGGCGCTTCTTCCGGGGGGCCTGGACTCCGTGCGCCATCCGACGCGCCGTCACCAGGAACGCGGTGTGACCCTGCATGCGGTGACCTGGCCGAACGGCCAGGCCTTCTACATGCCAGTCTCGCACGAGTGACTCCCACGCGCGCGGCTCGGTGAACTCGCCGTGTGCCCTCAGCGTCTCCACAAACCGGCTCAGCTGCGTCGTAGTGGCCACGTAGGCACAGAACACACCACCGGGTGAAAGAGCCGCAGCGACGGCGTCAACGCATTCCCACGGCGCCAGCATGTCGAGTACGACGCGATCCACATCCTGCTCGTCCAGCTTCTCGACCAGGTCGCCGACCTCGAGCCGCCAGGCCGGGTGTTCGCCGCCGAAGAAACCTTCCACGTTCTTGCGCGCGACCTGGGCGAAGTCGTCCCGGCGCTCGAACGAGATCACCTGGCCGTGGACCCCGACCGCGCGCAGCAGGGCCGTGGTCAGGGCACCTGACCCGGCGCCGGCCTCGACCACCTTCGCACCCGGGAAGATGTCGGCCATCGTGACGATCTGGGCGGTGTCCTTCGGATAGATGACCGCGGCACCCCGCGGCATGCTGACCGAGTAGTCAGCCATCAGCGGCCGCAGGGCGAGGTACTCGACGCCGCCCTTGGACTTGATCACCACCGCGTCCGGCCCGTCGATCAGGTCGTCGTGCGCGATCCCGCCCTTGGTGGTGTGGAAGATCTTCCCGCGCTCCAGGAACACCGAGTGCCGCCGGCCCTTGGAGTCCTGGAGGGTGATCCACTCCCCCGCTTGCAAGGTGCCGTGATGCACCCCGGAGTACGCCTGGTCAGGAAAGTCACGCAAGTCAGCCATAAGGCGCTCACCTTAACTTTGCGGGCCTACCGACCTGTAATTCAGCGCCCGCGGAAGGCTCGTTCGATGTCCGCAGTGGCGAGTACGCCGTAGACCGCGCCGGCGGCGTCGAGGACCAGGTACTCGGACGCGGGGTGTTCGCGGAGGGTGGCGAGGATCTCTTCGCCGGTGTCGTTGACGCCGATGATGTGGCCCGCGCCGATGCGGGTCGCGACCTCGCTCACGGTGGTCCACGGCCGCTGGTTCGGCGCGACCGCGGCGACCGCGGACTCGGACACGAGCGCGTGTGGTTTGCCTTCGCCGTCAATGACTACGACCGCGCCGGCATGGGCCTCAGCGGCCAGCCGGACCGCTTCGGAGATCGGCGTACCGGAGTGCACCGCGATCGCGCGGCGCGCCATGGTCCGGACCTGTAGCGCGGGCAGCTTGTTCCGGAGCCGGCCCTGCATCAGGGACGCGGTGGAACCCATCCACAGGAACCAGCCGACCAGCGCCGCGATGATGAAGTCGACGAAGCTCGCTTGCCGGTTCCAGACCTCTTCGAGCAGGACGGGCGCGGCCAGCACCACCAGCGCGAGCACCCGACCGGCCCAGGCGGCCACGATCGTGCCGGTGTGCATGTTGCCGGTGAACTTCCAGACCACGGCCCGCAGGACCCAACCGCCGTCCAGCGGAAGGCCGGGGAGGAGGTTGGTGACGCCAACGATCAGGTTGGCGACCCCGAGCTCCCACAGCGCGACGTACCCGACGCCCTCGTCGACCGCGCGGGAGCCGAAGTACGCGAGCCCGCCGACGATCAGGGACGCGACCGGGCCGACCACCGAGACGGCGAATTCCTCGAGCGGTGACTTCCGCTCGCCCTCGATGTGGGTGCCGGCCGCGAAGAAGCCGAGGTTGATCTCCGAGACCGGGATGCCGAACCGCATCGCCATCAGCGCGTGGGCCAGTTCGTGCACCAGGATCGACAGCGTGAACGCGATGACGAACGCGAACGCGGCCAGGTAGCGCCAACTGCCGAGGTCGGGGAACTGCTGCCCGATGATCGCGGCGAACCCGATCGCCAGCAGCATCGCCACCGGTAACCAGGTGAAACGCATGGTCAGCCGGATGCCGCGGATACGACCGAGAACCCAGGTCCCGGGCGGCGGTGGACCGGCCGGCTGGGCGGGGTTCTGAGGATCACGCGGTTCTGGCATCAGCCCAACGCTACTGGCAGTGCGGTAACACCGTGCTACACACCCACCGTCAAAGTGGCAACGTATCCCTGAGTTACGCCTCCGGTGACCGTCGCGAGCTGATGTACGCCGTCGTCGTCGCCGAACACGTTGTCATCTTCCAGGGAGGTACGGCGCAGGTTCTCGGCGCTGCCGTCGTACCCATCGGTGGCGTAAACGGCGTTGGAGGCGTTCTCGGGGAGGGCTAGTTGGGAGGTCCGGGTGATCTTGCCGGCGGCTGTTGCCTCGTCGAGGCCGGCGTAGACCTCGAAGTGGATGTGCGGCCAGCGGCCTTGGTACGCCGCCGGGTAGATCGTGGTGAAGGTGACCTTGCCGGTGGCGTCTGCGGCTTGGACGCCGCGGAGGTAGTTCTCGTCGGTCGCGCCGTCTGAGTAAAGGGAGTAGCGGCCCTGGGCGTCGCAGTGCCAGAGGTAGACGGCCGCACCTTCCAATGGGGTGTCGTTGTCGGCCTTGAGGACAGTGAGCTCAACCGTGAGTGGTACGCCGGACGCCGTGCCCGAGGCCGAGCCGAAGGATTTGGTGAGGTCGCGGCGGACGATGCCGGACTCGGTCAGCACATTCGGTCCGTTGGAACCGTCCCCCGGGAACGGGCCGCCGGTCTCCTCCGGAATCTGGTCGACGTCCGTCGAGCTGGTGGAAGGAGAAGCGCCCGTGGAAGCGGGAGAGCTGGGGTCGGTGGTGACCGAGTCGGCCTCGTCGGGCGAGCACCCAGCCACTGCGGCCAGCGCGCCTACCGCGAAGACGCCGAGGAACCGGCGGCGGCGCAGAGTGCCAAGGTCGTACTCCAGGCCGAGGTCGTGTTCACGCGGTGGCTTCGTCATGCGTCGAGTCTGGCAAGCCGAACCGATGGTCTGCCGAAAGTGGGCTGGGAGTTTGCTGGCAGGAGGTTTTCCACAGGTTGTGGGTGGTGCGTGCACGAAGTGTCGGCGCGAGCGCCTAGGGTTTTGGCATGAGCGTTGCGGTGGAAGTCGAAGTGCACGAGCATCCGCGTGCGGCCTTGTCGCCGTCCCGGGCCGCCGACTTCATGAGCTGCCCGCTGAAGTATCGCTTCCGCGTCATCGACCGACTGCCCGAGAAGCCTTCGTCGGCCGCCGTCCGCGGCACGGTCGTGCACGGCGTGCTGGAGCGTTTGTTCGACCTGCCGCGCGGTCAGCGGACGCTGGAGCACGCGGCCGAGATGCTCGAGCCGCAGTGGCAACACGTCCTCGAAGAGGAACCCGAGGTCGCCGAGCTGTTCGCGGAGGACGCGAGCGGCGAAGAGCTGGCCAAGTGGCTTGCCGAGGCGCACCAACTCCTCGGCAAGTACTTCACCCTCGAAGACCCGAACGCCCTCGAGCCGGCCGAGCGCGAGCTGTATGTCGAGACCGAGCTCGAGTCAGGCCTGGTCCTGCGGGGGTACGTCGATCGCCTCGACGTCGCGCCCACCGGTGAGATCCGCGTGGTCGACTACAAGACCGGTCGTTCGCCCTCGGAGTTCTTCGAGGCCAAGGCCCTGTTCCAGATGAAGTTCTATGCGCTGGTGCTCTGGCGGCTGCGCGGCGTCGTACCGGCGATGCTTCAGCTCGTCTATCTCGGCAACGGCGAGATCGTCCGGTACATCCCCGACGAGGCCGACCTGCGCGCCTGCGAGCGCAAGGTGTCGGCGCTGTGGACCGCGATCACCCGCGCGCTCGAGTCCGGTGACTGGCGGCCCAGCCCCGGCCCGCTCTGCGACTGGTGCGACCACAAGGCGATCTGCCCGGCCTGGGGCGGCACACCTCCCCCGCTGCCGACGCGTTCGGTGGAGGAAGTAGCCGCCGAATCCGCAGGTGTGGACCTGGTCGGCGTCGACGGCTGACGCCGTGAGGGCCAGCCACCGGCCGCGGAGGAACCCTCGGTGGATAGCGTTCGTCGCATGAGCGTGGGCGAATCGGCTGCGGTGCGAGCGGTTGCGGTGTGGAAGCGGTACGGCGGCGGTCAGACGCAGGTCGACGCCCTCGCCGACGTGAGTGCTGACTTCGGTAAGGGCCGCTTCACCGCGATCATGGGTCCCTCGGGCTCCGGGAAGTCGACCCTGCTGCACTGTCTGGCCGGGCTGGACAAGCCCACCGACGGGCAGGTCTTCCTCGGCGAGGTCGATCTGACCAAGCTGCCCGAGAAGCAGCTCACGCACCTGCGCCGGGACCGGATCGGGTTCGTCTTCCAAGCGTTCAACCTGGTGCCGACCCTGACCGCGCTGGAGAACATCACGCTCCCCGTCGACCTGGCCGGCCGCAAGCCCGACCAGGACTGGCTGACCACCGTCGTCGAGACGATCGGCCTCGCCGACCGTCTGGGCCACAAACCCTCCGAGCTGTCCGGCGGCCAGCAGCAGCGGGTGGCCTGCGCCCGTGCGCTGATCTCCCGGCCGGACGTGGTGTTCGCCGACGAGCCCACCGGCAACCTGGATTCGCGGTCGTCGGCCGACGTACTCGGGTTTCTGCATCGCTCAGTCCGCGAGTTCGGTCAGACCGTGGTCATGGTCACGCATGACCCGACCGCGGCGTCGTACGCCGATCGCGTCTTGTTCCTCGCCGACGGTGAACTGCAGTCCGAGCTGCTCGATCCGACCGCCGAGAGCGTGCTCGACACGATGAAGCAGCTCGACCCTGCCGTGGCCGGCTGATGTTCAAGCTCGGCCTCCGCTCGGTCCTCGCGCACCGGCTCCGCTTCGTGCTGTGCACGGTCGCGGTGCTGCTCGGCATCTCGTTCGCCGCCGGCGCGATGGTCTTCACCGACACCCTCTCCACTGCGCTCAAGAAGAACTTCAGCACCAGTACGGCGGACATCACCGTCACGCCGGCCAGCCCGATCGAGGCCCAGAGCAACCGTCCCCCGACCTTCCAGTCCGAACTGGTCGACCGCGTCGCCGCCGTTCCTGGCGTCGCCAGTGCGAACCCGCAGCTGCTGGTCAGCGACGTACAGATCCTCGATCCGGACGGCAAACCGATCGAGACCTACGGCCTGACCAGCTTCGGGTCGTCCTGGCCACGGGACGCGCGGACCGCGCCGTTCAAGCTGATCGACGGCACGCCGCCCTGGGGTACGACGCAGCTCGGCCTCGACCAGTCGACCGTCGGCCGCGAGGGCTACACGATCGGCGACGAGGTCCGGATCGTCACTCCGACCAGGGCCGTCACCGCCACCCTCACCGCGGTCACCACCCCTGGCCTGGCCGGGGTCTCGGCCGGCGCGCCACTGGTCACCTTCGACGCCACGACCGCGCAACTGCTCCTGCTCGGCAAGACCGGCTGGACCTCGATCAGCGTGGCCGTCAAACCCGGCAACGATCCGGAGACCGTCACCAAGGCGATCAAGAAGACCGTCGGCGCCTCGGTTCAGGTTCGCACCGCGGCCGAGGTCACGGCCGACGGGGAACACGACCTCGACAACACCTTCGGCGGCTTCAGCACCGTACTGGCGATGTTCGCCGGCCTGGCCTTGTTCGTCGGCACGTTCCTGATCGTCAACACCTTCGCGATGCTGGTCGCGCAGCGATCCCGCGAGCTCGCGATGCTCCGGGCGATCGGCGCCTCCCGCGGCCAGGTCACCAGCACGGTCATCGCCGAGGCGCTCGTGATCGGCGTGATCGGGTCCACCCTCGGCCTGTTGTTCGGTGTCGGCGTGGCCGCCGGGATCCGATTCTTCTACCAGCACCTCCATCTCCAGATCCCCACCACCTCGCTGCAGATCAACCCCTCCACGATCATCACCTGCTACCTGCTGGGGATCGGGGTCACGCTGGTGTCGGCGTACCCGGCGGCGCGGCGGGCCGGCAAACTCCCGCCGGTGGCCGCGATGCGGGACGACGTGACGATCCCGGAGCGTTCGCTGCTCGTCCGACTCCTGATCGGCATCTTCGTCCTGCTGATGGCGGCCCTGCTGTACGTACTCGGCGTGACCGCCGGCGACCTCCCGGGTGCCGTCCTGATCGGGCTCGGCGCCGCCCTCACCACCCTCGGCGTCGTGATGATCAGTCCGGTCATCAGCCGGTACGCCGTTCGCGCGCTGATGTGGCCGTTCGGCCGCAAGGCGCCGGTGACGCTCGGCCGGCGGAACGCCGAGCGGAATCCCCGGCGCACCTCGGCCACGGCGTCCGCGCTGATGATCTCGGTCGCGTTGGTCAGCGGTCTGCTCGTGATCGCCGCGACTGCGAAGGCCTCGATCGACAAGAGCATCACCGACGCGCTCGGCACCTCCGAACTCGTCATCACCTCCGACGGCCCGGACAGCTTCAGCACCCAGGTCGCCGACCGGGTCACGAAGGTCTCGGGCGTCGATGCGGTGCACCAGGTCCGGCAGCAGGAGGGCCAGGTCGGCAGCACCGGGGTGCGGATCAGCGGCGTCAGCGACGGCACCCTGGACGGGCCGATCATCGCGGACTTCGACGCCGGCTCGGCGGCGGCTCTGCGCGACGGCCAGGCCCTCCTCCCCCGCAACCTGGCCAAGTCGCTCGGGGTCGGCATCGGCAAGACGTTCGACCTGACCATGACAACGGGCAAGCACAAGCTCACCGTCGGCGGCATCCTGGCCCCGAACCGCCAGCTGAACACGATCGTGGTCTCGCTCCCGACGTACGAGGCCGTCGGCGGCGCGGCCACCGACTCGGTCCTGTACGTCGAAGTTGCCAAGGGCACCCAACCGGCGCAGGTCGGGACCGCCATCAGCGGGCAGCTCAAGGACTACCCGTCGATCCAGGTCCGGAACCAGTCCGAGTACGCCGCCGGCGCGCGGTCCCCGGTCAACCAGGCGAGCGCCGGAATCGGGATGCTGCTCGCCTTGGCGATCCTGATCGCGATCCTCGGCATCATCAACACGCTCGCCCTCGGGGTGATCGAGCGGACCCGCGAGATCGGCCTGCTGCGAGCGATCGGGATGGACCGCCCGCAGCTCAGCCGGATGCTGCAGGTCGAGTCGATCGCGATCTCGCTGCTCGGTTCGCTGTTCGGGCTCGCGATCGGGGTGCTGTTCGCGGCCTCGATCCAGTCCGCGATGGTCGACAGCGGTCTCGGCGTCCTCGACATCCCCGTGCTCCAGCTCGTCATCGCCGTACTGGCGTCCGCGCTCGTCGGCGTACTCGCTGCGGTCTGGCCATCACGCCGTGCAGCACGTTTGGACGTCCTCAGAGCGATCGCCACCGAGTGAGCACGACCTAAAGCCACACAGGGGAATCGCAGGTAGCCTGCGGTTGTGCCGGGCACTGTGCAGTCGATCGAGCGGGCTGCGGCCGTGCTGCGACTGCTGGCCGCCGCACCCGACGGACTTGGGGTCGCCGACCTGGGCAATGCGCTCGGCCTGGCCAAGCCGACCGTGCACGGCATTCTCCGCACGTTGCACCAGGTCGGGTTCGTCGAGCAGGACCACAGTGGTGCGCACTATCACCTGAGCGACGCCTTCGGTCGGCTCGGCGAGACCTACCTCGATCCGAACGAACTGCGCAGCCGCGCCATCAACTGGGCCGACTCCCTGGCCTCCCGCAGCGGCGAAGTGGTCCGCGTCGGCCGCCTGGTCGAAGGCAAGGTCGTGGTCGTCCACCACGTCTTCCGGCCGGACGACAGCGACCAGGACCTCGACGTCGGTACGACGCTCCCGCCGCACGCCACTGCCCTCGGCAAAGCCGTGCTGGCCTTCGACACCAGCGGCGCCGCCCGCCCGCGCAAGCTCGAGGCGTACACGACCCGGACCATCACCGACCCGGCCAAGCTCGCCGACGAACTGGCCGCCGTTCGCGCGCGCGGCTGGGCCGGCGAGTTCGAGGAACACACGGTGGAGCTGGCCAGCATCGCGGCCCCGATCCGTGGGCTCGGCGGCCTGGTCGTCGGGGCGGTCGGGATGGCCGGCCGGATCGAGCGGCTCTGCGACAGCCGGCTGCGGCACCGGTCCGATCTGGTCAGCATGGTGCGTGCTACCGCCGAAGCCATCGGCCGTGATCTCCGGGAGGACACCTGATGGTTCGTCGGGGGCAGCGCGATGGCTGAGCAGTATGTGGCGGCCGTGGACCAGGGGACGAATTCGACCCGATGCATTCTGTTCGACCGGCGCGGGCGGCTGGTGTCGGTGGCACAACGCGAGCATCACCAGCTCTTCCCGCGGCCGGGCTGGGTCGAGCACGACGCCGGCGAGATCTGGAACAACGTGACCCGGGTGGTGCCGGCCGCGATCAAGCAGATCGGTGCCGCACCGTCCCAGATCGTTGCCATCGGCATCGCCAACCAGCGTGAGACCAGCCTGCTCTGGGACCGGCTGACCGGCCGGCCGATCGGGCACGCGGTGACTTGGCAGGACACCCGGACGGACCGGCTCGTGACCGAGCTGGCCGGCAGCGAAGGCCCGGACCGGTTCGCGGAGCTGTGCGGCCTCCCGTTGACGACGTACTTCTCGGCGCCGCGGATCAAGTGGATGCTCGACCACACACCCGGCCTGCGGCAACGCGCGGAGCGTGGCGAGGTCCTGTTCGGCACGATGGAGAGCTGGCTGATCTGGAACTTCACCGGCGGCGCGAGCGGCGGCCTGCACGCCACGGACGTGACGAACGCCAGCCGGACGATGCTGATGAACATCGAGACACTCGAGTGGGACGACACCCTGCTGGAGGCGTTCGACGTACCGCGGGCGATCCTGCCGGAGATCCGGCCGTCGTCCGGGGTGTTCGCGACCGCGACCGAGGTCCTGCCCGGCGTTCGGATCGGCGCAGCGCTCGGAGATCAGCAGGCCGCGCTGTTCGGGCAAACCTGCTTCAGCGCCGGTGAGGCCAAGTGCACGTACGGCACTGGGTCGTTCCTGCTGCTGCACACCGGGCAGGAGATCGTTCGGTCGAAGCACGGCATGCTCACGACGGTCGCCTACCAGATCGGTCATCACCCGGCGTCGTACGCGCTGGAAGGGTCGATGGCGGTGACCGGCTCGCTGGTGCAGTGGTTCCGGGACGGGCTCGGCATGATCCACACCGCGGCCGAGATCGAGACACTCGCGCGCACGGTTGAGGACAACGGTGGCGCGTACATCGTGCCGGCGTTCTCCGGACTGTTCGCACCGCACTGGCGCAGCGAGGCGCGGGGCGTGATCGCCGGGCTCACCGGCTACATCACCAAGGGGCATCTGGCCCGCGCGGTGCTGGAGGCGACCGGGTTCCAGACGCTCGAGGTGGTCGACGCGATGAACGCCGACTCCGGGATCGCGCTGACCGCCTTGAAGGTCGACGGCGGAATGACGGCGAACAATCTGCTCATGCAATTCCTGGCCGATCTGCTCGACGTACCCGTGGTGCGACCGATGGTCACCGAGACCGTTTCGCTCGGGGCGGCGTACGCGGCCGGTCTGGCGGTTGGCTACTGGCCCGATCTCGAGGGATTACGCAGCAATTGGCATCGCGCCGGTCAGTGGTTGCCGCACATGGATCCGCGCCGCCGCGAGACCGAGTACACGAACTGGAAATCCGCCGTACAGCGCACTTTCAACTGGATCCGGCCCGAGGACCAGAGCCTTTAGCAAGCCTTTCGGGGAGATTCGAAGAGCGTCAACCGTGATGTGGTTGTCAAACGCTTGATACAGCGGCTGCCTAACGTCCTGAGCTCGTAGGAACACCTACTCGGGAGGAAAAAGGCTCATGTTTTCAACTGGAAAATTGCTCGCGGCCATGGCGCTGGGGACGGCGAGCGTGGCGGTCGCCCCGCTGACCGCGAACGCACAGACGCTGCAGATCACCCACATCACCTGCAGCGAGCAGGAGGACAACACCGGCGCCGACGACATCTACCTACAGGTGGACGGCAGCACCGTGATGGAGCCGATCCAGTTCGTCAAGGGCGACAGCAAGGACATCTCCGGCGTCGGCGTCGACGTGGGCAAGGTGCTGGTGATGCGGGAAGGTGACTTCCCGGACGACGACGACAACCTCGGCCAGAAGAAGATCACCGGTCCGGGCAACTACTCGTTCACCGACGACGGTGCCAACTACACGGTGACAGTGGGCTGACAGGGGGCTGACAGACCGCGGTGGGGAGGCCGAGCCTCCCCACCGACCGGTCAGGCCGGGGACACGATGTCCGGCGCACCCAGGCGGACCTTGTCGGCCGACTCGTCGTCGGGCTGGTCCTGGGAGTCGCGCTCGGACTGGACCCGCTGCACGTAGAACGAGACCTCGCGCTCGATCGTCGCCTCGTCCCAGCCGAGGATCGGGGCGACGAGCCGGGCTGCTGCCTCGGCGGCGCCGACACCACGGTCCCAGGCCTCGATCGAGATCCGGGTTCGGCGGGCGAGGATGTCGTCGAGATGCCGAGCACCTTCGGCCTTGGCGCCGTACACGATCTCGGCCTTCAGGTAGTCCTGCGTGCCAGGCAGTTGCTCACCGAGCGACGGGTCCTCCTCGACCAATGCGAGGACCTCGTCGACCAGAGCGCCGTACCGGTTCAGCAGGTGCTCGATCCGGGCCACGTGCAGGCCGGAGCGCTGGGCGATCAGGTGCCGCTGGTTCCACAGGGCGTGGTAGCCGTCGGCGCCGACCAGCGGGATGTTCTTGGTGACGCTCTTCGGCACCCGGCCGTCGAGCGCGTTCGCGGCCGCGTCGACGGCGTCCTTGGCCATCACCCGGTACGTCGTGTACTTGCCACCGGCAACGACTACGAGACCCGGCGCGGCGTGCGCGACGACGTGCTCACGGGACAGCTTGGACGTGCTCTCGGACTCACCGGCGAGGAGCGGACGCAGACCGGCGTACACACCCTCGACGTCCTCGCGGGTCAGCGGTGTCGTCAGTACCGCGTTGACGTGGTCGAGCAGGTACTCGATGTCCTTGCTGGTCGCGGCCGGGTGGGCCTTGTCCAGGTGCCAGTCGGTGTCCGTCGTACCGATCAGCCAGTGCCGGCCCCACGGGATGATGAACAGCACGGACTTCTCGGTCCGCAGGATCATCCCGGTGCTGGACTGGATCCGGTCCTTCGGGACGACCAGGTGGATACCCTTCGAGGCGCGGACGTGGTACTGGCCGCGCTCCCCCACCATCGCCTGGGTGTCGTCGGTCCAGACACCCGTCGCGTTCACGACCTGCTTGGCCCGGACCTCGAACTCGCGGCCGCTCTCCAGGTCCTTCGCCTGGACACCGGTGACCCGCTCGCCCTGACGCAGGAAACCGGTGACCTTCACCCGGTTCGCCACGTGAGCGCCGTACGACGCCGCCGTACGCGCGAGCTCCATCGTGTGCCGGGCGTCGTCGACCTGGGCGTCGTAGTACTGCAGTGCGCCGATCAGCGCCGACTTCTTCAGTGACGGGGCCAGCCGCATCGCGCCCCGGCGGGTCAGGTGCCGGTGGATCGGCAGTCCGGCGCCGAGACCCGAGCTGACCGCCATACCGTCGTACAGCGCGACGCCGGCGCCGGCATAGAACCGCTCCCACCAGCGGTGCTGGAGCGGGTAGAGGAACGGCACCGGCTTGACCAGGTGCGGTGCCAGGCGTTGCAGGAGCAGACCGCGCTCCTGCAACGCCTCGTGTACGAGTCGGAAGTCGAGCATCTCCAGATAGCGCAGCCCACCGTGGACCAGCTTGCTGGACCGGCTGGACGTACCGCTGGCGAAGTCACGCGCCTCCAGCAGTCCGGTGGTGAGGCCACGGGTCGCGGCGTCCAGGGCCGACCCCGCGCCGACCACCCCGCCACCGATCACCAGGACGTCCAGTTCCCGTCCGTCGGCCATCGCGTCGATCGCTTCGGCCCTCGCCTGCGGTGACAGTGCCACTACGCCCACTGTGGTGTTCCTTCCGAATTCGTAGGTACTACGAGGTCAGTCGACGTCTACCCAGTCAAGGGTGCGCTGGACTGCCTTCTGCCAACCGGCGTACCCCTTGGCACGCTGTTCGTCCGTCCACTGCGGCTCCCACCGCTTGTCCTCGTTCCAGTTCTGCACCAGCTCGTCGGTGTTCTTCCAGAACCCGACCGCGAGACCGGCCGCGTACGCCGCGCCGAGTGCCGTGGTCTCCGCGACGACCGGCTTGCTCACCGGTACGCCGAGGATGTCGGCCTGCATCTGCATGGCCAGCTCGTTGGCGGTCACACCGCCGTCCACCTTCAGTACGTCGAGCGTCACGCCGGAGTCCTTCTCCATCGCGTCGGAGACGTCCTTGCTCTGGTAGCAGATCGCTTCCAGTGTTGCGCGCGCCAGGTGAGCGTTGGTGTTGAAGCGGGACAACCCGACGATCGCACCGCGCGCGTCGGACCGCCAGTACGGCGCGAACAGACCGGAGAACGCGGGGACGAAGTACACGCCACCGTTGTCCTCGACCTGCCGGGCCAGCGTCTCGGTCTCACTCGCACCGGAGATGATTCCGAGCTGGTCCCGCAGCCACTGGACCGCGGAACCCGTCACCGCGATGGAACCCTCCAGCGCGTAGACCGGTGCCTCGTCGCCGAACTTGTAGCACATCGTGCTGAGCAGACCGGCCTTCGACCGGACCAGCTCGGTGCCGGTGTTCAGCAGCATGAAGTTGCCGGTCCCGTAGGTGTTCTTCGCCTCGCCCGGGTTGAAGCAGACCTGACCGACGGTCGCCGCCTGCTGGTCACCGAGGTCGCCGGTCAGCGGCAGCACGCCGCCCACCGGGCCGTTCGCCAGCGTCTCGCCGTACGCGTTCGGGTCCGACGACGGCCGGATCTCCGGCAGCATCTGCCGCGGGATGTTGAAGAACGAGATCAGCTCGTCGTCCCAGTCGAGCGTCTCGAGGTTCATCAGCATGGTCCGGCTGGCGTTCGTCACGTCGGTGATGTGTACGCCGCCGTCCGTCCCGCCGGTGAGGTTCCACAGCAGCCAGGTGTCGGTGTTGCCGAACACGGCGTCACCGGCCTCGGCGGCCGCCCGGACCCCGTCGACGTTCTCGAGGATCCACTGCACCTTGCCGGCCGAGAAGTACGTCGCCGGCGGCAGGCCGGCCTTCTGCCGGATCACGTCGCCCTTGCCCTCGCGGTCGAGGGCCGAGGCGATCCGGTCGGTCCGGGTGTCCTGCCAGACGATCGCGTTGTAGTACGGCCGCCCGGTCTTGCGGTTCCAGACCACCGCGGTCTCGCGCTGGTTGGTGATGCCGAGCGCCGCCAGGTCGCTGGCCTGCAGGTTGTTCGCGTTCAGGGCGGTCCGGATCACCGAACTGGTCCGCTCCCAGATCTCCACCGGGTTGTGCTCGACCCAGCCGGCCTGCGGCAGGATCTGCTCGTGCTCCAGCTGGTGTTTGCCCACCTCGTTGCCGGAGTGGTCGAAGATCATGAACCGGGTACTCGTCGTGCCCTGGTCCACGGCACCGACGAAGTCAGCCATGGAAAGTCCTTTCCTCACACTCGGTCGAACTCATACGGTCTTTTCCTCGGGAATCCGGCCGGGCTCTTCTTCCTCGTCCGAGATCGGCAGGTTGCGGCCGACGAGCAGGTCGTACAGGAACGCGCCGACCAGGGCGCCGATGATCGGTGCCACGATCGGCACCCAGAAATAGATGTCCCCGAACTGATCCTTGAAGGCTCCGCCGTACCCGGTGAAGAACGACGCCAGCCGGGGGCCGAAGTCACGGGCCGGGTTGATCGCGTAGCCGGCGTTGGTGCCCCACGCCATGCCGATGCCGACCACGAGCAGGCCGACGATGAGCGGCGCCAGGTTCGCGGCCGGCGAGGTGTTGCGCAGGTCGGTGATGGCCAGGATCACCATCATCAGGATCGCCGTACCGATGATCTGGTCGCGGAAGCCGCCCCACATGTGGACGCCGAGGTCGAGGCTGCCGTTACCGGGCAGCGTGGAGAAGATGCCCTGGCTCTTGATCGTGTGCCCGGGGTCGAACTTGCCGATCGCCTCGGTGTAGTTCCAGCGAACTACGAGCGCCGCCAGGAACGCCCCGAGGAACTGGGCCACCGAGTACGGCAGCACCTTGCGCCAGCTGAAACCGCGGAACGCCGCCAACGCGATCGTCACCGCCGGGTTGAGATGCGCACCGGTCATCCGGCCCGCAACGTAGATACCCAGCGTCACACCGAGCCCCCACGCCCAGGAGATCGAGTCGTGATCTCCGATCCCGCCTGCCACCACCTGCGCCACCACACCGACGCCGAACAGGATCAGGATGAACGTTCCCGCGAGCTCCGCGGAACACTCCCCCAGAAGGGTTTTCGCTTTGACCGCTTCGGTCGTAGCCATGCCGAGCCTCCCTTCCACGCCGTGACGACCACGGCTGGCTGGAATCTAAGAGCGATCGCGAGGCGGCACAACGCTCACCGTTCGACATTGTCGAACGACCTCCTCCGCACCGTCGGCTGCGACACCCGCTGTGATCTCACCGCAGCAACCAGGTACCTGCCGGCCGTCCGAACACAGCTGGGTGCAACAACCCAACCATTTGGCGGCGTCGTTACATCAAGGTGGGTAGATCGAGATGAGGGGGTCAGATGGCCGACGGGTTCGCCGAGTTCGCTACCAGCCGGCACGGGGCGCTCTATCGGTACGCCTACCTGTTGGCCGGTGAGCGGGGTCTGGCGGAGGACCTGGTCCAGGAAGCCCTGGTCAAGACGTACGTCGCTTGGCGTCGCCTACGGGATCCCAACAACGCCGAGGCCTACACCCGTCGGGTGATCACGACGACCGCGATCTCCTGGTGGCGGCGTAAGTCGTGGCGGGCCGAGCGCCCGAATGACGACGTACCCGATCGGCCGGCGGACGCGGATGACGCGACCGCGCGGATCTGGTTGTGGCACGAGCTTCAGCAACTGCCGCCGCGGCAACGCGCGGCGCTGGTGCTGCGGTACTACGAGGACATGACCGAGCCACAGACCGCCGAGGTCCTCGGCTGCAGTGTCGGGACCGTGAAGAGCCAGGTCTCGGATGCTCTGAAGAAACTGCGCGCACGGCTGGGTGACGACGTCGTACTGATCGTCGGGAAGGCAGGGATGACGGAATGAATGACTTGCTCAAGGACACGCTCACCGAGCGCGCGGACGGCGCCGAACCGCCTGCCCTCGATCTGGACGGAATCGTCTCGGCAGGCGATCGTCGGATCGGCCGTCGCCGTGTCACCGCGATCCTCGGCGGTGCCGTGGTCACCGCGGCGGGCATCACGGGCGGACTCTCGATCGCCCGGCGGGTCGACGATCGCCCGGCCCCGGCGACCCCACTTCCCTTCACCGAACGCCGGGCCACGTACGCCATCGGCGGCGAGATCCACTTCGGGCCCGACATCATCTCCGTGGCGCCGCACAAGGTCGGTGCCTTCGTCCAGACCGATGCGGGATTCGTCTTCCTCACCGAGGACCAGAACGAGATCTACGTGGCGGACCGGTCGGGCGTCCGTCCGCTCGGCAAGAGCGCGTGGCGCCTGACGGCCGGCAATCACGGCAATCTGGTCGCCTGGGTCGAGGACGGCACGAAGGAGAGTCAGTCGGTCGTCTACGACGTAGCCGCCGGCCGCGAGGTCGTCCGTACGGCGCTCGGCAACAAGCGTGGACCGATGCTCGACCTGGTGATGGGTCCGCGGATCCCCGCCATCGACGGCGACGCCGTCTATCTGGGCGCCATCAACGGCCTCTACCGCTGGGATACCAGCACCGGGAAGAACACCTTCATCGCCGCCGAAGGGCTTCCCAACGCAGTGCGGGGAGTCTCGTCCGGTCAGTACCTCTACGTGGATCCCGCGCAGCATCCACAAAAGGTCACCAGGCTGCTGCTCGGGCCGTCCCCGAAAGACACCGCCGGCCGCGCGTTCCCGGGCCGGCAGGGCTACCTCTCACCCAGCGGCGGCTACGTGGTCGCGGGTCCCGCCGACAACATGTACGGCGAGCCCGGGGCCGCCGCGCTCGACCTGTACGCCGCGAAGACAGGCGCCAGGCTCGCGTTGCGGCACCCCGACCATCCACGCCTGATCTTCAGCCAGTGGCTCAACGACACCACCTTCACGGCGGTCGGGCTCCGACCCGGCAAGAACTCGCCGGTCGACCTGCTCACCTGCTCGGCCACGGCCCTGACCTGCGAGGTCAGTGCCGAGGCCTTCTCCACCTACACGTTCGACAAGACCCCGCCGATCACGACGCCGTTCGCCGTACCGCTGGGAACGCCGATCATTCAGTACTTCAACTGAGAACGGCCTCGGAGGGCTTGCCGCCAGGCTGGTTCTCTGGGAAGTGGCAGGCGGTCTGGTGACCAGGGGCGAGCTCGACCAGCGGCGGCTCGGTGGTCTTGCAGATGTCCTGAGCCTTCCAGCACCGGGTGTGGAAGCGACACGCGGGCGGCGGGTTGATCGGGCTCGGGACGTCGCCCTGCAGCCGGATCCGCTCCTGCTTGCCCTTGCGCTTGGTGTCCGGCACCGGGACCGCCGACAGCAACGCGACCGTGTACGGGTGCATCGGCGTCTCGTAGAGATCGACGCGGTTGGCCAGCTCGACGATCTTGCCCAGGTACATCACGGCGACCCGGTCCGAGACATGCCGTACGACGGACAGGTCGTGCGCGATCATCACGTACGTCAGGTCGAACTCGCTCTGGAGGTCCTCCAGCAGGTTCACGACCTGGGCCTGGATCGACACGTCCAGCGCCGACACCGGCTCGTCGGCGACGATCAGCTTCGGCCGCAGTGCGAGCGTACGGGCGATGCCGATGCGCTGCCGCTGTCCGCCGGAGAACTCGTGCGGGTAGCGGTTGTAGTGCTCCGGGCTCAGGCCGACCAGCTCGAGCAACTCCTGCACAGCCTTCTTCACGCCGTGCTCGGTCTTCACGTTCTGCAGCTTGAACGGCGCGCCGACGATCTTGCCGACCGTGTGCCGCGGGTTCAGCGAACCGTACGGGTCCTGGAAGATCATCTGTACGTCGCGACGCAACGGGCGCATCTGGCCCTCGCGCAGGTGGCTGATGTCGCGGCCCTCGAACTGGATCGTGCCGGACGTGGGCTCGAGCAGCCGGGTCAGCAGCCGGCCGGTCGTGGTCTTGCCGCAGCCTGACTCACCGACCAGCGACAACGTCTCGCCGCGGGTCACGTTGAAGGTCAGGCCGTCGACCGCCTGTACCGCGCCGACCTGGCGCTGCATGACGCCCTTGCGAATCGGGAAGTGTTTGACGAGTCCGTCGACCGACAGGATCTCCTCGCCCAGCTTCGGGACGACAGGCGTCGGTTCGGTGTCAGCGGTGGTCCCTGGAGTTGTCACTGGCGTCGTCCCGTTCACAGCTTCGGCTTGATGTCGGTCTCCCACGCGTGCTGGCGATCCTGCGGGGAGAGATGGCAGGCGACCATGTGGCCGTTCCCGGTGTCGAGCAGCTCCGGCCGATCCGTCTCGCTGGCGCCGCCGTTCAGGTGCGCGTAGTTGCAGCGCGGGTTGAACGCACAGCCGTTCGGGACGTTGATCAGGCTCGGCGGGGTGCCCTTGATCGGGATCAGCCGCTCGCTGCGCTCACGGTCGATCCGCGGCATCGAGCCGAGCAGACCCCAGGTGTACGGGTGCTGCGGGTCGTCGAAGATCTCCTCCGCGGTGCCGTACTCGGCCGCGCGGCCGGCGTACATCACCTGGATGTCGTCGGCGAGCTCGGCGACCACGCCGAGGTCGTGGGTGATGATGATGACGGCGGAGTTGAACTCGCGCTGCAGGTCCCGGATCAGGTCCAGGATCTGCGCCTGCACGGTCACGTCGAGCGCGGTCGTCGGCTCGTCCGCGATCAGCAGGTCGGGGTCACACGACAGCGCCATCGCGATCATCGCGCGCTGCCGCATACCGCCGGAGAACTGGTGCGGGTAGGCGTCCACCCGCCGGTCGGGCTGCGGGATGCCGACCCGGTCGAGCATCTCGATCGCGTGCTTGCGCGCGACCTGCTTGCTGACCTGGTTGTGCACCCGGTACGCCTCGATGATCTGGTGCCCGACCGTGTAGAACGGGTGCATCGCCGACAGCGGGTCCTGGAAGATCATCGCCATCCGCTTGCCGCGCAGCAACCGGACCTCTTCGCGCGACGACGAGACCAGGTCCTGTCCGTCCAGGAAGATCTCGCCACTGATCCGGGCGACACCCGGCGGGTGCAGGCCCATGATCGACAGGCTCGTCACGCTCTTGCCCGAGCCCGACTCCCCCACGATGCCGAGGGTCTTGCCGCGCTCGAGCTTGAACGAGATCCCGTCGACGGACTTCACCACACCGTCGTCGGTCGGGAAGTGCACGCGCAGGTCGCGGACGTCGAGGAACGCCTCGCCGCGGGGAACCCGCTGCACGGTCTCCCGTTGCGCGGGGTCCCGCTGAACGGTGTCCTCCTGCACGGTGTCCTGCGGCAGGCTCAGGTCTTCAGACTCGGTCACGAGATCCGCACTCTCGGGTCGACGACGGCGTACAAGAGATCGACGATCAGGTTCGCGAACACGATGAAGAACGCGGCTACCAGCGTCACGCCGAGCACCTTCGGCAGGTCGTTGGCCCGCAGCGCGATGACGGCGTACTGACCGATGCCCGGTAGCGAGAACGTCGTTTCGGTGAGGATCGCGCCACCCATCAGCAGACCGAGGTCGAGGCCGAAGATCGTCAGGATCGGCGTCAGCGCGGACCGCAGCCCGTGCTTGATCACCACGTCCCGCTCGGTCAGGCCCTTGGCCCGCGCGGTCCGGACGTAGTCCTCGTTCATGGTTTCGAGCATGCCGGCCCGGGTGAGTCGCGCGTACGCCGCGGCGTACAGGAAGGCCAGCGTGATCCAGGGCAGCAGCAGGTCGTAGGCCCACCACACCGGGTTGGTCTCGTCGAGCGGATTGATACCGCCCTGCTGGGTCCAACCGAGTCCGTAACTGAAGATCGACAGCGACAACAGACCGGTGAAGAAGATCGGCAGCGAGACACCGGCCAGCGCCACCGACATGAGTGATCGGTCCAGGACCGACCCACGTCTCAGCGCCGAGACGACGCCGGTGCCGACGCCCGTGATGAGCCAGATGAAGGCCGCACCGCCCGCCAACGAGGCGGTCACCGGTATTCGCGAGACCAGATCCGGCCACACCGGCTGCTGGGTCAGGAACGAGTAGCCGAAACACGGCGCCGGGCAGTGTTCGACCCCGCTGCCGTAGTTGTATTCCTCGCCGGCCACGAGGCCTTTCACGAATCGGCCGTACTGCACATACAGAGGGTCGGTGAAGCCGAGCCGGACCGCCGTGTTGTGGATCTGCTCCTGCCCGGCGCTCTTGCCGACGTAACGGCCGGCCAGGTCGTCGGCGGTCGCGCCACCGAGTCTCGGTACCAGGAAGAAGATCGAGAACGTGACGGCCGTGACGATGAAGAGCAGGATCACTGCCCCGATCACCCGGCGGATCAGATATGCGAGCACCGTGCGCGGCTTGGTGGCCGGTGATCATCGCTGATCACCGGCCACCGTCAGCCTTCACCTACCTCTGCTGGCGATTGTTGGAGACGACAGGCAACTACTTCTGCGCGAGCCCGATGCTCGCGTAGTCGTACATGTTCTGACCGTCGTTGCTGAACACATTGGCCAGCGTGTCCGGCCGGTACAGCAGGCCCTTGGCCCAGACGCCCGGCAGTACGCCTGCCTGCTCCATGACCTTCTTGTCGACGTCGACCCAGACCTGGTTGCGGGCGGCGTCGTCGGTCGTCGTCAGTGCCTTGTCGATCAGCGAGTCGACCTCCGGGATCCGGATGCCCAGGTTGGTGTTACCACCGGCCGGGCGGATCACGCGGCTGTCGACGATCTGGCTGAGGAAGCCGAAGCCGTCCGGCCAGTCCGCACCCCAGCTGTAGACGATCAGGCCGAGGTTGTTCGCCTTGGCGTAGTCCGGCTTACCGGCGTACAGCTTGGTGTAGTCACCGGTCGGGAAGCCCTTCGGCGTCACCTTGATGCCGACCTTGGCCAGCGACTGCTGCAGCGACTCCGCGACCGCCTTCTCCTTGGCGCGGTCCGCACGGTAGGCGACGTTGATGTTGAAGCCGTTCGGCATGCCGCACGCCGTCAGCGACTTCTTCGCCTCGTCCGGGTTGCCGTTCTTGTCCTTCTCGAAGTTGTAGTCGTCGAACTTCTGCGCGCCCACGACCGACGGCGGCATCAGGTTCGTCGCGATGTCACCGCCGACCGGACCACCGTACGCACGCTGGTAGCCCTCGTGGTCCGCGGCGTACAGGATCGCCTTGCGGCAGTCCAGGTTGTCCAGCGGCTTCACCTGGGTGTTCAGTACGGTGAAGTTCAGCCGCGTGGACAGCACGCTGTCGGCGTGCGCCTTCAGGTCCGCGTTCCCCAGGATCTTGGCCTGGGTCTCGGCCAGCACACCGGTACCGGCGATGTCGACGTCGAGGTCGCCGGCCTGCAGCCGGTTGTCGATGTCGGCGCCGTTCACGTTGTACGCGACGGTGATCTTGTCCGGCAGCGCCTTGCGGCCCGAGTCCGGGTCAGTCGCCGGGTCGTACTGGTCGTTGCGGATCAGCGCGAAGCCCTTGTTCGGGTCGTTGCTCTCGAACTTGTAGGGGCCCGACGAGATCGGGTGCAGCTGGTACTTCGTCCCGGTGTCCTTGGCCTGCGGGACGCCGGCCGTCGACGGCAGCTGGGCGAAGTAGTCGAAGCCCGCGAACGGCTTGTTCAGGTGGAAGACGATGGTGTAGTCGTCCGGCGTGGTCATTGCCTTGGCCAACGTCTTCAGCTGCGGGTCCTTGGCGACCGTGAAGTCCTTCGGGACGTCCAGCAGGAAGTCGTTGAAGTACGTCGGGCCCTGCGTCAGCAGGTTCTTGTCCAGGGAGCGGGCGACGCCGTACATGACGTCCTTGGCCTTGACCTCGGTCCCGTCCTCGTACTTGACGCCCTTGCGCAGGTGGTAGGTCCAGGTCTTGGCACCGTCGCTGGGCTCGCCCGGCTTCTCCGCGAGGTCCGGAACGACCTTGCCGCCCTCGGCACCCGGGGCCGACTTGAACGTCATCAGCGGGCGGACGTAGTTGCGGATCAGGTTCCACGACAGGCCGTAGTAGGTGTCACCGGGATCCGTGGAGTCCCACTTCTCGGTGATCGCCATCCGGAGCGTGCCGCCCTTTTTGTCGCTCGGGTTGAAGACCTTGCCGACGGCCGCGTTGTACTCGGCCTTCGTCGCGTCTCCACTGCCGCCCGTCCCGCCCGACGACGCCTTCGGTCCCCCGCAGGCCACCAGGCTCAAGGCGACGGCCGCACTGACGGCGGTTGCCGTCGTGATGCGATTCCATCTCATCTGTTGTTGCACCCCTTTATTCGTGAGAGCCAGGCTCCCTGGTTGATGCGTACCTATCGGGACCGTGGATCGAGTGCGTCGCGCAGCCCGTCACCGAACAGGTTGAACGCGAGCACGGTCACGAAGATCGCCAGGCCGGGCGGTGCCAGGTACATCGGGTCGACCTGGTACCAGTTGGCCGCGGTGGAAAGCATGTCGCCCCAGCTGGCCGTCGGCGGCCGGACCCCGACGCCGAGGTAGGACAGGGCCGCCTCGAACAGCACGTTGGTCGGGATCAGCAGCGTCGCGTAGACCAGGATCGGCGCGATCAGGTTCGGCAGCAGTTCGGTGAACAGGATGTACGGGCGCCGTGCACCGAGGCTCCGGGCCGCGTCGACGAACTCACGCTCGCGCAGCGACAACGTCTGGCCGCGGATGATCCGGCCGATGTAGGGCCAGCTGAAGAAGCCGATGATGAACACGATCAGCGCCACCCGGAGCGCGTCACCCTGCAGTCCGAGCATCTTGTCCGGGATCGCGCCGACGAGAGCCAGCGCGAACAGCACCAGTGGGAACGCCAGGAAGATGTCCATCAGCCGGCTGATCAACGTGTCGACCCAGCCGCCGAAGTACCCCGCGACGATGCCGAGCACGACACCGATCACCACCGACAGCATCGTCGCCAGGAACGCGATCAGCAGCGAGATCCGGGCGCCGTACACGATCCGGGCGAAGATGTCGCGGCCGTTCACCGGCTCGATCCCGAACGGGTGGTCCCAGCTGATGCCGCCGAGCTTGCCGATCGGCGTCTGCAGCGACGCGTCGACCAGGTCCTGGTGGAAGTCGTTCGGCGTGACGCCGACCAGCTTGCAGATCAACGGCGCGAAGACCGCGACCAGAATCAGTACGGCGACGACGACGCCACCGGCGATCGCGACCTTGTCCCGCTTCAGCCGCGTCCACGAGATCTGCCACAGAGAGCGACCCTCGATCTTGCCGGCGCCCTGGAGAATTGCTTCGGGGTTGGCCGCCGACGCTCCGGGCTCGACCTCGAGTGGCGTGCTCACGCGATGTGTTCCCCTGCCTCGTGCGAATGAACCGGCCAGAAATCCGGTATGGCTGCCGCCTTAACCTGCCGCCATTACTGGCTGGAGTCAAACGCGGAAAGTGCTGCGTTGCCCGATCGTGATCGGGTGGAAATCGTCCCGTATCGTGGACAATCCGCAGTAAACCACGGGGTCGTACCCACGGTCGCCGCAACCTCGCGAACCGTTACTGTCATGGCATCTTTGTGTCATAGCCGAAGGTAAAGATGTCACCGTCGGAGTGCGGACAGATGCAGAAATGACAGCGGGTCGACGGCGGCCGGAATGTTCTCCACATCCTTGCCCGCGACTACTGTGAGTCGCCCCTGCCAGACCGGGATGACCGGCGCTTCCTTGGCCAGCACCCCCTGGAGCTGCCCGACCAGGTCGTCACGCTTCAGGCCGTTCTGCTCGGTGGTCTCCTGCTGCAGCAGCTTCGAGGCCGCTGCCGAACGGTAGCCGTACTGCAACGCTCCGTTGGTGGCGACGAACGGAGCCAGGTAGTCGTCCGCATCCGGGTACTCCGGGATCCAGCCGCCCTGGGACATGTCGTAGGCCCCGGCCCGGGTCGCCTGCTGGTACTGCGGCCACTCCGCGCTTCGCAACGTGACCTTGAACAGCCCGGACGCCTCGAGCTGCCGCTTGAGCTCGAGCACCTCCGCCTTGGCGCCCACGCCGTACTGCGTCGGCGTCCAACCGACCGTCAACGGGACCGGCACGACGATGCCTGCCTCCTTGAGGATGGTCGTCGCGGCGGCCTTGCTCGGCTGCTTGTACTCGGTCTTGAACGCGTCGACCTGCCCACCGAACGCCGGCGGTACGACGGAGTACAGCGGCGTCACGTGGTCGCCGTACGCCACCTTCGCGATCGCCGCGCGGTCGATCAGCTGCGCGACCGCGCGCCGTACGGCCGGCTTGCGGGCGATCAGCGACTTCATCTGGAAGGCGAAGAACCGGATCTCGGCATAGTCGGACTCGTTCACCTGGACCTGGTCCGATTTGCGCAGCTTGTCCAGCAGGCTCGGGCCGAAGCCGTGGAAGGCCAGGTCGGCCTTGCCGGTGGTGATGGTCTGGTAGAGCGCGGTGGAGTCCCGGACCAGGCTGATCTCGACACCGTCGTTCTGGGCGCCCCGCGAGCCGCGGTACTTCGGGAACTTGGCGAGCGTGATCTCGTTGCCCGGCTTGTACGACGACAACTGGTACGGCCCGCTGCCGATCGCCTTGGCCTCGAGCAGCTTGTTCGCCGGGTACGACTCCTCGTCAACGATCGACGTCGGCGTCGTGGTCAGCAGGTACGGGAGCCGGGCGTCCGGGGTCTTGAGGTTGAAGACCGCGGTCAGCTCGTCCGGCGTACTCACCGACTTCAACGGGGAGAACAGTGCGGCCAGCCCGCCCGGGGTCTTCAGCCGGAGCATGCGCTCGAAGCTGAACTTCACGTCCGACGACGTCAGCTCGTGCCCGTTCGGGAACTTCAGCCCTTCCTTCAAACTGCACGTGTACGTCGTGGGTGAGTCGAACTGGCAGTCCGCCGCGTCGGGCACAGGCGTCGGCTTGCCCGGCAGAATCGTCAGCAGGGTCTGGTACAGATTCGCCTGCACGGTCCGCGAACCGACGTCGTACGGGCCGGCCGGGTCGAGCGACGTGATCGGATCCGTGGTCGCGAGCCGCAGCATCATCAGCTTCGGGCTCGGGTCCCCCTGGTGCGGTGCGTTGTCGTCCGGCTCGCCGCAGGAGACCAGCGCAACACCCAACGCGCCCGCCGCTGCGGCCGCCGAAACCCGGCGCACCCACTCGATCACGTTCTCACCCTTCCCCAGCCCGTTACTCCATCAACGCCCCCCAGGGGGTCCAAGTGACGGTAGCTCGTCAATGGAGCAGGGCGCGCAGGGACTCCGGGGTGAGCGGCTCGAGCGACTTGACCACGAGCCTGCGTGGGGCCTCGGGAATCGTCACCCATTGAGGTACGGCGACGACGTACGCACCGGCCGCCGTACCGGCCTGGGTGCCGGTGATCGAGTCCTCGATCACGACGCACTGCGCCGGGTCCACACCGAGCTTCGCCGCGGCGGTCAGGTACGGCTCCGGGTTCGGTTTGCCGAGGGTCACCTCGTCGCCGGCCACGATCACGTCGAACGGATCGGGCGGCAGATGGCCGAGCACGGCGTCGATCATCACCCGGTACGACGCCGACACCAGCGCGCACGGGATGTCTTCCTTGCGCAGCGCCAGCAGTAGCTCGAGAGCACCCGGCTGGAAGTTCACTTGCTTGCGCAACGACTCGATGACCTCGGAGAACATCCGCTCGGCCAGTTCCTCGGCGGTGATCACCCCGGCCGGGATTCGCGACATCCAGACCTGCACCGCATCGCGCAGATCACTCCCGATCAGCCCGACGCAGTCCGCCGACGTCCAGGTCGCGCCGAGCTCGGCCATCAGCCGCAGCTGCACCTGCTCCCACACGATCTCGGAGTCGACCAGCGTCCCGTCCATGTCCCACAGCACTGCTTGCAGGGGTGGCAACTCCAGCTCCTCTGTGTCTCCGGCGCCGATCGCGCCGATGGCGTTACCTATTTTCCCGTGTCTTCCGAAGTCCGGACAAAGTGGGTCTCACCGACACGTTCCGCTCGGCGTGAAACGCGGCACGGGTCGCCGTCCGACCACGTAGGCTGGCAGTCCGGTTTCCGGCGACCGCGCCGGGATGGCTACGAGACGACAGGGGGCCTGCGAGTGGTTGACCTCGCGAACCTGAGGGACCCGGTCGTGATCGCCGCGTTCGAAGGCTGGAACGACGCGGCCGAGGCGGCCACCGGGGCGGTCGACCACCTGATCGACGAGTGGGACGCCGAACTCGTCACGGAGATCGACCCCGAGGACTACTACGACTTCCAGGTGAACCGGCCGACGGTCGGCTTCGACGAGGACGGCGTACGGCAGCTGACCTGGCCGACCACCCGGGTGTACGTCGCCCGTCCCGAGGACAGCGACCGGGACGTGCTGCTGATCCGCGGCATCGAGCCGAACATGCGCTGGCGCGGCTTCTGCCAGGAGCTCCTCGAGGTCGTCGACGAGTCCAACGCACAGATCGTCGTCGTACTGGGCGCGTTGCTCGCGGACTCACCGCACACCCGCCCGATCCCGGTCTCGGCCAGCTCGTCGGACCCGGAGCTCACCGCCTCCTGGAGCCTCGAGCCGTCGACGTACGAAGGCCCCACCGGCATCACCGGCGTCTTCGCCGACCTCTGCGGCAGCCTCGGCGTACCGTCGGTCTCGATCTGGTCCGCCATCCCCCACTACATCGCCGGCACCCCCTGCCCGAAGGCGTCGCTCGCGTTGCTCGGCAAGGTAGAGGCGCTGCTCGACCTTCCCATTCCCGACGGCGAACTCCCCGAGTTGGCCCGGGCCTGGCAGCGCGGAGCCGATGAGCTCAGCGAGGAGGACCCGGAGGTCGCGGAGTACGTCCACTCGTTGGAGGAACAGCGCGACACCGCGGACCTTCCGGAGGCGACCGGCGAGGCGATCGCGGCAGAGTTCGAGCGCTACCTGCGACGCCGCAACAAGAACCACCCCAGCGACTGACGGCACGGGGTGATCGGGGAGGATCCTGCGCCCGATTCGCGCCGAAATCCTCCCCACACCTACAGCTCCCGGGCCGCCGTGGTGATCACGTCGTCGAGGACGGCTCGGGAGGTGGACAGGTCGGCGATCAGCCGGTCGATCCGGTCGCGTTCGGCCGTCAGGTCGGTGACCAGCTGCGGGGTGGCGCGTTCGTTGGGACCGCCGTCGGGGTCGCGCATGCACGGGAGGAGCTCGGCGATCTTCTTGCTGTGTAATCCGGCCGCGAACAGTTCCTGGATGAGGATCACGCGGTCGACGGCGCGTTCGGCGTACTCGCGTTGCCCGCCGGGGCTCCGGTCCGAGACCAGGAGGCCCTGCTGCTCGTAGTACCGCAGGGATCGCTCGCTCACCCCGGTCCGACGGGCCAGTTCACCGATGCGCATTCGATCTCCCGCGAGGACTTGAACCTGACACTGATGTCAGATTTTACCGTGCCGGTATGACGCTCTTCGACTACAGCCCGATCACCGAACGCCCGACGCTCAACTGGCCCGACGGCAAGCGGGTCGCCTTCTACGTCGGCCTCAACCTCGAGTACTTCGTCCCGAACGAACCGTCCACCAGCATCTGGCCGCTCGACCTCACGCCGGACCCGCTCAACCACGGCTGGCGTGACTACGGCGCCCGGGTCGGTGTCTGGCGCACGATCGACATCCTCGACCGGCACGGAATCCGGGCCAGCGCACTCACCAACTCGATGGTTGCCGAGCACAACCCTCAGATCATCAAGGCCGGTGTCGAACGCGACTGGGCCTGGCTCGCGCACGGTTCGACCAACTCGATCCTCCACACCGGCTACGAACCCGAGGAAGAACGCAAGATCCTCACCGACATCACCACCACGATCGAGACCGCCACCGGCAAGCACCCGAAGGGCTGGATGGGCCCCGCCCTGACCGAGACCGACCACACGCCCGAACTGCTCTCCGAGCTCGGCTACCAGTACGTCCTCGACTGGACCAACGACGACCAGCCCTACCGCCTGAACGTCCCCGGCATGCTCAGCGTCCCGTACACCGTCGAGCTCAACGACCTGGGCCTCTTCCTCCGCGGCCTCACCGGCCCCGACTTCCTCCAGATGGTCAAGGACCAGTACGACGTACTCCGCGCAGACTCGGAGCACTCCGGCCGGGTGATGGCGCTGGCCCTCCATCCCTTCGTCATCGGGCAGCCCTTCCGGGCGAAGTACCTGGACCTCGCCCTCGAGTACATTGCCGCGCAGCCCGACGTCTGGCTGACGACGAGTGACGACATCGCCGGTCACTATCTGACGACGTAACCAGCACCGGGTGTGGCGCGTTGTTACTTGCGGGTTTATTCTCGTGCGGTCGAGGACCTGGGGAGCAGACAGATGCGCAATGAGCGGGGCGGGGGCTCGATCCCGGCGTTGGCTGTGCTCGTGCTACTCGGGATCGTCGCGGTGGTCGGCATCTTCGGCAACAAGGACAAGCGCGAGACCGTCGACCTGACCACGCTCACCGCGTCCACGACGGCGACCACGATCACCACCGCCCCGCTCGACACCACCCCGTACGCCGGCACCGCCGGGCTGGTCGTCCACCCGAGAGCCGAGACCGCGCTCTACAGCGCGCCCGACGCGGACGCCTTCGGCAAGATCGGGCCGACCCAGTTCGGCCCGACCTGGCTGCCCGTGGTCGAGCAGACCGACGGGTGGGTCCGCGTGCTGTTGCCGTCGAAGCCGAACCGGTCGACCGGCTGGATCCCGGACGATGACGTCGATCGCGCGACGTCGTCGTACCTGATCCGCGTGCACACCAGCTCGCGCACGATCGAGCTGTTCCTGAAGGGCAAGAGCCTCGGCGTCTGGAAGGCCGGGGTCGGCGCGAAGAAGACGCCGACGCCGCCCGGCCGGACGTTCTTGCTCGGTTCCATCATCGACAACAAGCGGTCGGCCTCCCCCATCGTGCTGCCGTTGGGTGCGCACAGTCCCACTCTGGACACGTTCGGTGGCGGACCTGGTACGGTCGCGATCCATGGCTGGCCCCGCCCCGACGTGTTCGGCGCCGCCATCAGCGCCGGGTGCGTCCGGGTGCCGAAGACCGCCCTTGCCCACCTGCAGAAGGTCCCGCTCGGGACGCTCGTCCTGATCGACAGCAAATAGAGAATTGAGGACAACGTGATGCGACCAGACCTCGCGCGGACCGTCACCACGGTCGCGGCCGTCGGCGGCGTCGTGGCGTTCACCCTGGTCGCGAGCGCGCCGGTGGGCAACGCGGCGGCCCGGCCGTCCTCGGCGTACGCCGTCAGCGCGGACGGGCAGTTCCCGATCGCCAAGACGCCGTACGCCGAATCCCTCGACGGGAAGCGGCAGACCACGTCGGCCCTCGAGCTCCCGAAGAACCCGCTGCTCTCGGTCCGCGCCGGTACGGCGACGGCCGGGAACAACTCGGCCTCGGTCGAGCTCTTCGACGTGGTCGTCGGACCGGACATCCTCAGCCAGGTGAAGCTCCCGCCCGAGCTGAAGCAGCAGTGCGCGAACCTGCCGTCGACCGGCGCCGACCAGCTGCCGATCCCCGACCTCCCGCTCCCCGATCTCGGCCTGCCGCTGCCGTCGCTGAGCACAGGTGACCTGCCGGTCAAGAACCTGCCCGACCTGTGCAACTTGCTGCTCACGCCGCCGAGCTCGCTGCTCGCGATCGACGCCGTCAACGTCTGGTGCTCGGGCAACGAGGGCGGTGTCGACATCGGCGCGCTGACGTTGCTCGGCCAGAAGCTCGCGGTCCCGCCGACCAAGCAGGGCGCCACGATCCCGGCCGCGCCGCTCGCGACGATCAAGGTCAACGAGCAGGTCAAGCACTCCGACGGCTCGTTCACGATCACCGGCCTGAGCATCGACCTCGGCGGCGGCACGCAGGTGATCCGGCTCGCCTCGGCGACCTGCGCCAAGCCCGCGGCGAAGCCGAAGCCCACCCCGAAGCCGACGCACCCGCAGCTCCCGGTGCCGGGCCTCGACCAGCCGCCGAACGCGCCGGCCCCGGTCCCGGTCAAGACCCACCAACCGGTGACCGGCTAGCTAGAGCCTCACTCCGAGGAGAGCGTCGACGGCCTGGGCAACCAGGCCCGGCGCCTCCTGGTCATCACCGTTGGTCGTCGCCCAGGTGTCCACGGCCGACAACGCGGCGACTGTGTCCAGGTCGTTCGTCAGCGCCGCGCGTACGGCGTCAACCGTCGCGGCACCGTCGGGACCAGACCCCCGGCCGATCGCGCCGCGCCAGACATCCAGGCGCTCCTGGCCGTCGAGCAGGTCCGACGACGTCCAGAACCAGTCGGTCCGGTAGTGATGCATGAGCAGCGCGAGCCGGATCGCCATCGGGTCGGCGCCGGCCTCGCGTTCCTTCGACACCAGGACCAGGTTGCCCTTGGACTTGGACATCTTCTCGCCGTCCAGCCCGACCATCGCCTGGTGCACGTACGCCCGGGCGAACGGGTGCTGCCCGGTCGCCACCTGTGCGCCACTCGCCGACATCTCGTGGTGCGGAAAGATCAGGTCCGACCCACCGCCCTGGACGTCGAACGTCATGCCCAGGTACTCCAGTGCGATCGCCGAGCACTCGACGTGCCAGCCCGGCCGGCCGCGGCCCACCGGTGAATCCCACGCGGGCTCACCCGGCCGCTCTTGCCGCCACAACAGGCTGTCCAGCGGGTCGCGCTTGCCGTCGCGGTCGGGGTCGCCACCACGTTCGGCGAAGAGCTCACGCATCGCATCCCGGTCGAGCCCGGACACGCCACCGAACGCCGGGTCGGCCTTCACCGCGAAGTACAGATCGCCGTCGACCGAGTAGACCGCACCGGCCCGCTGCAGCTCCTCGACCGCGCGGGCGACCAGGTCGACCGACTCGACCACGCCGATGTAGTGCTGCGGCGGGATCACCCGCAACGCGGTCATGTCGTCCCGGAACAGCTGGATCTCGCGGTACGCCAGGTCGGTCCAGTCGATGCCGGTCTCGGCCGCGCGCTCGAGCAGCGGGTCGTCGACGTCGGTGATGTTCTGCGTGTAGTGCACGTCGTACCCGGCGTCGCGCCAGAGGCGGTTGACCAGGTCGAAGGTCAGGTACGTCGCCGCGTGGCCCATGTGGGTGGCGTCGTACGGTGTGATGCCGCACACATACATCCTGGCCGTCCCGCCATCGGCCGGTGGGACCTCGACCAGGCCGCCGGACGCGGTGTCGTGGAGGCGCAGCCGCCGGGCCGGACCCGGCACGACCGGGATGTCTGGTTTTGTCCACGCCTGCATGTGTCGGAGCTTATGCCAGTCCGGTTTTCAACGACGCGACACGGTTCCATTCCCTGGGCGGCGGTTTGCGTGCACCCTCGCTGCGACTAGCCTCGCGATTGATGAACGCTCCAGCAGATTTCAGCCCCGAGTTCCAGGCGTACGGCGGGTGGGTCGCGGCCGCCGCGATCCAGCAGCAGGACCTCTTCAACGAGGTCGTCGGCCCGGACTCGCTGCAGGTCGACCTCGACAAGCGGACGTTGACCGGTGAGCGCGGCGTCCTCGGCGGCGTCTCGCTGCTCGGCAGCTTCTCGCACCTCGACAACACCTGGTTGTGGGGCTGGTCCAACCCCGGCTTCGGACCGGAGGCGCCGGCCGTGGCGGGGACGTTGCCGATCCGCGAGTTCGGTGCGAAGCACGGGATCGACGAGTTCACCACCGAGAGCCCCGACCTCAGTGGCTTCGCGGAACCGGCGTACGGCGCGATCACGCTAGCGATCACCGCCGGCACCGTCATCGGTGGCCGAGGCGTCTGGTCCACCGCGATCAACGAGGGCCGAGGGCACGTGTACCTCCACGTCGCCGACGACCAGCTCCCCCAGGCCGCCTTCGACCCGATCGCGACCCCACGCCTCCTGATGACCGCGGTCAGCGTCTTCCCCTCGGACCACCGCCGCATCGTCCACGGCTACCTGAAGCACTTCGGCCTGCAGTACGCCGAATCCGCCGAAGCCATCCGCAGCACCATCCCGGACGGCTCCACCTTGACCACCACCTTCGACGAGCACGGCCGCCTGGCCAACGTCAGCGTGAACCCGGCTTAGAACGCGGGCCAGGGGATTGCGGGCCAGTCGTCGCTCGGCGTCGGGTAGACGCCCGTCTTGAGGAGGGTCGAGCAGCGCTCTCGGGTTGCGGTCAGTTCTACCGCGGTGATGAGGGTGCACAGTTCCTGGCCGAGGCCCCCGGCCAGCTGATCGGCCAGACGGCGTACGTCGTCCAGTAGGTCGGCGGGAATCGGGTCACCGGCCCAACCCCACAAGACCGTGCGGAGTTTGTCGTCGGCGTTGAAGGTGACGCCGTGGTCCACGCCGTACACGCGGCCGTCGCCCGGGTTCAGCACGTGGCCGCCCTTGCGGTCGGCATTGTTGACCACGGCATCGAATACCGCCATCCGCCGCAACGCGTCGTTGTCCGCGTGCACCAGCGTCACCGGGTTGTGCCGTCCGTCCAGCGCATCGAGTACGCCGACCCATCCGGCCGGCACCCGTCCTTGCGGGACGATGTCGACCAGCTCCGTCTCCCCCGCATCGAGCTCGGCCTCGTCGATCCACAGCTGCACCATGCCCTCGCCGAGCGGACCGTCCCGCAGCAGCGTCGGCGGCACGACGGACCACCCGAGCGCTTCGGAGACGACGTACGCCGCGAACTCCCGCTGGGCCAGCGTCCCGTCGGGGAAGTCCCACAACGGCCGCTCCCCCTGCACCGGCTTGTAGACCACGGTCGCGGTCTCGTCGCCGCGGCTCACCGACCCCTGGAAGGTGCCGTTCGACGCGGCGACCAGGCGTCCGTGCAGTGACAGCTCCCCGGTGGCGAGGAGATCCGGGTCGATCATTCCGGCAGGTGCCTGCGGTAGCCGTTGGCGCGCGGGCAGATATGCCCCTCCGGGTCGATCGGCTGACCGCAGAACGGGCAGCTCGGCCGGCCGGACGCGACCAGCGCGACCGCCCGCCGGGCGAACGCGCGGGCCTGCTCCTCGGTGATCCGGACGATGAACACCTCGGCGTCCTCGGACTCCAGCGCGGCCGCGACCGGATCGGTCTCCTCGAGGTCGACCTGCTCGCCGGTGACGACCGCGAACACCTCGATCACCACCCGCTCGGCGTCGGCCTCCCAGGCCAGCGTCATCGTGCCGGCCCGGAACTCCTCCTCGATCGGCTGCTCCAGCGGATCGGTGTCGTCGACGCTGGTCAGCGTGACCGGATCCCGCTCGAACCGCCGGGCCACCTCGTCCAGCATCACGTCGAGCCGCTCCGCGAGCGCCATCACCTGTTCCTTCTCACAGGCCACCGACGTCAACCGGACCCCCGCCCGCGCCTGCAGGAAGAACGTCCTCGCACCCGGTTCCCCGACAGTGCCGGCGACGAACCGATCCGGGTCGTCGTAGGTATGAACAACTCGCGCCATGTCTAGACCCTAGAACATGCCCGGTCGTCCCGTGACGTAGCGAGCAGGCGCCCGGTGGTGTAGCTGGCTGTGCTGGGGGCGAGGTGTCGATGCGGAGCATCGTTGCCTTGCCACCAGTGCAGCCAGATGCGCCACCGGGGGCCGCGCAGTAGTCACGGGACGACCGGGCATGTTCTTGTTACCGTCCGCCGACGACCGCGTCCGAGGACTGCTTCTTGGTCCGGCCCTTGGCCGGGGGCTTCGGGATCAGGGAGGCGAGCTCGCTGCCGGAGTCGTTCAGGCGGACCAGGAACGGGCGGGTCGGCGTGTACGTGATGATCGTCGTCGACGCGGTGTCCACGACGATCCGCTGGAACGTGTCCAGATGCTGACCGAGCGCGTCGGCCACGATCGCCTTGATCACGTCCCCGTGCGACACCGCGACCCAGATCGCCCCGTCACCGTGGCTCTTGGCCAGCGCCGCGTCGTGCGCCCGGACGGCGTCGACCGCGCGCTGCTGCATCGCCCGCATCGATTCCCCGTTCGGGAACGTGACCCCGGATGGGTGCTGCTGGACCACCGCCCAGAGCGGATCCTTCGCCAGGGTGGCGATCTTCTGCCCGGTCCAGTCGCCGTACCCGCACTCCGTCAGCCGCCGATCCGTTGCCGGACGCAACCCTTCGTGGTGCTTTGCGATGGCGGCCGCGGTCTGCTTGCATCGCTCCAGGGGCGAGGTGACGATCGCGGCGAGCGGCAGGCCGGCGAGCCGCTGGGCGACCGCCTCGGCCTGCTTCACGCCGGTGTCGTCGAGCTTCACTCCCGGCGTCCGGCCGGCCAGCGTGCCGGACGTGTTCGCGGCACTGCGGCCGTGGCGGACCAGAATCACCGTGGGCATAGCCTGCACGTTATCCGGTCCCACAAGTCCGCGGCCGGGCCTGGTGCCATCATGGACACGTGATCGTCGACTGCGGTGTGTACGCCGAGGGCGAACGGCAGGATCTTCCCAAGGATCCCGAGACCGTTGCCCAGGCCATCGACGCCGACGGCGACACGTTCGGCTGGGTCGGTCTGCACGAGCCGACGGATGCGGAGATGCGGCGGGTTCAGCGGCTCTTCAACCTGCACGAGCTCGCCGTCGAGGACGCACTGCAGGCGCACCAGCGGCCAAAGGTGGAGAAGTTCGGCGAGGCATTGGTCGTCGTACTGCGCACGCTTTGGTACGTCGATGCCCTGGACGCGGTCGAGACCGGTCAGCTGAGTGTGTTCGTCGGGCCCCGGTACGTCGTTACTGTCCGGCACGGTGAAGGTGGTGAGCTGGCTACGGCTCGGCACCAGCTCGAGGAGCGTGCGTCGATCCTGGGTCACGGGCCGGCCGCGGTGTTGTGGGCGATCTGCGACTCGGTCGTGGACGACTACGAAACGGTGGCTGAGCAGGTCGAGCTCGATGTGGACGAGATCGAGACGTCGGTGTTCTCACCCGAGCGCACGAGCGACGCCGAGCGGATCTACAACCTCAAACGTGAGGTGCTGGAGATGCGGCGGGCGGTTGATCCGCTGCGTGATCCGATCGAGCAGTTCGCGCACGGGATCCCTGGGGTGAGCCCGAAGGCGGCGCCGTTCTTCCGGGACGTGGCCGATCACCTCAACCGGGTCTCCGACCAGACCGAGGCGATCGACACGCTGCTCAGCTCGGCCCTCAACGCACACCTGGCCCGCGTCTCGGTCCAGCAGAACGACGACATGCGCCGGATCTCGGCCTGGGTCGCCATCGCCGCAGTGCCGACCATGCTGGCCGGCATCTACGGCATGAACTTCGACAATATGCCCGAACTCCGCTGGCACTTCGGCTACTACGGCATCCTGCTCGTGATGGCCGCAGCCTGCACAACCATGTACCGCTTCTTCCGCAAGGCCGGCTGGCTCTAGGTCGGTGTGATCGTGCTGGTGGCCAGGAGGATGAGGATTACCAGACCGACCAGGATCCGGTAGAAGGCGAAGATCTCGGTGGTGTGTTTGGCTACGAAGCGGATCAGCCAGGCGACCGAGGCGTAGGCCACGATGAAGCTGACGACTGTGCCGACAATCAGCGGGACCGCGCCGACGTGACCGCCTACCGCGTCCGGGAGCTCGAAGATGGCGGCGCCGACCAGCGCGGGAATGCCTAGCAGGAAGGCCACCCGAGTTGAAGCCACGCGGTCCAGGCCACGGAAGAGACCCGCGGAGATCGTCGCGCCGGAGCGGGACACACCGGGGATCAGAGCGAGGCACTGCACGATGCCCATCACGATCGCGTCGAGCAGCGTGATCTTCTCGAGCGGCCGGCGCTTCGAGCCCAGGCGTTCGGCGGCGACCATGAAGAAGGACCAGACGATCAGGGAGCCGGCGACCCACCACAGGCTGCGGAGCGGTCCGGAAATGATGTCCTTGGCAACGTATCCGACGACGCAGATCGGCAGCGAGCCGACGATCACGTACCAGCCCATCCGGTGGTCGAACTCGCCGCGGTGCTCGGGCTTGGTGAGTCCCTTGAACCAGGCAACGGCGTACCGGCTGATGTCCTTCCACATGAACAGGACCACGGCCGCGATCGCGCCGAACTGGATCACCGCGGTGAACGCGGTCACCGACGGGTCGTCGATCGGCAGGCCGAGCGCCTTCGACGCGATGGTGAGGTGGCCGGTGCTGGAGACCGGGAGGAATTCGGTCAAACCCTCGACGATGCCGAGGATGATGGAGTCCCAGATCGTCATCAGTGCTGATCTCCGGTGCCGACTCCGGCGAGGTCGAGGGCCTCGGCGACCGTGCGCAGGTCGGCGATCCGCTGCTCCAGGGTCGACGCGAACGGGGTGACTGACACGGTTGTGGCCCCGGCCTCGGCGTACGCCGTCAGCTTCTCGGCCATCCGCTCCTTGCTGCCGAGCAGCGAGATCGAGTCGATGAAGCCGTACGGTACGGCGGCCATCGCCTCGCGGTGCTGCTTGGCCAGGTACAGGTCCTGGATAACCTTCGCCTCCGCTGTGTAACCCATCCGAACAGCAAGTGCGTTGTAGAAGTTCTTCTCCCGGCTCCCCATGCCGCCGATGTAGAGGGCGGCGTACCCCCGGATCGGGTCGGCCGCGGCCTGCAGGTCGTCGCCGGTCATCACCGGCACGGACGCGACGACGTCGAAGCCGTCGAGCCCCTCCTGACGAATCGCGCGACCGGTCTTGATGTGATTCAACTGCTCTCCCAGATAGGCGGGGTCGTTGAGGATACCGAGCCAGCCGTCCGCGATCTCACCGGCCAACTCGAGGTTCTTCGGGCCGACCGCCGCCAGGTAGATCGGTACGTGGTTGCGGAGCGGCCGGATGGACAGCTTCAGCGCCTTGCCCGGTCCGTCGGGCAGCGGCAGCGTGAAGTGCTTGCCCTCGTACGCGACGGTCTCGCGGCGGAGAGCGGAGTTCACGATGGCAACGTACTCACGCGTCCTGAGCAACGGCTGAGAGAACCGGACGCCGTGCCAGCCCTCCGACACCTGCGGCCCGGACACGCCGAGCCCGAGCCGGAACCGGCCGCCGGAGAGCTGGTCCAGCGTCGCCGCGGTCATCGCGGTCATGGCCGGCGTCCGCGCGGGAATCTGGAAGACGGCCGCACCGACGTCGATCGTCGTGGTCTGGGCGGCGATCCAGGTCAGCAGCGTGGCGGCGTCCGAGCCGTACGCCTCCGCGGCCCAGGTGACCGAGAATCCGAGCTGTTCGGCCTCCTTCACCAGCCGGAGATGATCCTGATGGTCGTCGCCACCGAAGACGAAGCCGATGTTGAGTCCGAGTCGCATGACTGGCGAGCCTAGCGAGCCGTTGTCGGTGGGCCGCAATAGGCTCGGGTCATGCAGCAGCGCTATCTCGGTCACAGTGGACTGGCGGTGAGCAGGCTCGGCCTGGGCACCATGTCCTGGGGGCGGGACACCGATGAGCACGAGGCGCGCGAGCAATTGGCCGCGTTCGTCGCCGCGGGTGGCACGCTGATCGACACGGCGGCGGCGTACGGCGATGGCGACAGTGAGCAACTGATCGGGTCCCTGCTCGGCGACGTGGTGGATCGTGACGATCTGGTGATCGCGACCAAGGCCGGGTTCAGCGTCCGCCGCGGTGAGCGGATCACCGACACCTCCCGGGGCGCCCTGCTGCGTGACCTCGAGGGCTCGCTGCGACGGCTCAACGTCGACCACATCGACCTGTGGCAGCTGCACACCTGGTCCGACGACGTACCGCTGGAGGAGACGCTGTCGGCGCTCGACCACGCGGTGAACTCGGGCAAGGTCCGCTACGTGGGCGTGTCGAACTACGCCGGCTGGAAGTCGGCCCGGGCCGTCACCTGGCAGCAGGCCTGGCCGGGGCGCGCGGTGCCGGTGTCCAACCAGGTGGAGTACTCGTTGCTCGCGCGAGACGCCGAGGCGGACGCGATCCGCGCGGCCGGCGGGCTCGGGATCGGCGTACTGGCCTGGTCGCCCCTTGGCCGCGGCGTGTTGACCGGGAAGTACCGGACCGGGATCCCGGCGGACTCACGGGCGGCGTCTCAGCATCTGTCCAGATTCGTCGACCCCTACCTCGACGGCCGCGGTTCGGGCATCGTGGAAGCGGTCGCGCGCGCCGCTGACGGGCTCGGCTGGACTCCGCTCGAGGTGGCACTCACCTGGGTGCGGGACCGGCCCGGTGTGTCGGCGGCGATCGTCGGGGCCCGAACTGCGATGCAATTGAAGTCGGGGCTCGGTGTGGAAGAGCTCACACTGCCGCCGGCGATCGTGGCGGCGTTGGAGGATGTGTCGTGAGGGCCTAGTCGTGGTGAGGGCTTGGAGGTGCGAATGGCCGAATACGAGTTACAGCAGTTCGAGGTGTCACGGACCGAGTCGCGAGGCGCGGTCCGCCGCTTGCTCACCGAGCACGCCGAGTACGGCGGCTGGGAGCTCGCCCGCCTCAGGCGCTACCCGGACGGCACTCGCCGCGTCTGGCTCCGCCGCCGCATCATCCGGGTGATGCGCACCCTCTGAGCACTCCCTCCGGGACAACTCCCGGTCGTCGCTCGCGGCGCAATATCTCTGCTACAGAGGTATCGTGGTGAGCGTGAACACCACCGAGGTTCTCGCCGAGGAGTTGCTGGCGGCACTCGGCCTGGTCCGCCGGCATCTGCGCCGCTCGGCCGGGAGGCCCCTGGCGTTGTCATCGTTGACCGGCTCACAGGCCGAGCTGATCCGCACCGTCCGCCGCAACCCCGGGATCTCCGTTGCCGAGGCGGCCGCCGAGTTGGGCCTGGTCGCCAACACGGTCTCGACGCTGGTCCGGCAGCTCACCGACCGCGGACTGCTGTTGCGGGAGCCGGACGAGTCCGACCGCCGGATCGCCCGGTTGACACTGACCGAGCCTGCCCGGGAGCAGGTCGAGGCCTGGCGCGATCGGCGTACGGCGTTGGTCACGCAGGCGCTCGACGGACTCGGGCCGGACGACCGGGACGCATTACGAGCAGCGCTGCCGGTTCTCGGCGTACTCGCTGAGCGGTTGCATCCCGAGCAGGACGCCACCTTCGAGAAGGAGCCTGTATGAGTGCCTCGCCGGCTGTAGAGATCACCGGGCTGAATCACCATTTCGGTGACCATCTCGCCGTCGACAGTCTGGACCTGACCGTCTCACCAGGTGAGTGCTTCGGCCTGCTCGGTCCGAACGGTGCCGGCAAGACGACCACGTTGCGTGTCCTGAACACGCTGTATCCGCCGCAGTCCGGCTCGGTCCGAGTGTTCGGGCTCGACGTACACCGCGACGCGATGGCCGTACGGCGGATGCTCGGTTACGTCCCGCAGCAGCTCTCGATCGAGGGCGCGCTCACGGGCCGGGAGAACGTGTCGTGGTTCGCGCGGTTGTTCGACGTACCGCGCCGGGAGCGGGCTGCCCGGGTGGCCGAGGTCCTTGAGATCGTCGACCTGACGGACTCGGCCGACCGGCTCGCGTCGAAGTACTCGGGTGGGATGGTGCGCCGGTTGGAGCTCGCCCAGGCGCTGGTGAATCGACCGGCGCTGCTCGTGCTGGACGAGCCGACGGTCGGCCTCGACCCGGTGGCTCGGGACTCGGTGTGGGCGCGGGTGCAGGACATGCAGGAGAAGTACGGGATGACCGTGCTGCTGACCACGCACTACATGGAAGAGGCCGATCTGCTCTGCGACCGGGTCGCCCTGATGCACCTGGGCAAGCTGCGCGCGGTCGGGAGTCCGGCCGATCTCAAGGCCGAGCTGGGCCCTGACGCCAGCCTCGAGGACGTGTTCCGCCATCACACCGGCGAGAGCCTCGCCGCTGCCGAGAAGGGAGGGCTCCGCAATGTCCGTGGCACCCGCCGCACCGCCCAGCGCCTGGGCTGAGACCAGGCTCCGGGCCACCACCCGGCTGTTCTCCCGGATCGGCACGTTCTGCCTGGTCGAGCTGCAGAAGCTGCGGCACGACCGGACCGAGCTGATCACCCGCGCGATCCAGCCGATCCTGTGGCTGGTCATCTTCGGCGAGACGTTCAGCCGGATCCGCGCGATCCCGACCGGCGACGTTCCGTACCTGGACTATCTCGCGCCGGGCATCATCGCGCAGTCCGCGTTGTTCGTCGCGATCTTCTACGGCATCCAGATCATCTGGGAGCGGGACGCGGGGATCCTGACCAAGCTCCTGGTCACGCCGAGTCCGCGCTCGGCATTGGTGGCGGGCAAGGCGTTCGCGGCCGGCGTACGGACGATCTCGCAGGCGATCGTCGTACTGATCGTGGCGGCGTTGCTCGGGGTGAGCCTGACCTGGAACCCGTTGAAGATCCTGGCCACGTTCGGGGTCGTCGTACTGGGAGCGGCCTTCTTCTCGTGTCTGTCGATGACGATCGCCGGGCTAGTGCTGCGGCGGGATCGGCTGATGGGGATCGGGCAGGCGATCACGATGCCGCTGTTCTTCGCGTCGAATGCGCTGTATCCGGTCAGCTTGATGCCGGACTGGCTGCGAGTGATCAGCCACGTCAATCCGCTCACCTATGAGGTCAGCGCGTTGCGCGGGTTGCTGATCGGTCAGCCGACCAATTACTGGCTGGACTTCGGCGTACTGATCGTGGCCGCGGTGTTGGGGATCTGTGCCGCTGCTTGGTTGCTGAGCCGGCTCGCCCGCTAGAGGTCGTGCCGGATCCAGACGTTGGGCTCGACGTACACGGCGTGGTCATGGGCGACGTCGACATGGACCGGTACGAGCGCCTTGGGCACGATCACGTCGCCCGTGGTGTCGAACGGCAGCCCGGTCCACTCGCGCCACTCGGCCAGTGACCCGGCGATCACCATCGAGCGCGGTGCGACCTGGACGATCGTGCCGCCCGCCTTCACGTGCACCCGCAGCCACGGATCGGTTGGTAGGCCGTCGTCCCTGACCTCCTTGATGTACGCCGTCATCGGCTGGTGCGCGTCGGTCTTACCGTTCGGCCGGACGGGCGCGTACAGGGTCTTGTGTCCCTTCGCCTTCACCGCGTGGCGCATCGCGGCGAGCATCTCGTGGGAGAGGCCGCGGCCGAGGTGGGACGGCCGGATCAGGATCTCCAGGGCGCTCGACACATTCGGCTCGCGGCCGGTGCGGAGATCGGTGTAACCCCAGTGCAGCACGCGGTCCCAGCCGCCGGTCGGCAGGTCTTTGCGGTTCTCGTCCGGGAACACGAACGGGATGCTGCGGCCGTGTGCGATCAGCTCGCCGTCCTCGGTCGCGACCAGGCACTGATCGGCGAAGTCCACCAGCACCCGGCCCATGAAGGCGTTGCCGATCGGATCGTTGTGCATGAACGCCGGCCAGGTGTCCGCGAAGTCGTAGATGTGCTCCAGGTACTCAGGCCGCTCGGCCAGCGTGGTGATCACGAGCTCGGACATGCTTCGCAGTGTGGCACTGCAGCAGCACCGCCAGCGACACCATTGATGTGATCACTCCGGCTCCGACCAGCGTGTGTTCCGCACCGAGGACGGCGATGATCGGACCGCCGGCCAGCATGCCCGCCGAACTGCTCGCGCTCACCACCACACTCTGCCCGGACAGCAGCGTCCGCCGCTCTGCCCCGGCCGACTCCCGCGTGATGATCACGGAGATCGCCGCGATGCCGACCACGACGGTCAGCCCGGACAGCGCACCGAACCCCGCCACGGCCGGTGGCGTCGACCAGACGCCCATGCCGATCCAGCACAAGCCCATGCAGGTCCACGCTGTAGCTGCCAACGGGACCGGCTTGGTACGTCGGACTATCGCCAGCGCGATCGTGGTTCCGATCACGGACCCCACGCCGTACCCGGTCATGCCGGCCGCCAGGTAGATCCCCGGCCGACCACGCTCCTCGCCGATCACGGACAGCCCGAGGGTGAACGCGAACCAGGTCACGCAGCCGGAGCCGCGGACGATCCAGCCGTAGAGGACGTCCCGGCGACCGGTCAGACTCCACCGGATCGACGGCGTCGTCGTACCCGCTGGTGCTCGCTCCGCCTGCACGGTGCACGCCAGCAGACCGGCTGCGAAGACCGTGACCGCCTCGATCCAGAGGAGGCCGTTGGTGAGGTCTGCCGACACGGCCAGCGCGCCGACGGCCGGTCCGAGCATCATGCCGATCCTCCGTAAACCGTCCTGCCAGGTCAGTAGTACGACGGCCTTGCCGACACCCCAGCGGTCTCCGGTGTCGGCCAGGAGGGCCGATCTCCCCGGGTTGGACAGGGCGTCTCCACATCCCAGGAGCAGTCCGCTGATCACGAGCAACTCCGGTGTGAGCAGTCGTAGACCGGCTGCCGCGGGCACGGACGCGAGTGCGATCGCGGAGATGGCTGCGACGACGGCGAGTCTTGGACCCGAGTCCACCCACTGCCGGGCCTTCCGCGCCCACCACGGCGAAAGCAGAACCGGTACGCCGGCCGCGCCGCCGACCAATCCGGTCGCCGCGATCGATCCCGTCTCGCGCAGGATCACCAAGGGCAGTGCGACCTGCGCGATCCGGAAGGCGAAGTCCGCCGCTCCCCCACCGGCCAGCAACGCCAGGGCCTCGGATCTCGCTCTCATGCCTTTGATTCTTTGAGTTGTCAGCCTGTTCAGGTAGCCGGAATGCCTTGCGTGGTTGCCATAGGCTGAACCTATGGCTTCATTACCAGCGGTCGAAGATCTGCGGCTGGTCCAGGCGATCATCCGCACCGGAGCCGTCGGCACCGCGGCCCGCGAACTGCGCATCTCGCAGCCGTCGGCATCCCAACGCCTGAGCCGGCTGGAACGCATGTGCGGCGTCAAGCTGTTCGAGCGCGACACCCGCGGCGCCCGCCCGACCCCTGCCGGTGCGGAGCTCGGCCGCCGGGCCGACCACATCCTCGGCCACCTCGAAGAGGTGTACGCCGCCACCCGCACGGCCGCCGCCGGAGAGCGTCTGGTGATCGGCACCTTCGCCAGTCTGGCGCCGATCCTGTTCCCGGTGCTCGATGCCGACCTGCCCGACCTGGAGATCCAGCAGCAGGTCGACCACGGCCAGTTCCTGGTCGAACGGGTCGCCGAAGGAACCATGGACGCCGCGTTCATCGCGATCGCCGAGCAGATGACACTTCCCCGCGGCACAGTCGCCCGCCGCGTCGGCCACGACGAACTCGTCCTGTTCGTCCCACCCGGCGCCCGTCCACCCGGTCGGGGCAAACAGCCGCTGAAGGACCGGCCCGTCGCGTTCTCGACGTACGACCGCGGGATCGAGGAGATCCACGCCCGCCTGATCGCCCTCGGTGCCATCCCGCGCCGCGGCGTCACCCTGAGCACCACCGTCGCCATGGCCCGCCGTCGCGCCCACCTCGCCTTGGTTCCCCGCAGCGCGCTCGCCACCGAACTCCGCCCTGGCGAACACCTCACCCCAGCCCCGTTCCGCTACCGCCTCACCCTCTCCGTCGTCACCACCCCCACCCCACCGCGCCCGTTGCTGCGCCACCTCCCCCAACTCCGCACGACGTTGAACTTGTCGTGAACAACGGCGTTTCGCGGCCGCCGTACGGCAGACTCGGGGCCATGAACCTGGGGCGGTTGGCGCGCGGGCGACGGCTGTTGACGGCGTTCTGGGGTACGACGGTCGTGCAGGTCGCGGCCGTCGCCTTCGACGTCAAGATCCTCAAGCAGGCCAGCAAGGTATCGATGATGCCCCTGCTCTGGTCCTGGTCACGAACCCACGACGCACCACCACTACTACAGGCGGCGCTCCTGGCATCGGCAGCCGGCGACCTGCTCCTGGAGACCGACCTCCAGCTCGCCGGCATCGCCGCCTTCGCCGCGGCCCACGCCTGCTACCTCGCCGTCTTCCTCGCCAATCCGGCCCAACGCTCCTGGCGCGTCCTCGCCGCGTACGCCGCTCTGTGGGCCGCGCTGATCGCGGTCCTGGCACCCGGTCTAGGTAGTCAGAAGATCCCGGTTGCCGCCTACGCCTTGTTGCTCACGGCAACCGCCATCGCGTCCCGCTGGCACAACCCGCGGAGCGGACTCGGGGGCGCGCTCTTCCTGATCTCCGACGCGCTCATCGCACTACGCCTGTCCGGGCGGGACTTCCCGCTCCGCGGTGCGCTCACGATGTCGACGTACGCGATCGGTCAGTATCTGCTGACCGACGGCGCGGTCAGACCTGGTCGAGGAACCGGTCCAGCACCCGCGAGCCGAACTCCAGCGCCGACATAGGCACACGCTCGTCGATGCCGTGGAACATGCCCATGAAGTCGAGGTCGGGCGGAAGCTGCAGCGGGACGAACCCGAAGCAGCGGACGCCGAGACGGCTCCAGGACTTGGCATCAGTGCCGCCGGACATCAGCAACGGTGCGGTCCGGCTCTGCGGGTCCTCGGCGGCGAGACACGCCTTCATCGCCTCGACCAGGTCGCCGCTGAACTCGGTCTCCAGCGCGATGTCCGTGACGACGGTCTCGCGCTGGACCTTGTCGCCGATCAGCTCGTCGATGGTCGCGTAGAACTCGTCCTCGTACCCGGGCAGGAAGCGGCCGTCGATGTGCGCCTCGGCGTCGCCCGGGATCACGTTCACCTTGTAACCGGCGTTCAGCATGGTCGGGTTCGACGAGTTGCGGATCGTCGCGCCGAACATCCGGCTGAAGCTGCCGAGCTTGAGCAGCGTCTCGGTCATGTCGTCCGGGTCGAGCTCGGTCCCGAGCACGTCCTCGAGCGTCTTCAGGAACTCGCGGACCGTCGGCGTGATCCGCAGCGGCCACTCGTGCCGGCCGATCCGCGTGACCGCCTCGACCAGGTTCGTGACCGCGTTGTCGGTGTTCACCATCGACCCGTGTCCCGCCGTACCGCGGGCCTTGAGCCGCATCCAGTTCATGCCCTTCTCGGCCGTCTCGATCAGGTACAGCCGCAGGTCGTCCTTGACCGTGATCGAGAACCCTCCGACCTCACCGATGCCTTCGGTGCAGTCGGCGACGGTGTCCGGGTGGTTGTTGATCAGCCACTGGGCGCCGTACACACCGCCGGCTTCCTCGTCGGCGGTGAAGACGAGCCGGACCGGACGCCGCGGCTTCACGCCGGCCCGCTGCCGGGCCCGGACCACCGACAGCACCATCGCGTCGAAGTCCTTCATGTCGACCGCGCCGCGACCCCAGACGCAGTCGTCGAAGATCTCACCGGCGAACGGATCGACCTTCCAGTCCTTCGGGTCGGCCGGTACGACGTCCAGGTGACCGTGCACGAGGAGCGGATCGGCCGACTGGTCCTCGCCCTCCCAGTGCGCGACCAGCGTCGCCCGGCCGGGCTCCGCCTCGTAGATCGTCGACTCGATCCCGACCTCGTCGAGCTTGGCCGCGACGTACTCGGCGGCCACCCGCTCACCGTTGCTCTTGCCGTTGCCGTAGTTCGTGGTGTCGATCTTGATGAGCTCGCTGCAGAGCTCCACTACCTCGGCGTCGGCGGCATAGGTTCGGTCGGCAGTCATGCCCTTATCCTCTACCATCCGCGCCGCCGGGGTCAGGTGAGGGTGATCGAGTCCCCGCTGACGGTGATCTGCTTCGGCGCGAGCGGTTGCGGGGCCGGCCCGTTCACGACCGACCCGTCGGCGACGGCGTACTTGCTGCCGTGGCAGTCGCAGTTGATGGTGCCGTCGGCAACAGACGCGACCGGACACTGCTGATGCGTGCAGATCGAGGTGAACGCCTTGAAGGTGCCTTGGGTCGGCTGCGTGACCACGACCTGTTGCGGCGCGAAGATCTTCCCCCCGCCGACCGGGATGTCTCCGGTCTTGCCCAGTACGACGTTTGCGGGCGCCGACTGCGGTGGATCGGCCTCGGGTTCGCCGTACTGCGAGCAGCCGGTGACGGTGGCACCGAGTGCGGCGGCACCGGCGGCCAGGACGGTACGGCGGTCCATTGCGGGCCCTTTCACCGAATGACTCCGAACGTGCTGAAGAACCAGAGCGACGAGGTCAGCCACAGCCCGACCAGGCCGGTGAACAACGCTCCGCCGACCACAGGTAGCAGCCAGGACGGGGCGTCTCTCCTCGTCAGTGTGAGCATCTTCGCGACGAAGGCGCCGTAGAAGAAGCAGCCGAGGAGTGAATGGATCAGTACGCGCGGTTCGCCGTACTGGAAGCCCAAGGCGTACAGGCAATGCGCGACGACCGGCAGCGTGACGGCGACGGCCGCGCGGCCCGCCCAGCGATGAACGGGTGCCACCCAAGGCCCGGATTTGATGTGGCCGAACAGGGCCAGTGCGGAAAGGACTTGGAGGATGCCGAGCACCACGGCCAGGGTGGTCAGCCAGGCCTTGACCGCTTGGAAGCTGGAGAACCCCGCGAGGTTCAGCGCAACTCCCGTCGGATCGTGCAGGCGCGCGTACACACCGAGTACGACGGCAACCGCAGCGCCGGCCGCCAACGGGATGGTAATCCTGGTCGCTCGCTGGACCGGTGCGGTGGTCATATCCGCTCCTCTAGAACGTCTCGTCGCCGGTGATCGACTGGGCTGTCACGGACGCGCCGCCGACGGTGGCCTGACGGCTGGTCGGGTCGAGCCGGGGCGCCGCGGCGGGTGAGCCGTCGTTGTCGATGCCCACCTGACTGCCGTCGGGGAGGACGATCCAGCCGATCGTGCTCTTACTGTTCTTCGCGCGGTAGAGGCCGGCGGGCGGGCCCGCTTGCGCGATCGTGAAGCGGAGCGTCTTGCCGCTGAGCGTGAGGGTGCCGGTGACGGCGTTCTTGCTGAGGGTCGCCGTGATTCGTTCGCCGGTCTTGGAGCGGAGGTTGAGTTGACCGGCTGTGTAGGTGCCGGTCAGCCAGGCTTCGAGGCTTTGGCCGTCGCAGATGTATGCCGCGGCCTTCGCGCCCTTGACCGCTACGGCGACGGTGGCCTCGCGGTTGGCGGTTCTGCCTGCGTAGACCGCGTTCAGCTGTGCTGTTGCGGTGGGTTTGGGTGGCTCGGTGGGCTCCGGAGCTGTGGTCTCTGGTGCTGTGGGTTCCGGAGTCGGCACCGGTACGGTCTCGGGCGGGGTCTTTGACGTTTCGGCCGGTTGGGTTGCCGATGGGGCCGCGCCGGCGGTCGGGGCCGTTGGGCCGGTCTGGGTGCTGTTGACGACGAGCAGCGCTACGAGACCCACGGCCGTGACCGCGAGCGATACCAACGGACTGCGATGCCCCATCTCGTCCCCCCGGAGCGCGTTGACAAGAGGATCCCGTCAACCACTCACCCGGTCAACGTCTCAGCACCGCAACCGGTTCAAGTGCCTGGGTTGTCCGAGCCGGAGTTCGAGTCAGCTGACTCCGAGTCGAGCTCTAGGTCAGAGCACCTTGAGGCCGTACATCTCCCCCAACGGGTCGGCAATCAGCTCGATCCGGGCGCCGTCCGGGTCCGGGAAGTAGAGCGACGTACCGCTCTCCTCCAGGTACTCGACCCCGGCCGCGTCCAGGTTCGCCTTCAACCGCGCCCACCTCTCCGGCTCCACCGAGATCGCCAGGTGATGCAGTCCGCCCAGGACTTCGGCGTACGGACCGAGGTCGAGGCCCGGGAAGTCGAAGAACGCGAGCAGGTTCCCGTTCCCGATGTCGAAGAAGAAGTGGTTCGACCCCTCGTAGTCGCGATTCCCGACGATCTCCGTGAGCGGGAACTCGAGCACCCCTTGGTAGAACTTCACCGTCCGCTCGACGTCCGCACACAGCAACGCCACGTGATGCAACCCGCGCGCCGAACTGGCCGAACCTTCCTTCAGGTACGTCGTCCGAATGCGCTCCCGCTCACCCTCGATCGCGACCAGATCGATGTCCGTCATCCGCCCCACCCCTCTCGTTGAACCTGAAACTACCCCTCCCAGAACACGCCGTCACGCCTCCACCCTCCCGATGTGAACTCCACCCCTACTCTTTGCTACTGTTCTCCGGTCAGCACCGCACAGGCGGTCAGACCACTCGTCCGGGTGGCGGAATAGGCAGACGCGCTAGCTTGAGGTGCTAGTGCCCTTTACGGGGCGTGGGGGTTCAAGTCCCCCCTCGGACACAAGCCTTATCCACACGGTCACCCATCGGGTCGACCTCTACGTCGACTGTCTGGTTGGCGTGGTGATACCTCAACGACAGCCGCAGGGCTCCATAAAGCCGGTTCAGCTCCTCCGGATTGGCTGAGTTCAAAGCCGCGCCGAGGTCACCCAGTTCATCGATCCACAGCTCCAGTTGCGCCTTGGTCAGCGTCACCTGAGTCGGCAACGAAGCGAGCGCCTGCTCTGCTACCTGCTTCTCCGCGGCGGCCGCGTTGTACTGCTCTCGCAGTTCGACGGGATCCCAGCCGGCATCGAGCGCTTTCCGGACCCGGGCCATGGTGATCTTTGCCGCATGGACACGCCCGCGAAGGTCCTCGACATGTTCGATCCGAAGATCCTCAGCATCATCCTCGACCTGTGACCGACACAGCCCAGCAGGATCGCCTCCTGCACGGCTACTACCGTGAACACCTCTTCATGGGTGCGCGAGAGAAGGCGGACATCCGCGCAAGACTTCAGAGCGCCGCGGATACAGCCTCGGCAAGGTGTTCGAGGAGAAGGTCGAGACGGCGCCCGCAGCGCTGGGCGCCCTGCTCGAGGCTGCATTGGCCGATGGTGCCGGCGTCGTCCTAGCGGGGATTGAACACCTCGCCATCCACGGCAATCCTGTCGAGCTGCGTCAGTACCTCGCCGACGCGATCGCGCGCGAGGTGTTCATCGCCGAGAACTACTGATCGTCGGAGTGCTCCATCTCCACGATCCATTCAAGTACGACACTACGCCGGTAACGCATGTACCTGCCGATACGAATGCCCTGCGGGCCGTAGCTCAGAGTCCGCCATCGATAGAGCGTGCGCTTGGGGTGTTGAGGTACGCCGCGAGCTGGTCGATATCCCACAGCGGGTCAGGATCAGGCGCCACCGACATCAACACTCCAGCATGACCCCGGTCAAGAACGTCCTCGCGAGATGTGGCTTGTCGTTCGCCGTCCTCCTTGACGATGCGGCGCAGTTCGCGGACGGGCATACCAAGGATCTCGGCCGCAGCTTCCGCCGACCTGCACACCCGCACGAGTTCGGCGATCTCCGCGGCCGATGCTGCTTCGGCATTCGCTACCCGCTGCTCGTACCGCTCGATCGCGACGGCCTTGGCTTCGATGGCTCGGTCCAGAGATGCTTGTGCCCTGATCGTGCGGCCGGTGGCGGCTTCGATCCTCGCCTGTCGTTCACGTGCTCGTCGTAGTGCGGCGACCCTCTCGCTGGCTCCCATCGCTGCGTCAGCTCCTCAATAGTCACAGCGCCGGGCCGTCGAGCTCAGGCGCAAGGAAGAGCGAATCGATTGACCTCGCAGGTACAGCGGGCAACTGCGTCCGGTTCGCCTTCAGGTAGGTGTCCGTCGATCCGATGAGCGGCCTCGCCGCATTGACGACTCGAGAGCCAGTCGCCTTGATCACGCTGCCCGGGTCCTCCGGATCAACCAAGGCCGCCCATCCTGCGACGTAGTCGAAGGAAGAGGTCTCGATGCTGAGGCCGTGATGTGCCAGCACGATGTACGCGACAGATTCGGCTTCCACCTCGCGGGTCCCGCGACACATCTCGCTGCCGGCGCCGATCCCGTCCGGCGCCGAATGCAGACGCATGTGCCCGACCTCGTGAGCCAGACGCGCTATGGCGGTGAAATCGTCAAGGTGATCGGCGACAACGATGATCTTGGCGTCGTAGTCCGTGAATCCCTCGGATCCATCTCCGGTCGACCGAACGTCCACGGTGAAACCATCGCCGACGGCCTCTCGCGCCAACGCGTCCCACAAACGTTCGGGACGGTGCGACCAGGCTGCGACGGCCGCGGGAGATGGATGGGCGGGCCGACGGTGGCCGTGACGTCATAGACAGAGGCCACCTTGAAGCCGACCACATGCTGACCGAGTTGACCGTTTGCTGCGAGTGTCCGGCTGGCCGCCTGCAGTGCCGCTCCCATCGACGTCTGCGAGAAGATCGGCTGCAAGATGCGGATCGCGTTCTGCTTCCGCACTCGCCGTCCGAGCTTCTCCCACGCCTGCTCGCGAGCGACCCAGTTGGCCTGCGGCATCTGCAGATTGATGAGGACGACATTCCCAAAGCCGTAGCTTGGCAACAAGGCGGCCACATCCAGCCACCTGGCCCAGTCGGCGCCATTGCTCATACTGCGAATCTCCGCCTCAAGGGCCTGGTGCAGGTCCTCCGCACTCACACGCTCATTGCCCACAGCAACCTCCCGACGATCTCGGTGACAGCTGCTCAACGCGCGAGCTCCCCGGCATCCTGTCCTGGATCAGCAATCCAGGCACCGGCCGTGTCCACCCAACGACGGCTGCGATCGCCGCCCGACCACGACGCCGGCGTCCTCACTCGCTCGTCGAGGCTTGCTCGCGGCTGCTGTGAAGAGCCAGCCAGTCGGCGAGCAGCCTCAGAGGCCACGATCAAGTGGTCGACGCTCCAGGCCAATGCCTGAGCCAATTCGTCGAAGCAGGCGGGGATGTTGGTGCGGACCCACAGTGCTTGCAGCGGTCTTGCCCCACCGGTGGGGCGGCTCCAATAGAGCGGCTCGACCCTCGCCGCCTGATGGCGTGGCACGAACAGCCGTCCGGTACTCACAAGCGCGGCGACTGCTCGCTGCTGACTTCTGGCCACTTGATCGGCCGACGACACCAACTCATCCACCGCGTCCACAAGGCCGGCAGCAGTGCGACGGTTGGGTGCGAGTTCCGTTGGTGCCAGTAGTCGTCCATCACGTCGTACGACGCTGTCCAGCGAGCCTCGGAGTTGATCGAACGCGATCTCGCCCGGTGAGTTGCCATGCCCCGACAGATCGGACACCCTGCGCCGCCAGGACTCTGTCACTCGCATCGCGCCGTCATCTGCAGAACGCAATCCCGCGTTGACGACCTTGAGGCCGAGGTGCTGGCCGGCATCTAGGTCGGCCGCAGGAGCGGCCAGGAGATGATCGATGATGTGCGACGCGTAGCCGCCGACGGTGCGAAGCTGTGCCGTCCTCGAACGAAGGTCCCTGGTCAGTAAGGACAGCGGCGGCACAGCTTCGTGTTCCCGCACCCATCTCGCTGCGGCCTGTGCGATCAGGGAGACCTCGTCGACCGGAGCCGACGGTCCTGCCGCTCTCACCGCACCAAGAGCTCCCAAGCCAGTTCGCCGTACGTCGGACTGGACCAACAACTCCAGCTCGGCCGTGACGGCCAGCACGTCTCCGTGCTCGCGACTACCCGGGCGGATGCTGCGCAGTACCAGCCGCGCAGCTATCAGGACGATCGCCGCGATCTCCGCTCTCGCGGCGGCCAGATCCTCGCGATCGTCAAGAGCAGCCGCGGTACCTGGAGCCTGCGTAGCAAGAAGATCGGCTGCAGCTCCAAGAGCTCGCGCCAGCCGCCCCAGCGAATTGTCCGACGCGCCAGCAGACCGCGCCGGTTGACCGACCGAGGAGAGGCGACAACGCAGCCAGAGCAGATGGCTCGCCGTTGCTCCAACCACAGCTTGCCAATCGGCTAGGTCGGCATACGTCCCGCGGTCGGCGTTGACCGCCATGCGTCGAGCGACGCGGAGAAGATCCTCATACGTCGCGCGCATCTTGGACCATCCGAATATCCGCAGCAGCCGTCCGCAGAGCATCCCCAAGAGCGAGCCGCCAGCTCAGCTCCTCGATCGGCACATCGAGCACATCCACCAGGCCAACCGCCTCCTCAAGCAGCGCCACCGGGTCAGCGGCCAGATCCGTCTCAAGCGGTCCGTACGGCGTAATGTCCAGCAACTCGCACAACCGATACCTACTGAACGCCGTCATCGCCCACCGACCATCAACCGCCGCCACCTCCAACGCCTCAACGATCCCCTCAGCCCGAGTGACCAGACCAACAATCCGCCGACGCACCTCACCACTGCCGCTGTTCACGCTGTCTCCTTCCGTCGCAGTCCTGGACGCTGTGGCCCAGGACGTACGCCGTAGTTGCCAAAGGCACCAATGTCATCTGCACCACTGCCACTCAACGGATGCCAAAGACACCTTTTCAGCTTGCTTGGCGAAGCCTTGGCCGGCTCGCGATCGATCCGTCGTCGCCTACTTCGCGGTCGTCCGCGGCCTCAGTAGGCAATTGCGGTGTGGGAACCTTGATACTGGCCGGACAGTCACTCTTCCGCTCAGATCGTCCTCTGCACGACTGACAAACCTGAAGCTCCTCAGACGGCACAGCGGCTGGCGCCAGATCCCCTTGCTATGGTTGCTCAGGCCGGACGCACGTCGCAGATGGTGTAGATATCTTCCAGCCTCGCGGCGCCTCGGCACAGATCTCTGAAATATGGCGTCTGATCTGCTGATTTGCCTCATCGATGATCGACGGTGATTGCAGGTTCTCAGAGTCTCCTAGAGCTGAGACGGAGCAAGACATTGCCTACAGCAACATCCTGATCGCTGTAGGCCGCACCTTCCGCGCGTGCCTCGCGGGCGACAGGGCTGGGGATCGGTGACCTCTACAACGTCCCCCTGATGAATCTGGGTTCCCTAAACAGACCCGCTCCGACTGGATTTTCGACAGCTTCGAAGGTCTGCGTCGTCTGTTCCACGTTGCGATGCAAGCATTGTTTGCTTGTCCCATGGGAGGTGGGCCCAAGGGACAATCAATCGGATGCGACAGCTCCCTAATTGCCGACAAGAGCAACTACGAGGTCGGTCAGGGCCGGATCACCTATCCGCATGCGGCCCGCGCGCCCATCAATGAGCTGGGTGATGGCAGTGCGGCGCTGATAGAAGAGGAAGCTTGCGGAGGGGATACTCGCGTCGCCGGCGAGCTCTTCCCAGATTCTTGGCGCGTCGTTGCGCGCGCACCTGTTGAGAGCTTGTTGCAGTGGCTCCAGGTCTGAGTTCTCTAATCCTGCTGCCCAGGCGGTCCGGAGCAACGACACCAACGATTCGGTCGACTCGGCACAGCGGATGAACGAGATCCACTCCTCGTCCTGTCTCGAGGGGTAGCGCGTGATGCGGCCGGGATTCTCGCGCAGCGCGGTGATCATCCTCTCTTCGGCTGCACAATCTCCGAATCGAACCAGGAGCGGGTCAATCCAGTGTGCTTGCGATGCTGTCGACCAAGTGCGGACGAACTGCTCGCCCAGACGGTTCGCAACGAGATTCGCTCTCCTCAGCTGCAGTCCGAATGGATCGGCGGCGCTGTTCGCGGCGTCGAGGACCCGTCCACCGAAGTTAGGCGTCCAAGGCGGCGGTAGAAATTCTGCGACTCGCAGTACCTGCTGGTCCTCCGCAGTCGCCAGACGAATCCCGATGGAGTCGGCCACGCCCTCGGACCAGTGCACCAGGAGCCATTCGTGGAGGACGGAATCGGCGTAGTTCAGGAACAGCTCGAACAGCTGCTGGCAGTCATCGGCAGACAACGAGAAGTTGTGGTCAGCACCACGGCGAAGCCATCGGATAGTGTCAATTGAGACCGCTCCCGTACTGGACTCGAACGCATTTGCGACAGACCGCTCCTCGAACAGGCGCCGTATCTGGCGATACAGTTCCTCGGAACTAGCCGACTCCTCGTTCGCTGCCGCCGCCGACGACGGAGCCGTTGAAGGTAGGGACGGAACGGAGATGTCCATTGGTCGGCTCATATGCTCGGTCCGCTGCCTCACCAAGGTCAGTGCGTACTCGGCTGTCTCTAGGTCCAGCGTGTAGCCGTCCGCAACCAGCGCCGCGTCGGAATTCGCACGCTCAAGGAACTCCGCGACAGCAGTCATCTGCTGATCGTCAAGGCCGGCCACGATCCTGCTGAGTTCGATCTGTACGTCGACTGTGGAGGGGTGACACGTCCAGGCTAGGATCGCTTCTGCTGGATGCTGTAGCAGAATCAGCTGAGCATCCGACTGTGCGACGGTCTCTTCAACATGGTCAGCGATGAGGTGAACGAGCGTCACGACTTCCGATGCGGACCACGCTTGCCGTTCGGTGAAACTTCGGGCTTCGACGAGCTCGTAAAACAGGTCGGTATGAAATAGCTGCTCCGCGCGCAGCAGCTCCAGCAGTGCACTGCGATCCAGTCGGCGGACGAGGTCGGCTACGGTTCGGCGTCGCGCTCTGGGTGGCGCCTGCAAGGCGATCTGTGCCGCCACATCATCCGGAGCCAGGTCAATCGCGACGCTGAGAAGCGTCTCGACTGCGGTCTCGTCCGGATCGACCTTCGCTTGGTTGACGAGTGCCTGTACGAAAGCCTCCACGAGGGCCGTTTCCGTGGATAGATCCGTCGTGGCCTCGATCGTCCAGCCGCCTGCTGCGGCACGGCGTCGCACCACGGGGTCCTCATCCGTGACGGCGTTGGTCAGCACCAGCAGTATTTTCGCGAGAGGAAGGCGCAGATAAGGCACTAGCTCGATGGCGTTGCCGCGCGCCGTCCGTTCGCTAGCATGCAGAGCAGCCCCGACAACCTCTGCGAAGCCGTCGGGAACACCAGCCTGAAGCAGCCTGACGAGCGCGTCGGCATCGCCACTTCCGTTGCCGTTACCGATCCCTCGTTCGAGCCAGATGCGGCGCTCGAGATAGGTCTGCCACAGGGTGTCCACAGCCCATTTCCGATGAGCTTCGTCAGCGTGGCCGTCGGTCGATCGAGCCACTAACGTCACGTCGAACTCGGCCACCGCAGAACGCCAATGCTCAGGGGCCGACGGAAGAAGGAGCTCGACCACGTTGACCCACGAAGGATCGACCGACCTCACCAGGCTGCCACTCGAATCGGTCGAGTCCAACTCCACCAGAACGTAGTTGCGGAGCAGCGCCAGCCCTTCGTCGCCGCTCAGCAGCAGGGCTCGGGCCGCGCGCGCCTCCTTGATGAGGTTGGCCGGGAACTTGATCCTACCCGTGATGTCCGTCAACAGGGCACGTGCGGCCAACTCCGCGATGAACTGCTCTGTGGGATCAATGCCTTCGAGTCCCGCGTGGAGGCCACTGGCCACCAACTCCCACGCCCTAAGCTCGCTCGCGCCTGCCAACTGCAAGGCGACCGCCAGCCGGTCGAGCCACACACGCAGCGTGCCTGCATCGCTCTCGATCCGCGGATCGACTGTCCGCGCGTCGGCTAGTCCGCACACCAACTCAAGCGCCGTCCGCTCCAACTGCCGGCCAGCGTGGATGCGGTCGATGACCGCGGCCGCAAAGATTGGAACGGTGATCAGATCGGCGACGTCACTGTTTTCGGGCAGCGCGGCGTTAAGGGCGCCCACGTCGACGGAGCGATTCGCAGCGTACCGTGTCAGCCACCCTGTGCCCGGCACTGGCGTCCAACGACGGAATACTCGCTGCGCCAGTAACTCCGGTAGCGGACGGGAGCCAAGGACGTAGCGATGCTGCGGATAGCTGGTCACCACTTGCTCAAGCAGATCCAGCAGCCTCGGCCGGTTCGTCTCGGAGACCTCGTCGAGACCGTCCAGTAGAAACGTGTACGACTCGTCGCGTAGCCTCTCGCGGGTCAGGCGCAGAACACCATGTCGAGCGGCCCGTGCGGAAGCCATGCCGGCGACGAACCTTGCCCCGGCGTCGTGCCAAGGAGCTGTCACCTTGAAGCTCGTCAAGCTCTGCACCAGAGCCGGATGCTTTGACCGACGGGCGATCTGCCGAAGTTCCTCGCTCTTGCCCGCCCCTCCGCCGGCTTCGATCACCAACCGATCCTCGGTGTCATCGAGCGCAGTTGCGACAAGTTCACCTTCCTGCCACACATGCCACTGGTAGACCCCCACGCCACCCGCCGTACTGATCTGCTCCGCGTCTGCCACCGGAAGCGCCAAATAGTGCTGATCGAACTCCTCGGCACTGAGGACCTTGGCGTCATCCTCAGTCGCCACCGACGACGGCCCTGCGATCGCATAAGCGGCTCGAACAGCAGCCTGGAAGGTACTGTCCGGATCGGCAAACATGACGACCCGCACACCTGCCGCTGTCTCCAGATCGTTCTTAAGCTTCAGCGATCCGGGATCTGTCACCACCGTGCGATTGGTGACGAACAAGTGACGGTGGCCGGCTACGGACACGGCGGTGTCGAACACCCAACGCAGGTCGCGACGCAGGTGCACCTCTTCCTCGCCGAGACTGTGCCCCAGGAAGACGAACCGCCGCCGGACTCCGAGACTGCGCAGGACAAGTTGCGCTCTCTCGTCATGCAGTATCCGCTCGTACGACGCATCGGTCAGAACGATCGTCTCCGGTCGCCCGGCCATGCCATGCAGATGAAGCACCACCAGCTCTGCACCATCGGCGACGAGTGACAGGTCGAACTCGTCTAGCGTCAATGCCCGAACGGGCCGGTCGATGGCCGCGGCAGCTCTCTCGATCGCCAGATCGTAGTTCGTGGTGATGATGACACCGGATGAGACCTTCGCCAGTGCGCGCAGGGTCGGCGTGATCGTCGGCTCGCCGGTAAGGAACAGGGACGAGGCCTGTTCCTGGACCCACGGCTCACCGAACTCTCGGGCGAGCCTGTTCGCCACCCCGAACGAACCTTCGGGGCCCGTCGCCGGGATCATCCTTCCAGTCGCGGCGGCGGACGCCAGCAGATGCTGGTTCAACGCGGAGAACCCTGGCACCCCTGCAGCCATCGAGAGACCAGCGCCGATGATCGGCACCACGTCCCGATGGTATCTGCGCAACTCCGTATAGAACTCACGTTCTGTGGCAACATCTCCATCCCCGCCAGGAACCTCATCCATGTCCGATCACATTACGTTGCCGAGAGTCACACCGAACCACGTTAGCTGCGCAAGGTGATCCGAGTCGGCTGGGCCGATGCTTTGCGACTTGGGGCGCCAGGTCAGGTCTGGCGCAGCCGACTTTGGGTGGCCGACGGCCGGCGATGGCCAGCAGCTAGAGGAGTTGCCGGGGCCACTTGAGGCTGCCTATCGCGGGACCGAGTCAACGTGGCCCCCTTCTTCGTGCGTGGAGGCGGGGCCACAACGTTGTGCCGCGACGATTCTGCCCCTCGCCGAGCTCGTAGACCGACTTCACTCGTTATGGGCGGCGGCGCAGCGGGCTGGAGAGCCCGACAGTCCTCTACATCTCGCAGAGCCGTTCGAGCTACCAAGGCGCCTCCCTAGCCAGGACCACATCGCAGCAGGCTACTGCGAACCAGAAAGACGACCTTCCTAGCTGCATTCACTTGCGCCGACCGATCTGCGTGGCAACTGTGCGCCTTCTCCGCCCGTGCTACGTCGACCTCGATGCGTTCTGGCGAGAGTCGTTTCAGGATTGACTCGTGTACGTGGTCGACCATCCAATGCGCCTCGTAGCTGCGTCTGGTCGCCGGGGCGAGAGCGGCCAGTTCCGCCTCGACTTGAGGCAACTCGTGGGCGCCGACCGTCTGGCCGTCGATATTGTCCATGTGCAGCCTTAAGAGCGCGTAGCGCCAGTCACCGCGGGCAACGCCGGAGTTCCGGGCGACAACAGCACTGACCCTTGCCGGCGTCATCGAACAGCACGTTGCCCGGTGTGTAGTCGGTGTGCACAAGATCATCTCCCTGCATGCGAAAACAGCGCCAGTATCCAATTCGAGTAGCCGCCCCAGCAGCCGTCAGTCGTCACCGAGCTGACCGACGGTGAGCTCAACAGCGCCGTGCCCCAGGTCGCCATCGGGAAAGGCTCTTGGTCGCGGAACCCGTGGATGGTCACTGAGCACCCGCGTGAAGGGGTCGCTCATCGCGACGAGCGCGGCGGCCGTCGTCGGATTGAGCGAGTCGAAGTGATGGTCGGGCAACCGCTCCTGCACGACAGCGACGTAGCCGGACAGCTCCAGCACGAGTTGGTGCGCTGGAACAGGCAGACCTCGGCGACGTACGTCGTTGAGCACGCTAGCCGTCTGCCGCATGCCCGCCTCCTGCGTGCGAGTGCGCGCCGTCGCGGATTCGCGCCCGTCCGGTCTGGCGACGAATGCCGCGCTGCTGATGCCGCCAACCTGATCGGCCAGCCCGGTCAGCAACAGTCCGCTGCCCCGTGCACGCTGTCACCCCGTCGATCACCGCGGTCGGCACCCACGGATTCTCCGAGAATCGAAACTCCCTCTTCTGAGACATCTGCCAACCATTCTTGGCCGGCGTACTCGTACACTCGTCCGAGCAGGGTCGATCGACGCGCCAGATACTAATCCTTGTTCGACTGCAGTCTTGACTGCGTCAGCGGTACCGGGGGCTCTCAGCGAGGCGGCGGCTATCTGAGTCGGTCCAGAGCGGCGGCGCGAAGTCCTTGGGCGAGCGCAATCTCGTGGTCCTCGCCGCTCTCGGAAAGGATGGCGATGGCGCGGTCGGCATTCGCCAGGGCATCCCGCGCCGCCTCGACGGCTCTCCGAGGTGAGGCCTCCATGTGGACGTCAGACAAATTGATAAAGATGATCGCCAGGAGGCTGTAGCACCGGCCGGCCTCTTGATCATCGTCAGGCTCGTCCACCAGAGCGTGAGAAACGACCTCCAGTGCCTCGTCGGGTTCGCCTGCCTCTAGCAAGATCTCGGCATGGATGCGCAGGTAGAACCGGTGGTCCTGCGACGAAAACGGTAGGCCAGCCCGGATATGTCTCCACATCCGGTTCATCGTCTCTACGGCCTCGGAGTAACGTCCGAGATCGGCGAGGACCCGCGCCATCTCGAGGAACAGGCCGACCGGCGCAACCGGCAGGTCGCGATCGCTCCTGCGCCGGTCGATGGGCCGGGTTGCGAGCCGCGCGGCACGCTCCAATTCGTCCAGAGCGTCCTGTGGTCGACCCGCTTGTCGCAGCCGTGCGCCTCGGTGAACGGCCACCATTACCAGTTCGGCCTCGGATCGCTGTGCGCGGCTGTAGGCCAGGGCTGAAAGTCGTTCGGCGAACTCGACGGCGAGGTCTGGAAGTCCCAGCCGAGCGGCGATCTCAGCCGTGCACTCGATCGCGTGGGCCAATGGCTGATGCTGAACGTCGCCGATCTCCCATCCGTTGGCGTAATCCAGCAGGGACTCCGGAGCTGGGGCTGACTGCTGCGAAGCCGACGTCGTGGGTAGTGCCGAGAGGCAGGCGACTGCGTGGGGCAGCAGTGGCAGCCAATCAAGGGTTGGCACATCGCGAGCAACGTAGGCGCCAACGGCCAGCATGACCATGTTGCGAGCATGCCCTGCATGTTCGCGGCGCTTGGCGACTAGTTGTTCCCGAACCGCCTGCGGGATGGTGACGCTGTCCGGCGTCCTCCTAGCGTCACCAGCTACGCACAGGGTGCCGAGGGCCGCGCCGAGTTCGATCCTGGACTGCAGCGTAGTGGCGAGATTGGACGGTGCGCCGTCCGCGCCAGTCACGAGCAGTCCGATCGGAATCGGGCCTGGCCCAAACGCACAGAGCAACTCCAGAAGCGCCGCAGCTCGCGACGTATCCGATACGACGGGGCGCGGATCGGGCCTTTCGGCGCGGGCACGTTCCTCACCCGTCGGCGCAACGCGCGCATAGCGGCCGATTTCCGGATATCTGTGCGAGGTGGCGAGCACGTGCCAATCGCCGCCCGGGAAGTCGATACTGATGTCCGGATCCGCAAGATCGGCAAGGATGAGGAGCCATGGCCCGGCAGCTTCGCCGGACTCGTACGCGTTGAGCATTACCTGCCCCTGAGCCGGCAGAACGGAAATATCCGACGCGTTGAGAAACCACGAACCTGCGTACTCGGCGGCATGTCGGTACGCATACTCGATAGCTTCACGTGCCTTTCCCGTGCCGCTCGGTCCGCTGATCGTGAACCACTGCGTCCCAGGTTCCGCTGAGGAGAAGAGTGGCTCGAGCGATGCGAGTGCGTAGTTCTGCGCCAAGACCGCGCGACGTGGCCCGACCTGCCAGGTCGGAGAAAGGTCAGGTGGGTAGCCCGGCATGTCACGGCCGAACACGCCACGTCCGGGTTTGTCCTGTGGCACGACTCTGGAAAGGCCGAGATAGGCACGGACGTCAGTGCTACAACGAATGGCGTCCGATTCGTCGAGTTGGAGAACGTCGACGCCCGGGTCTGTGTGTGTTACCAGGACATCGTCGCCGAGGATCAATGGGAGTACGCCGTTGTCCGCGCACAGCTTGTCGTCCACCTCGGTGAGCCACCAGCCTGCCGTCTCTCGTCCGGTGAGCAGATATGCGGCTGACACGATCGGAACGTACAGATTGCCGGCGAGGCTCTCGGTACCGGTGCCTTGCCATCCGATGCGATCGGCTCGCTCCAACCACACGCGGTGGTCGGCGTCCTCGATCTGCGAAGCGACCCAGTCAGCCCACACTCGATCGATGGTGACGTAACTGATGAGGACGTCGCGCATTTGTTCCTCCCCGTTGACGGCGGAAGCGTGTCCTACGACACTGTTCGAGATCGGAGCCCGGTGCGCAATGTGTGAGTGATCGAAATTCCTACGGCCGCATGGATCGCTTGCGAGTAATGCGATATGCCCGGATCCGCCGCGCCAGACGGGGAGGGCACGTGGTGGACCAAACGCCAATCCAGCTCGACGAATGGCTTGAGTCGCTCCGCGGCGAGTTCGCAGCGGCCCTGCGGCGAGGACGGGGCCATGAGATCCGATTCGTGATTGACAAGGTAGAACTCGAGGTCGAAGTGCAGTCGCACCGCGAGGCCGGCGCCGAGGGACGGATCAGGTTCTGGGTCGTCGATGCAGCGGCCGAGGGGAAACGTGGATCGAGCCGCACCCATCGGCTCCGGATTGCCGTGACGCCGGTCATGGACGACGGAAGTTCGCTGCAGGTGCGAGATGATCTCGATGGCCCGCCGGAGTGACGATGTGATGCCCGGGTTCGACCGTCGTCAGCATGTCGAGGTAATCACCACGGGGTCGTCCGCCGGCATTGGCTACGGGACCGGCTACCTGCTGGCGCCACGGTTGGTTCTGACCGCACGGCACGTCGTCTTCGGCGCCACAGGAATCACAATACGATTCGGGCTCACCCCCGACGGCGGTACCCGGTCTGCCGCGATTGCTTGGTCGGGCGCCGAAGAGGTCGACCTCGCGCTTCTCACACTGGACGCTCCAGCGCCATACGAAGTTTTGACGCCGCGCTTCGGGGAGTTGCTGGCCTATCCAGAAGGACGCCGTGGTCAGGCCGACACGCCATACGTCAGCCTCGGTTTCCCAGCCCGGCAGCAAGGAACGTTGTCGAGCGGCAAGGTTTATCGCGATTCTGTGACGGTCGGAGGCCTGGTCAGGTCCGATTGGAACCTGCGGACAGGCCTCCTGGAGTTGGAGGTCGAAACCGTCGACGGGGGCACGGCCGAGGACTGGATGGGGATCTCTGGCGCCCCAGTGTTCCTCCACGGCTGGCTCATCGGGGTGATCGTCCGGGCGAGCCGTCACCAGGAGACCCTCACGGCTGTCCCACTGGCGGCCGTGCTGAGCGAGTATCGGGTCAACCTCGGTCATCGCTTCGCCGAGCCACCACCCGGCCGGGCGAAGGTGACCACCCTGCTGACCGGGCATGGGGTCACCCCCGACATCCTGCCGGCGCGCCGTCGTCCGTATCAGCCGACGCTCGAAGTCGCTCGCCAGCTCTGTCCGCAACTGCTAGGGCGCGACGCAGAAGTGAAGAGGCTGCACGAATGGCTCTCCTCGGCGCGTCGTTACGCGGTCTGGCGCGGGGATTCCTGGTCGGGCAAGACGTCGATCGCTGTCACGCTGGCCAGCGAGCCGCCGCCGGGGTTCGACGTGGTCTCCGCTCTCATCAGCCGGACAACGGTCAGCAGCGGAACGATCGGCGAGGTACTGATGTTGCTGGCCGATCAGCTTTCGGCTCTCCTCGGTGAGCGCCCTCCTGAACCCGGTACGGCTCAGATCGTGTTCAGCGAGTTGCTAGCTCGGGTGTTCGAGATGCAGCTCCAGCTCGAACGCAGCCTCCTGATCATCCTCGACGGCATCGACGAGTTGGAGAGCCGGGATTCGATCCGCCGGCTGCTGGCCATGCTGCCTCCCGATCCTCCGACCGGGGTGTCGATCCTCCTGCTGACGCGGCCGTCAGTCGACTTCTCCCGCTTGGCAGATCCTTCCCGTCCAGTCAACCGACCCGACCTGTGCGACTTCGTCCAGCTCGCACCGAATGTGCAGTCCGATCAGTCGAGGCAACGAGCGATAGTCGCGATCGAGGAGCTGCTCGAAACCTCGGATGCCGTCGCTCGGCCGCTGGCCGAGTGCTTGGCCGCCGTAGGACCGCTGGGCGAAAGCGAGCTTGCGGAGATTCTCGGGGTCTCCGAGGAGGACGTACGCCATGCCCGGAAAGCCGGCCCCCTCGACCGGATGGTCTGGACTCTTCCTGGAGAGAGGGCGGACCGCATCGTTCTCGGCCACGCGACGATCCGGACCACGCTCCTCGATCGGATGACGACGCCGCCGGCGACGTACCAGGAGGCAGTAGCCGAACTCGGAGACCGCAGCGCGGCCGACGGTTGGGGGGACGGGACTCCGGACTTCTTCGTCGACGGGTATCTGTCGATGCTGGCCGAAATGGGCGACCTGCGCAGACTGACCGACACCGCCACGTCTCCGCTGTGGCTCTCGCTGCACCGCCGTCGCCCCGGCGCGCAGATCAGCGCCGGCAAGGCCCTCCGGCAAGCTGTCGAGATTGCGCTGGTGAATAACGACGACCTGACAGAACTTGTCCCGTTGACTTTGCGGCTCCACGAAATCCAACCTAGTCGGCGCACCTATCCAGAAGCCCTCCCCCAGGCGTTAGCCCTGGCTGGGTATCCCGACCAGGCACGACAGCGCGCCGAACAGGTGCAAGGCGAACTTGAGCGGACCAGGGCCTTTACCCGACTGACCGTCGTCGAGCTACATCTTGACCGCTCGACACGCGCAAGCATCGCGCTCGAACTTGCCGTCGAGTCAGCACGACGAATAGACGTCGAACACATCGACCGCAGGGACGCTGCCGTACATCAAGACATGCAGCAGAGGCGCGGGATCCTGAACACCTTGAACGCCAGCAATCGGCAGTCGGGCGAACCGCCCCCGATCTCCGCGGCGGTGCGCAAGGCGGAAGCAATGGTCCGGCTCGCGCCGCTGGCGCATCGACTCGGGCGGATTGGGACCGAAGTCGCTCTCAACGCCGCGCTGTGGGAGTTGATACTCGAGTCACCTGCGAGGGATCTGCCCGTACGAATCCTCCTCGATGCCATCGAAGTCGCCGTCGGTGTACGGGACTTCGGCCATGCCCGCGCGGCGTTGGACCGGATCGCGGCGAGCCCCGTCGCCGCCGACGATCAGCGCAGGATGGACCTCCTCCGGCAGATCGTTGCCAACCCGGCAGGCCCGGGGAGGATCGATCGCGCCCTCGAACCGATGCCAGTGCCCAGCCTCAGCCTGGAGCTCGCAGAGTTTCGTCGCATGGGGCCCGACAACGTCCGGCTCCATCGGATCCACACCTGCATAGGCCGCCGAGACCTCCACGACGCCGCACGGCTCGTCGACGAATTCCGCACGGAGCCGGTGAGAATCTCCGACCTGGACGGGCCCGACGAGGACCTCGGCGGGCTGGCGCTGCTGGCCGCACATCATTTCGGATCCGAGGCGGCGTCGCTGGTTCAGGCCGTGGATCAGTATGTGGAACGGGCGGCGGCCGGCAGCACGACCACCGAATGGATGCCCGACTTTCGCGGCGACCACGTCGCCAACGACATGCTCCCGGACGCGGCCGGCAGTTATCTCGCGCAGATCGTCGAGACCATGCTTCGCCACAACGAACTCGAGACGGCACTTCGGGTTTTGCCGCTCTCGAAGCCGTCGGAGGTGATTGAGATGATCTTTGGATGCTATGCCGTCGGCGCCGCGCGTGCAGGGCGGGACGTCGAGGCGGCCAGATTGCTGCGGCGTGCGATGTACACCAAGCGGAACTGGGCAGCAATCGCGGAGGTATCCAGGATCTGGACGGAAACTCCGCGATGGCGCGAGAGTATCTCGCTCTGCCCCCGCCGGCTCGGCTGGGCCGACTTCAGGATCGAGCAAGCTGCACGGACCGCCGTCGAGGCCGGTGCCATCCAAGAAAGTCTGGCGATCCTCGCAGTGCATCAGGGTAATCGTGCTGCTGTACCGGCTGCCCTGGCCGCTGCGGGCTACCGGAATGCGGCCGCCGTGATCACAGCTCAGATCGATGAGGCAACCCCCCGGCTGCTCACACTGCTGGAGATCGTCGAGGCTACCCACGACGGTGCCCGCGAGGCCGACACGTTCCAGCGCTGGTACGGCCGAGGTCGTACCAGAGACGCACCGTCCGCGAAGGCCCTGCTGGAATCGGTGCTCCGGTCTTCCGACTCAATTCCCCCGGATGAGCGAGGAAGGGTTCTGGTCCGGTGCGCAGCGACCGCGACGCGGATCGGGCAGCCCGCGGTGGCGGATCGGGCAGTCAAGCGCGCGATCGAGCTCAGCCGTCGCTTGCGGGCGCGCGATCGGAAGGAGGTCATGCTGCTGCTTGTCACCGAGGATGTCGGCGCCGACCAGGCGTTCAAACGACACATCCTGACCCGGTTGGTTCACGGCCGACGGCACGTCACCCGACGACGGGCTCGCTTCCCGATCCTGGTCGATGCGGCGTGCGCGGCGTACCAGGCGCACGAAACGGAGCTGGCCGATGAGTTCGTCGAGGAGATCCTCCGCGTGTACAGCCACAGGCCGTGCCCAACGGAACTGGTCATCGCGGCCGGGCGGCATGGTCGGAAGGACGCCGCGAGGAGGCTACTCGCCACGATCTTGACGGACGCTGGGCCCGCCGTTGGCATGCTCCAGCGGCAGATGGAGATCTCATTCCGGCGTGACTATGCCCGGGCTGCTGCAGCAGCTGACCTGTGGGACGAGGCCGTTGGCGCTATCCGCGATCTGCCACTCGAGTCACAGGGCGCGGTGTTCGCAGGCCTCGCGGACAATGTTGCCGAAGACAATCCCGACCGCGCCCGCCAACTCGTGATTCAGGGACTGCTCACCGGCATCGGTCCGAGGATCCTGGCAGTCGCGACGCGCCTCGAGCCCCGCGTGGGCCCGATCGCGCTGGAACGCTTCATCCACGAGATCCTGACAATGGCCGAGAACAGGGTCGATTGACGAAGCGACGGCGGTCGACAGGCGTCTGGTTGGGGAGCTGGCAACGTGGGGTGACGGGTCCGAGGCGGCGACAGGGGTTTAGAGATCTGACCGGGGAGCACTCTCAAAATCGTGTAGATTTGTTATAACACGCTGGAGATCTGCGCGCGGACTGTCAGAATTGCATCTAACCTGCACCGTCTGACCTCTCAACGATGACCACTCGTAATCGCTGTTCGTTACCTGTCGCAGCGTGTTCGTGATGCCGGCTGCCATCCCGGCTCCTGCCGGCTCCACCGCCGCAAGCGCGGCCGAGGCCAGGGCGGTGGAGGTGATGCCCAGGCCGATCCCAGCCAGTATCAAGCCGGGCAGCAGTACGAGCCAGCCGGACGTGGCGGTCAGGTGAGCCATCGAGGCCAACCCGGCGGCGAGCTGCCGTTCGCCGGCCATCCCACGCTCGGATCGGCTCACCCTGGCTGGAGAACGGCGGCACGCCGCACACCACGGACGTCGTCGTACAGGAATGCGCGTCCGGCCTGGTCAAGATCCGACGCGACCAGGACACGCTGTCGTTCGGCGCTCCCCCGACGCTCCGCGACGGACCACTCGGCAACGACTATCTCGACAGCATCGTCGCGGCGTTCGGCATCAGGCGTGACCAGATCGTCGATCACCAGGGGTCGACAACGGACCCGACTGGGGCATTATCCGACTGCGCACCGCCGACGAAGTACTCGCTCTGGAGCCCGACCTCTCTCGCATCCCGACCGCGATGATCGGTGCCGTCGGCCCCTATCCCGACGGGTGCGACCATGCCTTCGAACTGCGAACCTTCGCGCCCGGCGCCAGCGGGCCCGATGACCCCATCTGCTGCAGCATGAACGCCTCGGTCGCCCAATGGCTAATCAGCACAGGCATCGCACCCGACACCTACCAAGTCTCCCAGGGCCAACGCCTCGGCCGAGCCGGCACCGTCCACATCCGCACCGACCCCAACGGGCACAATCTGGGTTGGCGGAACCACAACCACCCTGATCCAAGGGACTCTCAGGTTTCCCGCCGAAGCCTTCCCGTACCGACGAGTAGTGCGCCGAGTCGGGTGGCGACCGTAGCGGCCGTCCACGGGTGGTCTCAGGAGGGCGCGCAGAACTGGACGTTGTTCGGACCGTAGATGGCGTACATCAGGGGGAAGTAGTTACCTTCGGCTGCAGCGTCGTTGGTCGCGGATCGCAGTGCGGTGCGCAGCGAGACACGGTGATCACAGACCTCCGACAGCAGCTTTCGGCCGATGGCGTCGGCGATCGCTGCCTGGACCGGCCAGTCGGTGCCTATGAAGGCTTGGGCGCCCCATTGCTCGGTGAAGAAGTCAACGAAGGGCGCACCCGTGAGAACGTCGCCCTGGCCGGATGCGCACGCGTTCAGGATGACTACAGGATTGGCCGGTCGCACCGGCGTCCACCATCTCCGCAACTGGCTCAGTGTGATCCGTGAACGGCTTTGTTCCGTTGGTCCGAACACCAGCGAACTCATCTCGGGTTTTGCGATGTCGACTGTCGCCGGATCGACCGGAACGGCGTGGCAATACAGGTACAGCAAGTCACTCGGCTGATCGGTTTCGGCCCAGGCTCGAATCTCCTTCGGAGACCTCGAGGCGTCCTGGACGACCGAGTCAGGATCCGTGAGCGCCTGCGCCATCTCCTCGATGAAGGCAAGCTGCTGCAGACCTCTTGGAACGGTGTCGCCAACGATGGGCTTCAGTCGCCAACGGCGCCCTCGCCGTGGGAGCACTCCTGCCGGTGCCGGCACGACGTCTCGGTAGATATCGAACCGCATGCCCCAGAAGCCCTCGGGGTCGACGTCCTTCACACCGGCGTTCTTCTTCAGCGGCCGGTCGTACAAGATCCCCCACGGAAGTGAGTACCCGCTCGTCACTAACTGCATCAACGGAGGATGCGCGCGATCTCCCAGTCGGCTCAGATCGTCGGCCAATTGCTGCATCCTCTCCGGTGCCGGCCTGTCGGTCCAGGTAGTGAACACCCGCTGGTGCAGTCGGCTCCCGATCTTGGCCAGCGCGACGAGAGCGTCGTCGCCGTCCTGGCCGAGAAGGGCCAGGCCCGTCCCAGCTACGAACTTCTCGGACAGCCCACGGAGCTCCCGATAGGCCTGTCGAGCGACCGGATCCACTTTCCTCGGGAGATCCTCGCTCCACACGAATCGGTTTCTCAGCTCACCACCTGCCCAGAGCCCCGCGCTCTGCGGTGTGAGATGGAGACCGACATCCGCACCCGCAGGCTCCGCGATCGCCTCGATCGGCACACGCAATGATCCACGGCCACGGGTCCGTCGGCGTTGGCGGCGCTCCTTCGTGCCGCGCACCTCGAGGTCGATGGTCTGACGGGCGATGCTTCCACCATCGACCAAGAGGAGCGCCTCGATCCTTGCCTCACCGACGTCTCCGGCGCGGTAGCTGAGATCCAGCGGCGCGGTGCCGTCCTCGGTGCACTGGAACTCAGCCGACATGACGAACTGGTGCCAGTCCTGCCCATCACCAAGGAGATTGAAGGCGCCGTTCGTCGCATTGAACGCGTAAACGATCTTCTTTCCCTGCAACTCCTCGGCCGAGAGGCTGGCGCTCCAGCCGTCGAGCCAAGCTGCTCGTTCTAGCGCTGTCTGCAGCGGATACTCGCGACCACTGACGACAACATGCGGCTTCTGGCGCATGATCTCGGTGTGCTCCGGGAAACGGATATTCCAATGCAGCTCATCAGGCCGGAGGATCTTGGCATCTCGGCGCGCGTAAAGACCACGCTCAGCTTCCGGCCTGTTGAACACCGCGTTAGGCCTCAGAGCCGCCCCACTTAGCAGGTGGCGAATTACAGGCATTGTGGCAGCTGCGATCGGTTTTGCTCGGCCGATGCTCACCTTTGCGGCAGCCATCTTGACGACGTCGCTGAGGCTGGCGTCATCCGCTGCTGTGGCGACGTGTTCCTGGATCTGGCTCATCATCTCGTCGGCGACCTGGCCGCCGAACCGCGCCAGCCGTCGTCCCAACAGACGCTGAAATTTCTCGTCCGGCCGCTCGCCTGGTTCGAGCAGCGGCTGGAAGGACCAGTCGTCGCCCGGTTCGACGTAGGAGTCCGCGCCCGCGAGAACCGCACGGAGGCGGTCAATGCGTCCCGCACGGTCTCCCTGGACGACGATCGAAGCCGTCGTCCCGGCGCGGACGCGACCGATCAGAGCCTTGACCTCGTCCCAGTCGTCCTCTTCGTTGACCACCACCAGGTTGAAGTCGCGTACGCCGACCAGAGCCGCCGCTTCGGCGTTCGAGTTGACCAACTGAATCTCGACGTTGCCCAAGGTTCGCAGGCCGGCGAGAGCCGTCGGACTCTCATCCGTGACTGACAAGATCGTGAAAGGGCGGCCACCTAGCGCGTCCTCCAGAGCCCTGAGGTCCATCAAGACCTCCCAGCTGCCGCGTCAGCCGTACGGATCATCCGTGAAAACCTCATCAAAGTCGTCGGGTCCCAGGGTCTGCGACTTGAAGCGCCCGAACAGGGTCTTTTTCACCTTCACACAGTGGTACAGCGGAGTTCCTGGCTTGCACAGCGAACTGAAACCGGATCCCTGCCAACTCGACGCGGTCCATCCCAGTTCAGGATCCGAGATGCCAACCTTCTCCAATGCCCACGGCAACGTTGCATTGGCGTGCAGCGAGAACTTGGACGACTTCGCTGCGGACACCACGAGCGTCGCGGCCGTGGCCTCGATCACCTCGGTGACGAGAACCCACTCCTCCTGCCACTGTTCCTTCTTCGCGAGCGCCACGATCCGGCCCTGAACCTCCGGCACCTCACGGACCTTGTGTCGCCAGCCGGCCTCGTAGGACAGCGCAAAACCTCCGACTCGCGAAAAGGACAACGACACCGTCGCCTCCGCGCCAAGGCCGACGGGAGTATTCACCCCGGCACCGCCCTCGGCCGCCTTCTCTCGCACACACCCGGCGTAGTAGGTCTCGGATCCCTTGATCTTGTCCTTGTCGACCGGTATCGCATCCTTCCATCCAGGCCAGTTGAAAACGTTGCCCAGATGAACCATCACGCCCTGCTTGCTCAGCTCGAAGTAGTCGCCGACCTTCACCGGAACCACAAGGGGATATGCACCCCGAAATCCCGTCGTGCTCTTCACGAGCTCGTTGTACTGCTTCGCCGACATCAAATCCCCCCATCCCGAGCCCGCGTGAATGCGCCACCGCAATCCACGAACTCCCCTGCCGCTAGTGTGCCGCAACCACAACCGCAGCGGAACCTTCCACGCGACCGGCGCAGGGGCGTATCAATCGTCTCCGCTCGCGGCTCTTATAGGCGAGAAGGATCACCACGGCGGGCATGGGTGCTGACGGATGGGGGTGCGGCAGATGGGGAGTCTCCTCGAGCCACCGACCGACGGGCTCAAGAAGGGCACGAAGGTCTCCTTTCATTACCGGTGGCGGGTGGTAGCGCTCGTCCTGGGTGTCTGCGTCGTCGCGGCGCTCGCAGTACTGCTCCGCGGCCGTCTCGGAGACGACGGCGTTCCGCAAGCGGTCTGGGTCGCACTGCTCGTGCTTGCCGTCATACTGGGCCTGGCTGCGTTGGTCGGGACCGCTCGCACCCAGGGCTACAAGTTCCCGGCATGGGCGGCGCGAATCTCGTCGCGATTGCCGAGCTGGCTGGTCGAGCTGCGCTGGCCCGCGCTGGCCTTGATCGCGCTGGTGACCGCGCACTTCGGCGACGCCGCAAGTCTCAAGGGCCAGGCGAGGTCGATCGTCGAACTTGAGCTTGCCGGTAGCAACAAAGCGTGGATCGCGTGCGATTGCGACGACGCCTTGTCGGCAGCCGTCCGCCAAGACTTCTGGTTCATCGCCTCTTACGTGATCCTGCTCAGTCTGTTGTCGTTCTGGGCAGGCGCCTACTTCCGGCTGCCCACGCTGCGCCGAGCCCGGCCCTCTGTCGTCAGCGCGGTCGCCGTCGCCGGCCTCCTCGACGTGATCGAGAACATCCTCATGCTGACTGCGGGACCGACGAACCGGGCGTGGCAGTTCGTCGCGGTCTGCGCGTGGGCCAAGTTCGCCTTGTTGCTCGTCGCCATCGTCTACACCATTGCCGGCGCGTTCGCCTGGTGGTCAACGCCGCGCTGGGTGCGGATCGCCGCGTGGGCGCTGCCCAAGTATGCCCGTGAAACGGGAGATGCGACTGCGGTCTCGCCATCAGCGAAGGTTGGGCCCGCCGCGGGAGGCACGCAGACGGAGCGCGCCGAGCCCTCGGCAGGCCCCGGACGGCACGGCATTGCTCTGTCCGGCGGAGGTATCCGGGCGTCGTCGATCAGTCTCGGCGCGCTCCAGGTGCTCGACGACACCGATCTCGGCTGGCCGACGGCGCGCGCCGTCACCGCGGTGTCGGGCGGGGCAAACATGGCGGCTGGCTGGAGCATCTCGCGATCGAGCTACCAGACGGGTGACGGAGGGAACGGCGCCCGGGTGCAGCCTGATGCGCTGGCTCCAACTCCCTGGGTGTTACAGGCCGACGGATTACCGACTCCTGAGGAGCGCCATCTGGCCGACAATCTTGGTTACCTCGCGTCGAACCAGCCGCGGGGATCCGACACGGACCCGGCCGCTACAGATGCCACCCGGAACGCCGGTCCCAAGGGCCAGCAGAGTTCTCGCAAAGCGTCGTACCAGCCTGCGGTCTTCGCGACGGTCATCGCCGGGCTGACCGTCAATGCTGTGGTGCTGGCGAGCTTGCTCTGGGCAATCACCCGACCCGTCGGCTGGGCGCTGCGCAGCCTCTCGGACCAGGACGGTACCCTCCAAAGGGGCGCGATGCACCAGCTCGTGAAGCAACACTCGCTCGCGCTGCCAGGGATCATTTTCCTCGTCGCCGGATTCGCCGCCCTGATGTTGTGGGTGCTGGCCGGCCGGCTTCTCCTGCGACCCGCTCAGGACCAGCCATGGGCGCGCTTCGCGCTGCAGACGCTGAAGCGAGCGGCGTACGGCGGCCTGGCTGTGGGCGCGCTGCTCGCTGTCGTCCTGTGGGGCCTGGTTGAACTGGTCGGCGCGGTCGCGTATCTGTCCCTGCCGACGCTGATCGCCAGTGCAGCTGCCAGCGCCGGTGTCATCGGCTCGGTCGTCCGCATTCTCCGGAAGCCGGCGGCGCGCTTCGCGCCGATGCTGGGCGGTTTTGCGTTCGCCGTAGTCGCGCTGGGTCTGGCAGCCCTGGCGATCTGGACCGCGGCCAAGTACGGAGCGACTTGGTCCTCCAAAGAGGTGTTCAGCTGGCAGTCCGGCTGGAACTGGGTTGCCGCACTGGTCCTTGTCGCTGTTGCGCTCCTGGGACCCAGCCCGGAAAGTTGGTCACTGGCGCCCTTCTACAAGAGCAAACTGCGCCTGGCCTATGCCACCTACCGAACCTCCAACGACGGCGTGCACACCTACCTGAACGACAACGTCGCAGGTACGAAGAAGATGTCGGAGCGCGAACCCGGCCTGTTCGCCTTCAACCGCGAGGACGCGGCGGTGCGCACGCCCCTCGTGGTCTGTACGACGAGCACCGTCACCTCGCGTGCCGTTCGGACCCACTACGGCACTCCGGCTCTCAGCGTGACCTTCGACCCCGACCGGACGATCCTGCATCTGCCCCAGGACCGATACGGCGGGATGCTCCAGTTCGCCGCGTCAACACGGGTGGTCGACCTGCTCGGCAACAAACTCCGCAAGCGGATCACCACCATGCTGGCGGTCGCCATCTCCAGCGCCGCGGTCTCTCCAGCGATGGGGCGGTACCGGATCGGGCCGACCAGCATGCTGCTGACGTTCTTCAACATCCGGCTCGGTGTCTGGATCCCCAACCCGCGCTTCATCACCCAACTCGAGGCCGCACACCTGGAGAACCAGCCCGATCTGTCGTACGCACGGACCGGGCTCGGCTATCTATTCAAGGAGTTCTTCGGGATCCACGACCTCGACGATCCGTACCTCTACTTGACCGACGGCGGCCACTGGGAGAACACCGGACTCGTCGAGCTGCTCCGGATCGAGGAGATCACCGAGATCATCTGCGTCGACGCCGACTCCGGGCCGGGCGATGCGACCAGCTCGCTCGGCAAGGCGATCGCGATCGCTCCCAGCGAGTGCAACATCCGGATCGACATCAGTCTCGACCCCCTTCGGGCAGCTCCCAGCGGCTCGCGGGTACCGGCGTACGCGCCGCGAACCGTCAACATCGGGTTCTTCACCCACGGCGCCGGACTCTTCACCGCCAACACTCGGGTCGGAGTCATCTGGTACGCCAAACCAGGTCTGGCAAGGGAGATGCCCGCGTCGCTGCTCGCATTCCACGAGCGGTACCCGACGTACCCCAGGGAGTCGACGCTGAACCAGTTCTTCGACACGGCGAGCTTCACGGCGTACCGCGACCTCGGCCGTTACAACGCAGACCAGATCCTGCTCGCGCGCCGAAAACTCACCGAGGCCCTGACCGAACTCCTCGCCATCGCCGACCCCGCCCGGTTCGACGAGAAACTGTCAGCGATGGCCTGCGATCAGAACACCCATTGGGCCGTCATCGAACTCTCTCGCGCCGCCCGCAGCGCAGTACATCCCGAGTCCACCGCCAGCGCGGAGCGGATCAGAGCCTACTGCCAAGCAGTAAGCAATTCCCTGGTCCCACCGCCGCCACCCGACGACGAGGGTCCTGCTGAGTAGCAGGACAGAACGGATCTGCAGCAGTACGTCAACCGCACCTGGAAGAACCTCGCGAACGCATCGCGCGGATGTCCTTAGGACTCAGACGCTCGGCAGGCTCCAGCGCATCAAGTCCCGCCAGAGCCGCCTTCTTCTCGGCCACGGCTGCGCTGTATTGGCTAGTGAGCGTCTCGGGATCCCAACCAGCCTCCAGCGCCCGCTGGAGTTGAGTCACATTCGCTTCCGCTGCAGCGATCCGTTCCCGGAAGACTCTCTCAGTCGACTCCATTGGACTGCAACAGTCTCATCAAGATCGTCAGGCTGAAGAGGCCGGCTATCCACCCATTCACGCCGCCGGAGAGCTGATCCTCTCGGACGTGAACGGTCGGCGGATGGCACAATGCCGCGCTCGATCCCGGGATCAGAGTCCTCGCCGCACACCTGTAGAACACGGCATGCTTGCGTCGCGCGCCCTCCATCTTCCGCCCACACGTTGCACAGCAAATCGCTCCTCGAAAGAGGTATGACGCCTTCTGCCCGACCCGGGTCCGCGGCTGGGACGCCCGGGCCGCCATGTCCGCGCCTCGACGAGCACGGATCTCCAACTGAACCCGCGTGGGCGCACTGCACACCGATGGTGCTGACCCATCGGATCGTCCGGCAGGTCTCCCGACGTCGTCCTCGACCCTGCCCGGCCTGATCGTGCGCATGCTCCACCTCCTCGACCCGGACGAGCAGGACCAGGTGCTGGACGCCGGCACCGGCTCCGGCTACTCCGCCGCTCTCCTCGCACATCGCCTCGACGACAAGCAGGTGACCAGCATTGACGTAGATCCCTACCTCGTCGACGCCGTCCGCGAATGCCTCGCCGACTTCGGCCGAACACCGCGCCTCGAGGTCGCAGACGCCACCGGCGCGCTGCCGGATATGAGCTACGACCGGATCGTTGCGACCGTCTCCGTCCGTCCCATCCCGCCGGCATGGCTCGAGGCTCTCCGCCCCGGCGGGAGGCTCGTCACCACAATCATCGGCACCTCACTCCTCATCGCCGCCGAGAAACACGTCCGACGGAATCGTCCGCGGCCGCGTCCAGCCCGATCCGGCCACCTTCATGCGCACCCGCCGCGACACCGACTACCCAGCTCGGCTCGATGATGTCTACGCACCGCCCGGGACCAGCCAGGCGACGAGACCCACCAACTAGCGGGGCCTATTGCCGGACCTGTGGGACGACTGGCAGCTTGCGATGCCTGTACGAGCTCGATAGTTCCGACATCGAGAACCGATCCGCCACCCGCGAGGACGGCAGCCAACTCCTGTGGCTCCTAGCAGCCGACGGACCCTGGGTACGCGCCGACAGCGGAAGCAAGACCGTTCATCAGAGTGGCCCACGGCGACTGTGGGAGAACCTGGAGCGCGTCCAAGCCAGGTGGACCGCCGGCCATTTCCCCCTCCACACGATGACGAGCTCGGCGACTCCGGGGACCTCGTCGGCGAGCCGCGGTTCGGTTGCAGACGGGTTTCGTATACGAAATTCCACGATCGTCGTGACGGCCTGCCGAGCGAGCGATGCGTTCTGGCATACCCCAGCGCTGATGCCGACCCGACTGGAGCCAACTGTTGCGAATCGCGTACAACTCAAGGCGCTGAGTTGCCGCAAGTCCTGGGCAGCCGGTCCAATTGGGTCAACATCTGGCCCGACGAGTAGGTCTGACCGCCGGAGTGAGTGCATGCCCAAGGACTTCAAAGATCTGATTGAGCTTCAGCATTACGACACGTACCACTACGCCCGCATCGTGGACGCTATCTCGCGTGAACCCATTGCCTATATCAACTCTCTGGCCGAGATCTTGCCGGGCGACAACGTCGAATACTTTTGCGAACCGTTCCGCAAGTTTAGTGCGCTACATAAATTCACGTCCATTATCATTAGTCGTGTTTTCAACGGCCATCTACTCAGCCCGCTAACACTCACGCCAAGTCGTTCACAGGTCTTCGAAGGCGCACCACTCTACGATCATGAAATGCATGTACTTCCTGTAGAAAATGCCTTTGAAGCGCTGAAGTTCCCGTACACGACCTTTGTGGAATTTCGATCCACCCAAGGATGGCCCGCGTTGCGGCCAGGGTTCCAACGCCACCTCCATCACTCGAGACAGTCTGCTTGCGACGGATGCCCAGAGTACGAGAACCTCCCCAATGAGTACGACGAATACTTCGATGACCTACTGCTGACCGGTGCGCTCGAAGAGCTGTGCGATCGTCTCGCTGAGGAAGTCTTCTATGTTCTGTTCGCGAACCGTTCGTTTCTATTCGATTTCAACCAGATGATGGCTGGATACGTTCTCAACCATCATTCATTCAGTGGACCCGAAGAGGTCGACCCGGAAAGCATCTTCACCTGCCGGGAAGAAGGGAATTCCCGCCTGAAACGAACCGGTATCCCTGAGTGGGTCAAGAGAACAGTGGAGTTCCGAGAGCGGGGTCGATGCGCGACCTGCCAGTCAGAATTGGGAAACCTACGCACGCCGATCAGGAGGGCAGAATACGATCACATGGTCCCCCTCGCCGAAGGTGGCCTCAATGACGTCACCAACATCCAACTCCTGTGCCACGTGTGCAACAGCGAGAAGAGTTCTCAGGTCCTCTCTCCTCGTCTGCTGTATGAGCGGTGGTATCCAGCTTGATTCCGCCACTGCGAGTCCTGGCCGGCGTCCGGCTCGTACGGCACGCCCGCGCCGACTTGGCCGCGTTCGAACGCGCGATCGTGCGGCTGCCCGAGGTCACGTACTGCCACCACGTCACCGGCAACTACGACTACGTGCTGCAGATCGAGGTCGCCGACCTCCCGGCGTACGAGGAATTCCACGCCAACCAGCTCGCCGCCCTCCCCGCCGTCGCGACCGTCACCAGCTACGTCACGATGAAGATCCTCACCGCCGAAGGCAGCACATCGAGGCTCTGACGCGTCAATTGAGCGGAGGCCGACAAGTCGTCGGCCGGATTGGGCTCCATGGCCGACGCCGGATTACCCGCGCCGTACCGGTTGGGGTATCTGCCGACGGGACTCGTCCTGGCATCTGTGGCGAGAACCGCCGGCACCTCCGGAGCCAACCGGCGCACAGCGGCCACCGATCACTTCGCCGTTTACCGAACCGAGCGGGACCAGTCAGCCCTGACCATCGCATTCGAGTCGCCCGGACACCGGCCAGGCACCGAGCCGGATGCCCAGGTCAACGGACTGCCCGTCTGGTACGCCGACACCGAGCGACAGCTTTCGGTCATCATCGCCGGTGACGAGTTCCTCCTCGTCATCACAGCGAATGCATGCGGTCCCAGCGCGGAAGAGATACGGAGCATCGCCGATGGACTCGAGTTTCCCGGCTGAGCAACGCTGTCCCGTCTCTACACAACGTCCCTCCCGACGAACCCCTGGTCTGACGGTGGATCCCTAAAGAGCGAGAAGCAAGATGCGGGTGGAATGCGATGCCTAGCACATAAGAGGAATGGCGGACTGACAGACGAGCTCAACCAACTAATCACTCGATTGATGGTATGGGCGCGTCACGTCTGGCGAGCTCGGGTCGCATTGTGGTCCGAGCGATGAGCGGAGGCGGCTCCATCGTCTGAGTCGGTGGCCCAGGCGGCAGACGAGTTCTGCGAACTGCTGAATCGAACACCGTTGCCGCGCGCAAGCATGGACTGACGGCTCGACTGAAGAGAGCAGGTCAGCGCCTCGTCAAACGTGGAGTCACGTACCCGGAATACGAGGGCGCCGCGAACACATCCTACGAGCGCTTGACAGCCTGGATACGTCGCGCCGCCGAGTCGAGTGACGGCCGTGAATCCTGAGATCCGTTGAGTTCCCCAGCGACGGACAGGATCCGGCTGGCCCACGACAACTCCTCGCCGCAGAAACGCTGTCAGTACGACGACAGGTCGCGAAGTGGCTCTCCATCATCGCCCGCGTGCTGGCGCTTGACCTCATCAGCACGACGGCCGCGGATGAGGTCTCGCTGAGAGGACACGACGGCCTGGATCGGATTCTTCACCAGATCGCACCCGGCCAGGCATACATCCGGCCCATAGACCCAGGCTCGCAGATCCTGAAGGACCTGCGATGGCTCATGGACAACGCGACCACAGTCAACGACATCGAGCTCCGCGCCCACCTCATGGACCTCGAAGCTGCACTCCGGCTGGACCCGTCCGATCTACCCAACACCCTCCGAAGACTCGAGGGCCTCGTCCAAGAGGACCCGACTCGGCTCAACTCTTGACCAAGCCACCTGCACTCCCCTCAGCAGACCAACCAACGCGGGCCTTTCCGTGGGATATCTCGCCCTTCCAACTTCAGCAGTCAATGACCACTCGTCACTGGTCGCAGGAGATCAGATGACAGCCACATCCGACCGACCGACACGGTGAACTCAGGTGATGGCCGCCGAGCACCCTCAATGGCCGCAGCTGAGGAATCCGATTCGGGAGCAGAGATGCGGTGGTTGTCGACAGTGAAGTCGCGGCGGCGCACGCGAAGTCGCCCTCGATCGGCAGCAGCAGCAGGAGATCACCGATGACGAGAAGCGCCCGATCGCCGATTGGTCGAGCGAGTCGGCCGGCTCGCGGCGATCTGTGGATCAACGCCGCGATCGCGTCTGAGCTTGACCGCCGATTACCTACAGAATCTGGCGAGCCCGGCCTTTTCGGCGATCTGTTCCGTCAGTAGACGCCGCAACAGCAGTACGCCGCCCAGGTGAGCGGGAACGGAGCATCGGTATCGGGAAGGCCGAAGATGCCCGCTGTGCTTTCGCGCCATTCGGCCAGGAACTCCAGTTGAAGATTCCTGAGCGCAAGCGCAACGCTCGGAGCCGTCCGCATCGCCTCCACGAGGCGTTGATCGAACTTCTCCGTGAACGGCGTGTCCCAAACACTCCAGTTGGTGGCCACAACCTGCCGACCGCCTGCCCACAGGAGGCTGGCTGCAAGCCCGAGCCACTCCCCCGAGCCTGCCCCTCCAGACCCCGACGACGCACATGCTGCGAGGACCGCTCGATCCGGAACTGGCAGGGCCGGCTGACCTTGATCCGTGGCCGCGAAGAAGTTTCGCGCGTAGAGAATGCCGTCGGATAGCGCCAGGCCGTCCTCGATGTCGCCGCCGAGGCCTTCCTGTACCGCATGACCCGAGTAGTAGAACACCGCCGGTACCGAAGGCCGCCCGGCAGCGAGCATCACCGATACACCACTCACGGATGCGGCAGGTCCAGAAAGGGTATGTGCCGCGCCTTCGGGAACGGTGCGGCTGAACGTCAGGTCGCTCCTCGGATCAAGACAGGCGACGACAGATCGTGCTTCCGAGTAGTGCAGCGGATGCTGAGCAACATGCTCTACAAGGACCGCGGGTGGCGCGTACCGAACAACGGCCGCTTCGAGAAGCCTCGCGCGGCGGCCCGGCGCGCTCGGGGCGCGCAGACCGAGCATGGCCGCGGGAATCATCGCGAACAGGTTGCCCGCCATGACCACGGACAAGGGGCCTACCGTGCTCCCGAGTCGCTCGGCGAGGCGCATTTGCAATGTCTCCGGCACGAAGAGGTCGCCGAGCGCCATCGATAGCGCTTCCTCGGACTCGTAGCTGCGACACCACGCACCGATCAAGATCTCGAGCAGATCCGCGTCCGAGTTGTGGTGTGACGATTCCAGAGCCTGCGCCCACACGGCGTGGGACGGTGAGTCTACCGAGACGTCGACAGTTCCGGATTCCCATACCTGTTCGCTGCGCAGTGCCCAGTAGACGACGCCGCTGTTGACCCACACTCCCCACCAGCACGCCCCGGGTCCACCGACCTGATCGATGGCAGACTCCAGTGCGACGGGAGGTCCTGCTGACGATGGCGTGTAGTACGTCGCCAGCCGCGAGCGACCATTCACTGTGACCGGCCGAACTCGATCCAACGCGCTTCTGACCGCAGACCCCGCGTAGCCGGCAAGCGATGCACCCAAGTACTCGGAATGCCCGTCAACCAGCGGCAGCACCTGCAATCGCGCGGCCTCGATGAGCTCCGCGACGAGGTCATTGTGGCCGCCGCGGATTGCCAAGGACAACGCGAGCTCGCGCGCAAGTCCGGCTTCCCGACTGGTCTGCGTGCGCAACATAGATGAACGGGTCGCCAAGGCTAGTTCGTCGTGTCGGGCTACAGCGAGGAGAGCTTCGTCGAGTGCCGCCTCATCCTTCCGCGCTGCTGCGAGAGCAAACGCCATAATGGAGTGCGCTCGAGCAATCCCCTGCAACCCGCCTTCGCCTTCCGCAGCCTCCACGGTCTGGCGGGCAGCTAGTTCTGCCCAGCGTGGCATCGGCACCGACTGCCAGTACATGTCGGTGAATGCACCCAGCACGTGTAGGCGCTCGGCGAGATGCAGTGATCTCACGCTGGATTCGTACGTGAAGTGGAGCAGATCGTGCAGCTCCTGAGGGTCGATCGCCGGCGTCTCAAGGTTCAGCAGCTCGACCGTCAGTCCGACACTCAGCTCGAATCGCACCCCCATGTCACGGGCATGCAGTCGCAGGTCTTGCCGCAGGCGGTCGATGTCATCCTGCAGCTCAGCCCCAGACCGTTCGCTTCCCAGCGAAAGGCCGCCGATGAACCGTTCGAGGTCGGCGACGTAGGTCCCGCCGTACGGTCGGAGGAGCTCCAAAGCCCGATGAGCGTAGTCCAGCGCAGGAGCCTTGAAGTTGTTGTCGTTCATTACCACCGACAAGTCGGCGAGACATCTGCCGAGAGCACGCTTTGACGATTCGTCCGCACTCAGTAGCTCCTCGGCCTTCGCGTAGAAGCCGAGGCCCTCCTCGAGGTTTCCGGTCGCCAGTTTGATCTCAGCCGCCAACTGGTACGACGTACCGAGATCACGCCGGAGGCGCGGAGAATCGGGGAGCGTCCCCAGCTGCTCCTGACCACGCACCAGGCGTTCCCAGCATTGGTCGTACCGGTTGCGGTCGCGATCCTTGACCGCGTTGTAGAACAGCCAGTACGCCCGGAGGCGTCGAGAGGTCTCGCCGAAGCTCATGAGTGCGGTTCCTCGTCCGGCTGAGCAAATTGCGCCGCTAGTTCCTTCGTTGCAGCTGCGATCGCTGCCTCAGATCCGCCCTTGATGGTGATCTGAATCTTCGTCGAATCCGGCCTCGTGACCTCGATTGTGACTCCTCGCCGACCGTCGGCCGGCTCCTCGGGTTCGCCCTGTCGCCTCAGGCGACGGACAAGCTCACCGAGCGAATCGACCGACGTGATGATCGCGACCGTGTTCGCGACTGCCCCCAGCGCGGTCACTATCAGCATTGCAGCTTCTGGACCATTACGCGTTCCTGGTGAACGTACGGCCAGCTTGGCCGCAATCAATTCCTCGGCCGCGAACTCAGGCACCTGCAACAGGACAACAGCCATCAACCCACCCCACAGAGCCCATCGGTACAACTGGCCAGGCCGTTACAACTCATTGGCCGCGCCTTACTACTTCCAGAGCTGCAACGATGGGGCGCGAGACGATCCCTCGTCCCGCGGCTTCGGCGAGGTTGCAGGCGTGCATGCGATGGCCCCCCTCCGACGGAGCCCGCGAACTGCACGAGCACAGAACCTTGATTGGTCGCCGAATATCCGCGCTCCGGTCCGGAGTGCCAGTTGCTGCCTCAGCACAAACTCACCCGTCCAGCCCGTGTAAGCAGACAATATCTGGCAATCATCCATCCCCCACAACGGTTGGCGCGACGATGGACATAGTCCGCGAGGCGTGTCACGAACTATGCACTGCTCCCCCGTGACGCGGCCTAGGTCCTGACGCTGATAAGGAGATGGTTGGGCAGAGCCAACCACCAGGTAGCTGCTGCGCGGGGGTCGAGCGTGGTGCGCGGGTCGGAGCGGAGCTGTTCGAGTGCTTCACGACGGCCGATGGTCGCGGCGCTGTAGATCAGACTGCGTAGGATCTCGACATCGTCCTCGCGGTCGGGGTTCGCGGTCAGGATGCTCAGCCGTTGGTTGATCGCACCATGCCACCACTCGGTCGGGGTGCCGGTGCCGAGGTGAGCGAGTGCGGACGCGGCAACGCGCTTGGTTTCGGTTGGTATGCCACCGGCTAACACGATCCGCTCGGCCAGGCGGAGCTCTGGTTCGCCCCCGATGAAGCCGAGGGCCATGAGAATCGTCGTGCTCCAGCGCGTCGAACCGGTCAAGGTGTTGGGCAGCACGAGCTCCGCACGTAGAGCGGCCGCCAGCGACGTTCGGCAGGGAGTGGCCGAGATTGTGAAGGCGGCGGCCAGCTGACTGTCCTGGAGAGGATGGAACAGGAGGCAGTGGACGAGTTCGGTCAGTTCCTCGGCGTCGCCGACGTCGGGGTCGGTGAGCTGAGTGAGCGTTCGGAGGACCACCCGATCGGTTACTTCCGCTGCGGATCTTCAGGTGGAGGAAGTGGATCCGGCAGCAGCGGTTTGTGTGTGCCATCAGAGAGTCTGCGCAGGATCCGGGTCGACCGAGAGTCCAGCTCGTCACCGGATCCGGACAGTGGCCGGAGCGCGTCCATCGCTCGTACTCGCTGTGCTGCCTGCAGTCGCCCACGCCATACCGCTTCTGCGAGGCCGGTGATCGCCCCGTCGAGTGCACGATCGTTGGTGGGGTTGTGGACTTGACCGACCATGGCCCTGATCGAGTCGTGGTGATCGCTGCTGCCCAGCGCGGCAACCGTCGACGCCATCGCCTGATGGTGGCGAAGAGCCGCAGCCGACGCGCAGGCGTCGATCGTCGGGGCACCGCCGGCTGGATGGTTGACCAGTCTGGCGAACGCCTCGTAGCGCTGAGCCCAGGCGATGCCATCGGCGGCCAGCAGCTCGAGCAGTAGGCGCTGGGCCGTCGCTTCCCACATCGTCATCGGCGGCATGGTTGCGGGCCAACGCATCAAGATATGGGTCAGCTCATCCCACTCGCTTCCAGACACGACGGCGTCGGTCGTTGTCCGATCAAGCAGTTCGCCGACGCGGCGGCTGTCGTCCGGTAACTGCTGCAGATCGCTTCCGGAGACCAGCGCGCGGGGTTGAGGCGTAAGGCTCCCGATAAAGTCCGACACTGTGGTCAGGCGACCGGTCTGCAGCCCCAGCAGTTGCTCGTACCGTACGAGCGCCTCCCGTGGAACCGGCAGGTGCCCGGTCTCCCATCGCTGAATCGTCGAGACGTGAACAGGACTGGTGTGCTCACCGTCCGGCCACGCCCGGGCAAGCGACGTCCGGCTCCTGAATCGTCGATCGGGGTCCAGTCGGCGGCAGGTGCGGAGCGTCCATGCCAGCCAGTGCCGAATCCGCATACCTCAACGACAGCAGCTCCCGATGCTGACCGCAACGCGACAGCCGCCCCCGGCGCGCCCGATCAGTCACGGTTACATGGCCTGGACGACGTTGTCATCTGTCATGTCGCCGCAATGGCGCCGGCTGTCAGAAGCGGTCGAGCTCGTACAGTTTCCGGCCGGACGAGTCGAAAACCGTAACGTGGTCGGTCGTGTCGAAGCGGAGTTGGTAGGTGGCGCTGTTCATGCTCTGGGTCACCCGGAGGGTGTAGAGACCGTTGCTGTCCGGCTTCTCCGAGAGGGCGCAGGTCATCGGCCCGCCGATGTCGAGCGGCTTGCCCTGGTTGTAGAAGACGCCGTCGCACTGTCCGTCAGAGCTGAAGGACTTGGCGCCGGTGCCGTCGGAAGCCGTCCAGTTTCCTACTACCGTGCTCGCGTCGGCCTTGGGAGGGCCACCGAGGGTTGACCAGAGTCCCCAGGCCGCGAGCACAAGGGCCACCACCGCCAGCACCGCGTAGAAGGGGTTTTGCCGGATCTTGTTGATGATCTTCTGACTCTGGTCGACCTTGACGCCGCCATGGATCGTGTTCGCGTTGCCCATGGAGACACCGATGTTCCGCGATGCAGGAGCAGAGTGCTCGAGCGACGGCATCGCGGCCTGGAGCGCGGCTCTAAACTGCGGGTCGGCCGCCGCCGCGGTCGCAAGACTCTGCGCTGCGGCGGCGCGAATCTCGCTCGTCGCCGCGCCGGTTGTGCGCGCCTCAGCAGTGAGCCGCTGGATCGCCGGATCGAGACCCAACTTGGGCTCCACCACGTTCCAGATCCGTTCGCCGGCCGCGTCCAGCGCGTTGTCGGTCAAACCGTCGACGATCTTCAGCACTCGGCGGGCTTTACCGGCTGCCCAAGCGACGACGAAGCCAACCACTACGTCAATTCCAACTCCATTTCAGCGCGTCAAGAGTGGGCGAAGCAGTCAGCGACAACTCTCCCCCGGGTCACCGTAGGGGTCTCGGTCGCTCGGAGACCGGGAGTTGTGCGCGGCCGACCCGGTTGCGCACAACCGGTATCAGTCCGGAGCGAAGGCAGGTCTTGAGTGGTGAGGTCATGCCCGCTCGACCCGATCACCGACCGGAAGGTTCCCGCATGATTCGCAAGACCATGACCGCCGTTGGCCTGGGGGCGTTGTGCGCGCTCCTGGCTGCCTGCGGCTCCCGCTCGGACGACCAGTCGGCGACTCCCGGAGGGGTCCCGGGCACATACAGCGCGCCTACCGTGTCCACGCCGACGCCGGCCACCGCCACGCCTTCGTCGCTATCCTGCCCGGGTGCCACGCAGGATGCCGACGGCAAGTTCGTGTGCCCGACCGAGACGACCGCGGCCGAACAGCCCTACGGAACCGCGACGGTCACGCTGACCAGCAAACAGGGCTACAAGGCCCGGATCGACGTGAAGGTGAGCGCGCCGGAGAAGGTCACGGACCTGGTGAGCATCGGGGACTCCGCGAACCCCTGTAACAACATCATCGGGGAGACCAACTCACACAGCGTGGGCTACACCGTCCACGTCGAGACCATCACCACCGACATCACCGGCAACGGCTTCGACTGGGACATCGATGTCCCCTTCACGAACCCCGGAGTCAACGCGATCGCCTACGACCCGCTGCACAGCGCGGTCGAGCAACCTATCCGGGGACGCGTGTTGTGCTCGTCCAACGCACTGAACGGCGTCCCGGCGAAATTCGGACCGAACGACTGGACCCTGGCCGTGTGGGACACAGCGACGCCCACGCACAAGGTCGACGCGGCGGCGGTCCGGAACGCGGCGCTGTGGATGGCTCAGATCGGCATCCAGGGCGCCGACTGTGTCCCAGAGCTTCAAGGCGGCGGTAGCCACAAGACCAGCCTGAGCCCGAAGGCCCGTTGGAACCTGATGAACGCCTGCAAATTCGGCCTTGTCGGGGTCGAACCGAACCTGGACTGAACGCGGCGATTCCGACCGACACTCGTAGCCCGCCGTACTGTCGCTCGCAGGCCGAAGTTAAAGGGCCTGGCCGGCCGACGGGATTGTGCAGATGAAGGGTCTGACAAATTGGCCGGAGTGCCGCATCTCGCAGCCGATGGATTGACAGCCTAAGCTCTGTCCTAACGGGCCTGTCTGAGCCAGCGCCACGCGTCGAGTTGGCTACCTGGTCAGCCTGACCTGCCTCGACGGGAGGTCGGTTCATTGACAGCGCCATGGCATACGAGCGTCTTGCGCCAGCTGACAGACGGGCGCGCCCTCCGTCTCCAACGCGTCCGCCAGAAGGTTAGGCCCGCACTACCTTAAGAGAGCGAGGATGCAGGCCGACTTGGCGAACTGCGTCCCGAGAGAGGCCTCAGCCACGCGCCTGCGGGACGGCGGTGCCGCGACTCTAGGTGCCCTCGCCGATGCAACTACGACAACACCCACCCTGATCCACCACTTCAAACCCTCAATAAGTCGACGGGTCCGTGACGGAACTGTCGGCGACCAGGCGCACAATCGAACTCATGAGCTTCACAGGTGGGTCATGGTCGGACAAGTTCGGATTGCGCATGCCACCTGGAGCGCGCGTAGCCGGGCGCCAGGGCGAAACCTTCAGTCTCAGCGTCGAAATCCCCACCGACAATGACGGCTTTCTCGGACAGCAGTGCCCCAGTTGCCGTGCGCTGTTCCGGCTCGATGCCGACGACTACGAAGCGCTCCCCGATGACATCGAGCTCTGGTGCGCTTACTGCGGAGGCCGCGGTGACACCGGCGACTTCCTCACCGAGCAGCAGATGGATCGGATACAGAGCGCCGTGGGCGACCTAGGCGAGCAGATCATCGGTAACGCCCTCGACGAGATATTCGGTGGGATCGCCCGGAAGTCACGCTCGCGTCCTCGACCTGGATTCGGGATCGAGGTCACCTACAAGTCCACGCCGTTCTCGCCTAAGGCACTGCCAGGTATCGACGAAGAGGCCCTGGTCCGGGTCCGCAACTGCATTCGGTGCTCTCTTCGCTATGCCGTCTTCGGCGAGCATCGCTTCTGCCCCTCCTGCGGTCCGCTGCCCTCCTCTGTCGTGGCATTCGACGCCCTCGCCGCCGAGACAGCACGTCTCGACGCATTTGCTGCGCTCCCTCTGGCCGTCGCCGCCGTTCTCCGAGAACAAGGTGTGTTCGACCGCCTCTGGGTCGACACCTTGGAGAACCTCGTCGGCATAGTCGAAGTCCTCGCCGGCAACCTCTTCAAGGATGCGGTGCCGGAGGCCGCGCTGAAACTTGGGAAGAAGGGAAACATCTTCCAACGCCTCGACGACATGGCAACGCTTTTCGTGTCAGAAGGCTACGAGGACCTACGTGCGGCGGTTGGCGATCTGGCTTGGAGCAGACTCGTCGATGTCTGGGCCATTCGGCATCTCTTCACCCACAACGACGGCATCGTCGACGCCAAATACGTCGCCAAGGTTCCACACTCGACGGCCCAGCTCGGACAGCGCCTGACAGTGACAGAGGCCCTCTGCCGACAGGCTATCGCCGACACTGGGGTTCTCTGCCGTGCCCTCTCGTCACTGACGGACAACCCCTAGAACCGCGTGAACCTTAGTGGCCGCCGGGACGCTCGGAGGTGACGCAGACAGTACGCGGACCAGTGCTCCAGTCGGCCAAGTGATCGGTTGCCGACCGCGGTCACGGCTCTTGCCGGTCTGCTCGCGATGCTCAGCATCGTCATTGCGCCGCTCCCGCCGCCTCGTCTCCGGCTTCAGGCGTCGCGGGAGTAGACCGCGCGATCAGGTCGTCGGCGCCGATCACTCGCAGCACCGGCATGACTTCCCCGGGTCGGCCCTGTGCAGCAGCGCGTCGAGGTGATCTGGACCGCGGTGACCGTCGTCTCGACGGCCAGCAACTCGATCAGCGCGCGCCGATCGAAGAACATCGCCGCCCCAAGGAATGTCCAACGCGCTCACGCCGCGCTCGGGTCACTTCCGGCAGCACACCAGCCCATATGGGTCGGACACGCAGCCAACGGTGAGGGCCACGGGCGACATCTGAGAATTGGCAGCTACGGAGTGCGCCCAAGCGAATCGAAGTCAAGTTCGAGGCGTGTGGTTAAGGTGCGTGTCCCGCCTCGGACACGCACCTTATCCACACGGTCGGCCATCGGGTCGACCTCAACGTCGAGAATCTGCTCGACGTGGTGGTACGTCAGCGACAGCCGCAGCGATGCATACAACTCGCTCATCACCTCCGGCCGAAAAGGGCGAGAGGATCATCCGGCGTGTGGTGGTCCAGTCGAGGGAGCTGGATCGCCGGCCAGTTCCTTTACTGGACCAGGCAGACTGGAGCCGAAGTGGAATGAGTGCTGGGCTCTCGCTCTGCGGTGGTCCACCCAGCCCGGAGGACGGCGAGGGACCTGGCTTCCGTACCCATACCGGGTGGCCGAGCGCTGCCTCCGGCATGGGACGGTGCCGCGATCAGTCCGGATTGTTGGCGTAGATGAGTCCGAGCTGGCTGCGGTCGGAGGTGTCTGTCGTGTGCCCGTCTCTCATCATCGAGGTGGAGTACGGCTGGCTGTGCGACAGTCCGAAGGTGTGCCCGACCTCGTGAGCGAACGTGTCCGTCCACTCCGCCCCATTACGGCACGACGAGTAGTACCGGGTTGAGCCGTCCGCCAGCTTCGTGTCCGGCTGCAGGTTGACGATGACCGCCGCCTGCACGATGTACCCGTTGTCGTAAGTCGTCGGAGAACCCGCACACATGTTGTCGTCGGCCTGGTAGGCGGTGATCGGCACGTATTGGGACCGTGCGAAACCAGCGGCTGCACACTGCCCCAGTGCGGATCGGACGGCGACCTGGATTCCGTTCACCTGGTACATGGCAGCGACCGCGGCGAGTGGTGCGTTCGGGATGTTCGACTCCAGGCACACGGACTTTTGCGCGAACTGGTAACCCTGGTACCACTCGCCCGACGGCTCTGCCGCCTGCGCCGGCACAGCGCCGAACATGGTTGCGCCGAGCGCGATGACCGCAGCGACAACGGGCATTGCGGCTTTCTTGATGAAGCCGGACGCCGGTGCGGCGGCTGGGCGACGCCGCAGAGGGCGCGCGGGCAGGGCAAAGTGATCGGACATACGAAGCTCCCCGATGGTCGGTCGGGTGCCGGTTTCGCCTTTAACTCCCCGCCAGGCCGTGTACGGCGACCAATCCCGGCGGATCAACGTTCACCCCAACGGTCACATTATGTGTCCGTTAGACCCACTATGACCCAAAATGGTCACAATGGGTAGTACTTGAGCGTTTGATCTTTTTGAGTCGACCCCGGCCGGCGCGCGCCGAGCTGGTGCGAATCGGGCACCGGCTGATCGCGGCACACACCCCAAAATGGTGACGGCTCGCGCCCGACAACCCCGACAAGGTCGTCGAGCACCACCCAGGCTCGGCAAGCGGGCACGCGCCTGAGCCCCGGCTCGCGTCGCGAACACCGTCCACAACGCAGACCCAACGGGTAGCACTCTGATTGCAGCCGAGCCGGCGGATCGTCCCACTGCCAACCGTCGCGACTCGCCAAGCGGCCAGTCAACGCGGCGCTACCGACGAGGCATTGCCTGGTTGACATCGATTTCACGACGGCCCGAAGCGTTCACGGAAGCACGCGAGCGACAGCATCGCGTCGGAGCCGCGCAGGCCGAAGTCGATGACGACGAAGTTCGATTTGTCGTAGACGAGTTGAACAGCGTTGGCGAGCATCGCCTTGAGGCGCGCGCGGGGCACCCGCGCATGTGTGCCTGCATGGGCGCGGCGAACTTGGCGATGAGCTCCGCGACGGGGTCCTCGTCGTTCATGGCTGACGGTACTGCGATCTCCAGTCGGTGGAGATACTGGCGCCATGGACAATACCCAGATGGCGACGGCATTCTCTTCGCATCGGTTCGAGGAGACGTTCGATCGGATCGCGCCGAACGCCCGTTGGACAGCAGTAGGTCAGGGTGTTTTCGACGGTCGCGAGGCAATTATCGCGGCGTGCCGCAGCACGGCGGAGATGCTCTCCGGTACCTCTACCGAGTTCACCCGGTTTCTGGTCGTGGCAGGTACTGACGCGGTCGCGATCGACGTCATCGCCCACTACGACGGCGCCGGCGACGACAAGTCCGTCGTCTCGTCCTGTGACATCTACGAGTTCAACGACGACCTGATCGTGGCCATAACGTCGTACGCCGCCGAGATCTCCTAGCCAGCCGGTCTTTCTCGCCCGTCGCACCGAGCTGGCCGGAGCAATGCCCGCCGACGAGAGCAACGGACGATCGCAGCATCGGCGTCGGTCGGGCACCAGCCAGATCCGCGGAACTCGCCGCGGGCAGCTTTATTGGCCGATGTGCGCTTGGTGATCGCGTCGGAGTTGTTGCCGCAGTCGATTCGTTCATAGGTGGGTACTGGTGACTTCTGTGATGTGAAGCCGATCGGGGCCGGCGGCGGCTGGATCGGCGCGACGGGGAGGACATGATGGAAGAAGCTGACGTGATCGTGGTCGGGGCCGGGCTGGCGGGTCTGTCCGCGACGATTCACCTGCAAGCTGCCGGGCTCCACGTCGTACTGCTCGAGCAGAGCGATGAGGTCGGCGGGCGGGTCCGGACCGACGAGGTCGACGGCTTTCTCCTCGACCGTGGATTCCAGGTGCTGCTGCCCGCGTATCCGGAGCTGCGTCGGCTGCTGGATCTCGATCGGCTCGACCTTCGGAGCTTCGCCACCGGGGTACTTGCCCAAGGCCCCGATCAGCGGTGGGACCTCGGCCTGCCGGGTCGTCAGGCCGGCGGACTGCGCTCCGCGATCCGGTTCGCCGCGGGACGTCCGCTGGACGCACTCGGCGTGGGAGCGTTCTCGTTGCGGGACGTACTCGGTCCCGCCGGCCGCCTCCGGCAGGCCCCCACAACCAGCACCAAGCGGGAACTGGCCCGCTGGCGAATCTCCGACCGAACCGTCGAGGAGATCTTCCGTCCGTTCCTGGCCGGTGTCTTTCTGGATCCGGAGCTCGACACCAGCTCGCGGATGTTCCATCTGGTCTGGCGGTGCTTCCTTCGCGGTGGTGCCGCCGTACCGGCGAACGGGATGCGGCAGTTGCCGCGGGAACTGGCCGGCCTCGTCGCCGACGGAGCGCTCCGGCCGGCGACGAGCGTTCAGTCGGTGAGCAAGGGTGGCGTGAAGACGGCCGACGGCACGGTCGCGGCACGAGCTGTCGTCATCGCCACCGACGGCACCGCGGCTTCGAGTCTCCTCCCCCACATCGTTGAGCCATCGTGGCGATCGGTCACGACCTGGTACTTCGCCGCCCCCGAGTCCCCGCTCGCGCGACCCGTTCTGCTGCTCGACGGCGCGTCCGGACTGCTGCTCAACACCGTCGTCATGAGCGACGTCGCCCCGTCGTACGCCCCAGCGGGCCGCTCGCTGATCAGCGCGTCCGTTCCGGATTGCGAGCACACCGCTGACGACGTACGGCGTCGTCTGGAACAGCTCTACGAGACATCGACGAGCGACTGGGAACTTATCGCGGAGTACCGGATCCCGCACGCCCTGCCGCGGATGAGCAGCGACCACCTGTTCACAACCCCCGCCAAGGTAGGACCTGGACTGTATCTGTGCGGTGACTATCGCGACACCAGTTCGATCCAAGGCGCGCTGGTCTCCGGCCGCCGAGTGGCCCAGACGGTCGCCCGCGACCTCCGGCGAGGTGAGCGCGATGGCTGACGGAGGCGTCGGGTGACTGTCGTGTAACGCCATCGACGGCTACTCGTTGTAGCTCGGTCCGAGTAACAGGGGCCGACAGGAAGTTGATTCATGCGCCGCGGTCGTGCCGAGCGTCTGGTTGCCCAGTGGTACGACGCGTTGGTGAATGTCGCCTTTCTGGCCACGCCGGTCGTGCTCGGGCGGCATCGCCGGGTGCTGATGGCGCACGCTGTCGTCCAGGATCTCGAGGGCGATTCGCCCGCCGCGCTGTTCAGTGCGGCAATCAAGGAAGCGCTGGTGGCTCGGGACGCGCCACGATGGATGCGGATCCGCGGACTGCGGTTCTTCCCGGTCAGCGACTCGGTGCAGCCGCTGCAGGCCGAGGTCGAGCTGTACCGGTTCGAGCCCGAGGTGCGCGCCGCGTGGATGCTGCTGCACCGGTCCGGCCTGGACGACGCCGAGCTGATCGACGTACTGCGGGGCGCCGCTGTCGGAGCCCCGGACGATGTCCTGGCCGTCGCCCGGAGGATCCCGGTGCCGGCCGACCAGATCTTCGACCCCTGTGCGGTGAAGCTGGCTCCGGAGTGGAACCGTCGCCAGCAGCCGCGGCTTGTCGTACCGGCGGTGCTAATAGTGCTTGCTCTGATCACAGCCGTTCTGGTCTGGCAGCTCGGTCGTGACGGCAGCACCAAGCATCAGGCGACGAGTACGGATGTCTCCGACGAGGTCACGTTCACCGCGGCGGCCGCGCCGGACCTGTGGCGCCGTACCTCCAAGCTGGACTTCAGTGCGTGGCCGGCCCGCGGCGACCTCCTGCAGGATCGAGGGCTGCAGCGGCGGATGTGGCGCTACTGGCAGAACCAGGCGGGCATTGCTGCCTCGACGGGTACGTCGATGGTCCCACCAACGACCCCGCCATCAATCCTGTACGCCGGTACCGTCGACGGCTCCGAGATCGTGGTCACGTACGACGGTCAGCGGATCGGGCGCTACACCGAGGCCAACGGTCGTGCCGGCTTGCGGCTGGATCGAGTCGACTCGGCCGATCTGATGACCTCCGCAGCGCTCGTCGTCAGCCGCGGTCCACAAGGCCGGCGCTACCTGCTGGCGCCGTGGATCGCGAGCTCGGCGGTGCGCGATCTCGTCGTACCCGATGGGGTTTCTCGTGCGCTCACCACTGTCAACGGACTGACCGCCCCGGTTGCCGCCGGCGCGGCCGGGTGCCGCAGCCGCATCGTGATCGAGCTTCGCAGCTCGCCCGCAGTCGCCGAGAAGCATGCGTTCGTACTGGCTGATCTGGACGACCTGATGCCGACGCACCTGACCTACATGCCGGCTCCGCACGGCGAGCCGATCGCCCGGCCGCCTCGTGAAGTGCTGACCGCGGAGGCCCGCAACTCGTGGGCCCTGCACGCCTGCGGTCTAGATGCCTGGCGCAACCAATCGGCCAGGCTGATCAACAACTGGACCTTCGCCGAGCAGTCGCTCCCCACCGGCGGCACCGCACGTTGGGTCTGCCTTCGCCTCGACCCCTGGGCCGGCGGCGGTCAGGCCACGATCCGGCTCGAGACGCCGAACCGCGCGGCTCAGCCTGTCGCCGCGGCAACAAACACCAGTGCTTGCAGCCGCTTCTCGCAGAACGTCGTGGCCGCCACCCTCTGGCGATCCCCGACTCAGGCCCCATACCTCCTGGCCGCGGGCAGTCGGCGCATCTCCCACATCACCATCCGGGAGAGTCGCGGCACCCGCACGTACGGCGCCCAGGTAGCGGTCGCGTTCACCCACGGGGCCGGAGTGGCGAGTGTCGTCGGCAAGGAGACGACCGGAAAGGACGTCCCCGGCATGATCAACCGGTCACTGACCCGATCCGCCCGCTGACCAAGGCCGAGGACGAGACCGGCGCATGAGACGATGCCTCGCAGTCCGGCCCCTGGGCGCGTCCGCGGAAGCGGACTAGGCCCGGGCGAATGTGTGAGGAGTGCAGATGACGACAGTTGGCGTGCTGGGCACGGGACAAGTGGGCTTGACATTGGCCGGGCGGCTCGCCGCCTTGGGCTACACGGTCACCGTGGGCGCAAGAACATCGGACTCGGCCAGTCTGCATCCCGCCGCGGAACTACCGGGCGTCCGAACCGGCTCCTTCGCGGACGCCGCGCGCGCCGCCGACCTGATCATCAACGCCACGAACGGAATGCACTCGCAGGCCGCCCTCGGCTTGGCCGGCGAAGAAGCACTCGCAGACAAGACCATCCTTGATGTCTCCAACGCCCTCGAGCCAGTCGAAGGCGGCTTCCCCCGGCCGATCGCCACCACGGACGACTCCGTGGGCCAACGCCTACAAGCGGCCTTCCCCCGATCGCGGGTCGTCAAATCCCTGTGCACGATGAACTGCAAGGTGATGGCCGACCCATCCCTCGTACCTGGCGACCACGTCGTGTTCCTCAGCGGCGACGACCAGACCGCCAAGTCAGAAGTCCAGGACCTCCTGGCCGCCATGGGCTGGCGCCCAGTACAAATGATCGACCTGGGCGGCATCGACACCGCAGCCGGACAAGAACTCCTGATGTCCATCTGGATGCGCGTCACCATCGCCCGCGGCCCCGACGCCCCACGCTTCAACTGGGCCATCAACGCCCCCGACCGCCCCTGACAACCGAGCGAGCTCGCACCAAGGCGTTAGAGGCGCCAGATCAGGAGATCGGCGCTCCTCGCGAATTCTGTTCCGATGCCCAATGGCATCGTGCCGCAAGTCATCGACTACGGCGTACGAACGGCTGCGTCCCGACGCCGTGACCCACGAAGCAGAGGAGACGTAGAGGACATGCCGGAGATACTTGCGCTGGAGCACGCCACTCTCATCGACGGGACCGGGGGTGATCCGGTGCCTGACGCAACGGTTCTCGTGGTCGATGGCCTGATCAGTGCCGCCGGGCCGGGGTCGTCGGTGCAGGTGCCGGCCACTGCCCAGGTGCGCGACTATTTAGGCAGCTATCTCATCCCTGGTCTCATGGATGCGAACGTCCATCTCGTCTCGGCTCGTACCCCGGACACGCTGCTGGAGTTCGAAGGCCGTTACGAGGAACTGGCGTTCGAGGCCGCCGAAATGGCCCTGAAGTACGGTCTGACAACGGTGTTCGACACCTGGGGTCCGGCCGCGTCGTTGGTCGCGGCGCGAGAGGCGATCGACAGCGGTCGGCGGGTCGGGGCCCGGTTCTTCTGCGCCGGCAACATCCTCGGCCTCAACGGCCCGATGTCCGAGGACTTCTTCAAGACCGGTCTCACCTTCGAGCCCGCGACCAAGCAGCGCATCAACGATCTCTGGGAGGTCGGTTGCGGCACCGACCTGATTTCGCTGACCGTCGACGAGATCGGTGCGGCGGTTGTCGCCTACCTACGCGCGACCGGCGTCGACTTCGTCAAGTACGCCGCCTCCGACCACCGGACGGAGGGCTTTCTGCTCTTCTCCGAGAGTGCCCAGCGGAGGATCGTCGAGTCCGCGCATGCCGAAGGCCGGTTGGTCCAGGCACACACGACCTCGATCGAGTCCCTGCGCATGGAGGTCGAGGCCGGCGCCGATCTGCTCCAGCACCCCGACATCACCGGCGGGCATCCGATCCCTGAACCGCTCATGCACGAGATTGTCGCCAGGCAGTTGCCCTGCATGGCGATGTTCCTCACCGAGCGGCACCTGGCCTGGCTCGCCGACGCGAAGCCCGACATGGGAGCCCGACGAGCCGTCAGCGACCAGAACGACCGCGCGTTCATCGCCAACGGCGCCCGGATCCTGCTCACGACCGACGCGTTCGCCTACGGGCAACGCGTGAAGAATCACCCGGGCTTCCGTCCCGGCGTCCTTGAAGATTCCGTGCCCGACATGCCCACTCAGATCGGATCTGCTCACTTCCTGTGGATCCAGGCCGCTTGGGAGCGCGGTATGGATCCGATGGAGATCTTGCGCTCCGCGACCGCTTATGTTGCACAGGCATACGGCAAGGGCGACCACTACGGCACCGTGACTCCCGGCAAGGCCGCCGACCTCGTCGTACTCGACGGTGATCCTCTGGCGGCTCCAGAGAACTACCGCAAGATCCGCGACGTCATCAAGGACGGCACCATCATCGACCGCGCCACCCTCGCCACCAACCGCCTCCTCGCCGACGACCCCGGCGAACCTGAGTAGTCCGACGAACGCCGAACGGCCCCTCGCCGCCGGCTCACCGAGAACGAGCGGCCAGGCCCGGATCGTCCACCCGAGCAAGCTTCGTCAACGCTCGTTTGGCCAGTTCCGTGAGCCGTGCGTGGACCTCGTCGCTGATCAATCAGGTGCCCGTCAGCTGCCAGGTGTATGCGCCTTTACCATCATTGGCGACGTCGTAGACGATCTTCCCGTCCACGCTGACACCGGACGTGTTCGCGGCGTCCCAACTGCAGCTGTGGAGCAAGGAGCCGCCGTCGGATCCGTTGATGTCCGGGTAGGCCGTGTTGGAGCACTTGTTGACGTCGTTCTTCTGCACCCAGACCACGGAGTAGAAGTAATTGAACCGATTCCCGAAGGCCGTGCCACCAACCGACGAACCCCAGTTTACGATGGACACCCCCTGGTAGAACCCGGTCTCGTCGTACAGGCACAGGTTGACCACCAGGTTCACGTCCGGCTTCCCCGGCAGCGCGATCGTCTTGCTGTTCGACACCGAATCGGATTCGTTGCCATGGCATCCCTCCATCGCCTGGGCAGGCGTAGCCAGCACCAGCGAGGCGCTCGTCACCACGACCAATGCCGCGCAGGCGGCTGACAAACGGCGGATCGTACTCATACCTCACCTTTCCTCAGGCCGGAATCACCCGGCGGGAGGAATTTATGGGGTGCGCACCGGCCATCGAATCCGTCGGACGACCAGTTATCAGGCAGAGCAGCGGGATCAGTCCGAAGGCGCTCGAGCGCGATCGCCAGACTGGTCGTTTGGCGGATGAGGGTGGGTGTTGGGCGTGCTTAGCATCTGCGCATGGGCGAATCCTGCGGGCTCAAGCATGCGGTTGTGACTGGTACGTCGACCGGAATCGGGCGCGCGACCGCGCTCCGGCTCGTCGGTGACGGCTACCACGTGTTCGCGACCGTCCGTCGTCCACAGGACGGTGAGGCCCTCCTACGAGCTGCCGCGCCGGGGCGGCTCGACGCGCTGATCATGGACGTTCTCGCCGAGGGCGAGGTGGACGCGATGGCACGGGAGGTTGCGGCCCACGTCGGCGCCGACGGCCTCGACGTACTCGTCAACAACGCCGGGATCGGCCTGTTCGAGCCGCTCGAACTGGTTGCGACCGACACCTTTCGCCGATCACTCGACGTCAATGTCACCGGGCCCGTAATCGTCACCCGGGCGCTCCTGCCGTTGCTCCGGCGCGCTGGCGGCAGGATCGTCATGATCGGTTCGATCGGCGGCCGGATCACCATTCCCTTCGCGGGCCCGGTCGCCGCCGCCAAGCGGGCGCTGCTGTCGCTGACCGAGGCCTTTCGCCTCGAACTCGCGCCGTGGGACATCAAGGTCGTGCTGATCGAGCCGGCCAGCATCCACACCGAGGCCGTCGGCAAGCTCGAGACCGACGCTGCCAAGTCCCTCGAGGCGTTCGGCCCGGGCGGCCGCGCGCTGTACGGCGAGGCGTTCCTGAAGGTGACGAGTCGAGGCCTCGATCAGGAACGAGGCGGCAGCCCTCCCGATCTGGTCGCGGCGGCCGTCGCCCGCGCGATCACCACCCCAAGACCGCGGGCGCGCTACTTGGTCGGCAAGGACTCACGCCGGCTCGCCCTGATCGCCAAGCTGCCACCGGCCGTCCTCGACCGGGTGCGACGCCGGATCTTCGGCCTGCCCGCGCGAGGCTCGATGACCCACTGACCCGCCCGGGTCCTGGCTCTTCATTGCCCAAGGCAATCTGCGGTCTCGATACATCAACAGCCACCAACAACGGAGCCAGGAGGTCAGGCCGGTGTCCATCGAACAGGTCAGCGCGGTTCGCCTGATCGGTGCCGAGAGTGCCACGCTGCAGGACGAGATCGTCCCCATCCGATGGGACGAGATCTACTGTGAGCATTCGATCATGGTGCGCCGTCTCGCCTATCGGCTGACAGGAAATCGTCACGACGCGGAGGACCTGACGCAGGACGTGTTTCTGCGGGTCTTCCGTTATCTCCACACCTACACGCCCGGCAACTTCGAGGGCTGGCTGTACCGCATCACCCTGAACCTGTTTCGCGACCGGCTCCGATCGATGTATCGGACCAGATTCGAAGCATTGCCCGCGGAGACCTGGGACAAGCTGGCAAGCCCCGACCCGTCGCCGGCCGAGATCTTCGACAACCGCACCCTCGACGACGACCTGCGGACAGCGCTCAACGCCCTCCCGCCACACCTGCGTGACCCCGTCGTTCTGCGCGATATCAAAGACCTGACCTACCTGCAGATCGCCGCGATCCTGAACATCAAGCTCGGTACCGTGCAAAGCCGAATCCATCGCGGCCGAGCCGGCCTACGCAGCGTCTTGGGCGCCACTCCCCTCGAAGCTCAACTGGACGGCCCGCGCGAAGAGCCTCATCTGGCGGATTCACCCTGACCAGGATGTCATCGGATGGACGACATAGGAGTTGTCATCCATTCGATGACATGTTAGAAAAGTACTGCGTGTTGACACCCGATGATGTCGATTCTCAGGAGGTGGAGCATGTTGATGCGCACTGACCCGTTCCGGGAGTTCGACCGGCTGGCCCAGTTGATGAGCGGCAACGCGACGCCGGGGACCTGGTCGAAGCCGAACCCGATGCCGATGGACGCCTACCGCTCCGGTGACGAGTACGTGGTCGCGTTCGACCTTCCCGGTGTATCGGCCGAGGCGATCGATCTCGACGTCGAGCGGAACGTGTTGACGGTGAAAGCCGAACGCCGCCCAGCGCCGGTCGGCGACGGGGTGGAGATGCAGGTCGCGGAACGACCGCTCGGGGTGTTCTCACGGCAGTTGTTCCTCGGAGACATGCTCGACGCGGAACGGATCGAAGCGGCGTACGACAACGGCGTACTGACGTTGAGGATCCCCGTGGCCCAGCAGGCCAAGCCTCGCAAGATCTCGATCAACCCGACCGGTTCCGAGGCGAAACAGCTCGACACCTGACCGTCGCCGTACTGCCTGCGGCCACCACCGATGCGAGGTGCCATGACCGGAACCGATCCCGCCCATCAGGCCGATGAGGCCGGGGCGGCGCTCGCCTTCGTCACCGACGTATTGACCCGGTTGGACGAGCCGGAATCAGGTGGTGTCCTGGAAGCGCTGACCCGGTTGCGGATGCTGCGGGACCGGTTGAACCAGTGGGAGCCCCAGCTGATCGACGCCGCACGCGCCGAAGGCGTCAGCTGGGTGCAACTGGCACCCGCACTCGGGGTGGCCAGCAGGCAGGCGGCCGAGCGCAGATACCTGCGGATCAAGCCCAACGGCGCCGACCCCTCCATGAACGGCGAGCAACGGGTCGAGGCCGCGCGGGCCAAGCGCGCCAGCGACCGCGCGGTCACGACCTGGGCGCACGACAACGCCGCCGACCTGCGCCTGCTGGCCGGTCAAGTCGTCGCCGCCGGCGGGTCGGACCGGGCCGCGCAGGTCAGCGTCGGCCGGGTGCATGACGCGTTGAGCAGCAACGACTCCGCGGCCCTGCTCGAACCACTCGCCGATGCCGGGCCACAACTCAGCCACGACCATCCTGGCCTGGCTGAACGCATCTCCGCGGTCGGTGACCAGACCGACGCAGTACGCCAAGCCCGGCAGCAGCGGCCGCCCGGGGGTGGGACGTCAAGAACTCGAGAAATTCAGGAGGGAACGCAATGAAGCTGTTGTTCGAACTCCGGCCGGTCGACCACCTCGACGCGAGCGTCGACTACTACCGCAGCATCGGCCTGGAAGCAGTGGCATGGCCGGACGATGACACGGCGCTCCTGGCCCCGGTGGGCGGCGAGGCGACCATCGTGCTGGTCCGGGATCCGGCCGAAGGAGCACTCGGGTCCGGTGGCGTGTACGACGTCGGTGACGTCGACGCGTTCTTCGAGGCCCACGGCGACCTGGACTGGCTGGTCGCGCCGGCACCCAGCCCGCTCGGCCGGTACGCCGTCTTCGCCGACCGCACCGGAGCCTGTATCCGGCTCCTCAACCCCGCACCCCACCTCAGCGGTTCAGCCGGTCACCCGTCCGACCTGTACGCCGTCGCCAGCTGAATCAAGCCGCTAACGCTTGATCTGACCTGCTACCTCAGGTGGAGCGGTCGGCGAGTCGGTCACGGAGCCGGTCGACCAGCCCCACACCGGGTCCGACCAGCTTGTGGAACAACTCACTGTTCGGGGCCGACGGATGTGGCCGGGTCGGTGCGACCTTCTTCGCCAACTCGACTCTCTCGGCCAGGCTGGTCAGCTCGTGTTGCGGCAGGTGCGCGCGAAGCTGCGGGAACTGGTCGCTCTCCTCGTCGCGCACGTGATCGGCCAGCACGTTCTGGATCTGGGAGATCAGATCGAGGAACTCCGCTTGTCCGGCCTCGGCGCCCTCGAGCTGCTTCATCAGAGTCTCCAGCTCCTTGTGCTCCTCGACGTCGTGCTTCACCGCGCTGTCACCGTCGGGCAGATGCTCGCGCATCGCGGGATAGACGAACATCTCCTCGGCGACCGCATGCCGGACCAGCTCAGCGATCAACTGGTCAGCCAGATCACGCTGACGGTCGCTGCTCCGGCCGGCGAGGATCTCGGTGATCAGTCCCTCGACCTCGCGGTGGTCGGCGGTCAGGACGTCGACGACATCGCGGCCATCGGTATCTGTGGCATTCACGACAGGTTCTCCTCACAGGGGATCAAATGCCTGCCGGTACCCGGCAGCAATCGGCCGGCGGGCCTTGCGGTACCGCGGAGCCCGCATCAGGTGCATGCTCTGGAGCGTGGAGTCCATCGACAGTGCCGCTGACAAGACCGAACTGTCAGAGATCAGCGGTACTGAGCGCGCCGTCTACGGGTCAGTGACGTCGCTCGAGGTGCAGGTGTTTCTCGACGAGTGGGTGACGGACCTGCTAGGTAGCTCCATCGCGCGGGTTCGCTTTCGCGCGGGGCGGATCGACGTTGTCTGGGCCGTCGAACTCGCGGACGGTCGTGCCGTCGTGATCAAGACACATCGGCCACCGGTTGACCTCGACGCCATCCGGCTCGTCAACGACGCGCAGCGTCTGCTGGTGAAAGCGAACTTCCCTTGCACCGTTCCGCTGGCGGGACCCGACGAGATCGAGGGCCGCGTCCTGACGGCTGAGACGCTGGCCGACGGCAAGACGCCCAACGGTCGTGATCCAGCCGGCCGGATGATGCTGGCCGACGGACTGGCCCAACACATCGAGATCCTGCGTCGCCGGCCTGACCTGGTGCGAAAGGCGGGTCCCGGGCCGTCGTGGTGCCAGTACCAGGCAGGGCCCTGGCCCGTCCCCCACGATCCCATCGTCGACTTCCGGACAACGCAGAGTGGTTCCGAGTGGCTCGACACCTTCGCACAACGGGCGGCGTACCAGATCCTGGCTCATCGCGACGCCGGCAACGTCGTCGTGGGTCACGCCGACTGGTACGCCGGTAACACGACGACGATCGGGAATGTGCTGACCGGGACGTTCGACTGGGAGCTCGTCGCTGACACCGAGGCCGTCATCGCGGGTTTCGCCGCGGCCTCCTATGCCGCCAGCTCAACGGGCGGCGGCGGCTTGTCGACTCCCGAGGAGGTGGCGATGTTCATGCGCGACTACGACACCGCTCGCGCCAAGCCGCTCACCGATCAGGAGCAGCGAACCGCCGCCGGCGCGGCCGCCTGGATCCTGTCCTTCAACGCCCGTTGGCAGATCGGCCTCACCGCGCACGGCCTCTGCGACGAAGCAACCGTCGCACTGGTCAGAACCCGCGGAGACGACTACTTGACCCTCACCTGGTGACGGCCCGCTCGTGAACCCAACCGCCGGCGCGGCCGTCATCGCGCTGGATGGATCAGAAAAGGGATAGGGGGTACTGGCATCCAATGGATGTAGCGCCATTTCTCGAAACGATGCAGAGGCTGTCGAAGTCTCTGACGCCTGGCGACCTCGATCACACGCTTAGCCGTATCACCCAGGCCGCGGTCGAAGTCCTGCCGAGTGTCGACTTCGCCAGCATTACCGTCCTGCACGCCGACGGCCGCCTGGAGACCTCTGCGCCCACCGACAAGCTGCTGTGGAACCTCGACGCTGCCCAGTACGAGTTGCGGGAGGGACCCTGCTACGCCCCTGGATCGCTGACCCACATCCAGATCGGAACATTGACGATGCCTTCATGGGTGGCACTTTGGACATACGGCGACAATCCCAGCTGCGGAG